>NZ_JBQCKK010000016.1:0-90200 GCF_051967035.1 Brevibacillus sp. SAFN-007a | reverse complement strand
AATCCCCCTCTGTTCTTCTGATACCAGATTAACAAGATAAGGGGTGATAACTCAAATCCAATTTTGGGGCTTTAGAGAAATGACCTCCGGGATGTTGCACAGCACCTTTCCCGACTAAAAGATACCAAGCCCTCCTCAGAACCTCGTTTCGATCAAGCAATACCAAGCAACTTCCGCAACCTCTCCGCATTACAAGCCACTTCACCAACGAGGGAAATGGATAAATATTTAAAAATACTAGGGGGCATTTGACGTTGAACAGCACCGTACAGACCATGCAAAATTACTTCCGCCATCTTCGGATGGCGGAGACAGCCAATGAACTGCCTGAATTCCTTCGTAAAGCTGAAAAATTCTCTTGGACCTATCAGGAATTTCTAGAAGAACTCTTAACCTATGAATTGAAACGGAGAGAAGCAAAAAATGCGGAGAGGAGATTGAAATGGGCCAAGTTTCCCTATCAAAAGACCTTGGATGAATTTCAGATCGATGAGCAAAAGTCAATCAGTTCCCGCCAAATCAAACAGTTGAAGGAACTGAATTGGCTAGAACAACAGTACAATCTGATCCTTCTTGGTCCTCCAGGAGTGGGCAAAACCCACATTGCAATTGGACTTGGGTTAGAAGCGATACAAAAGGGTTTTCAAGTTACCTTTTCAACCATGGGAGAGTTGATCCATCTATTGAAAACCCAAGAGTACCTCACAAAATCACAAACGCAGCTTAAAAGAATAAACGAATCCGATTTGGTCATTATTGATGATCTCATGTATATGGCAATGGATCAAAGGGAGGCAAACCTATTTTTCCACCTCATAAACAACCTGTATGAACGAAGTTCAATCATATTAACATCCAACAAAGGACCCGAACAGTGGGGAGAATTAATAGGTGATCAAGGAATTACGACGGCTATATTAGATCGATTGCTTCACAGAGTGGAAGTGATCCAACTAAACGAAGAAAGCTACAGAATCAAATACAGGAGCTCTATTTTCGGAGAAAAAAGTGTTCAATCTTAATGAGCAAAAAGTGTTCAAAACTACTTGACGGTTACACCAGATTGGGAGAGTCCTGCAAAATACCTCTTTTGAGGTTTGCGGATCGGGTAACCCACACTATTTTTTACAAAAAAGGACTTTAACGAAAAATGCAGCCCATTCTCCTTTAAGAGGCGGGCTGCATTTTTTCTGTCAATTTTATCATCCGTTTTACATTTACGACGAAAGTCGTAAGTATTGCCTGTATTCGCATACGAAAGAGACCACGGTACTTGGCCTTGGTCATCCCATGATACCTTTTTAATTCAGCATTTTTGTGCTCAATAATCGATCTGCGACGAATACGTTCTTTGAACGTATCGCTGTTTTCAAACTCGATTTGCGCCTTGTAGGTTTCCGCCACGATCCGGATGGAGTAGGTCTTGCTCTTCGCTCCTGGTTTGAAACAGCCTTCCCTAAGTGGGCATGTCTTACATTTCTCCGTATCGAAGTAGAAAACGAGAGAACGACTTTTTGCCACTCTTGCTTCCTTGGACAGCCTTTCGGATACTATGTTGTCCTGCCGGACAAATAACAAAGTCTGCATCCTTGTTGTACTCAAAACCTTCTTGCCTTAGCCCTCCGTTATGTACGATTGGGTTTAGTGGGACGACGGGTTGAATCTTCTTGGCTTTCATCTCGTCCAAGTTATCTTTACCCGAATATGCGGTGTCAGCAATCACTTCTTGTACTTCTATTCCTACGTCAAGCGATTGGTTCAAAAGTTGTTTGAATTGTTTTCCGTCATCCGTACTTCCTCCGGTGACCTCCACAGCCGTAATGATTTCTTCTTCGGTCATGGCAATATGCTCTTTGTAGCCAAAAAAGGATTTCGTATTGCTCTTCCATCCAAAGCGTGCATCTGGATCAATGGCCGACATAATACCTTTATTGGCGAGGAGACGTTCGTCTTCCACGATGGCCTTGGCGATCTTGACCTTCTCCGAGATGGAACCCTCATGATCGGGTAACAAAGTCTCGACAGTCTCTCCAAGTTCCGCCAAGTAGTGAAGCATGATCTTCTCAGCATCCTCTTGATCTTTCTTCAACTCCGGTAACCGTGGGAGTTTCTTTTCGAGTTTTGGATGCTTTTTCACCACAACACGGAATAAGCGCTTCGCCGCATCCCGCAGTACTTCAAGCGGCTTTTGTTTTTGCGAAGCTGCCAGTGTATGGGTGGAATCCATGATGATCGTCTTTGACTTCACAAGTCCTTTTTCGATGGACTGACGTACAACTGATTTAAGCACCTCATCCACGGCTCCCGCCCCTAACCGATGATTACGAAAGCGGGATAATTGAGAGGGGTCAGGAAGGGTATCTTCTGGATTTAAACCTAAAAACCACTTATAAGCGAGGTTTACCTGCGTTTCCTGAATGATGCGTTCATCCGAAAGATTGTAGAGAACTTGTAAAAACAATAGACGAAACAGGAGTTCGGGTTCGTTAGCAGGTCTTCCGTAATGCTCACAATAAGAGGAACGAACCAACTCATGAATGAATGTGAAATCTACGATTTCATTGATTTTACGTAATGGGTGATCCGCGGGAATCAGTTTATATAATTCGGCATGGAAGGATGCCGTGATTTGTTTAGAGGGCTGTAGCAATGGTTCCAACTCTTTCGTTTTCTTTTCATTGTACAACAAACCCAGTGTCGAAGGGGCATTGGGTTTCAGCCTGTTGAAAACCTACTGTTTCGGAGGAGAAGCATGTTTCCAGGCGGAGCGACTGGCGGAGTCCAGCAAAGCGGAACAGCGAGCCCGGGGAAACAGAAGCGCAATCTATGAGTAAACCCCGGAGCTGCGCGCCGTTTTGCGCTTCCCCCGGGATCGCTGTGGAGCGGACAGTTTCACATCCTTGCAGGACGTAGACCGGAGCGCAGATCGGAAACATGCTTCTCCCCACTACAGCTACATTCTCGATAATTAAAACCCCAGTACCTAAGGGCACTAGGGTTACGGTTTACAGATATTAGGTGGACTTTTGCAGGACTCTCTGATAAGGATAGGCCTTGGAATAAGAAAAGGGAGAGCGATCATGGCGTTGTTCGATCAGGAAGCTTCCACTTATGATAACTGGTGCAACACTCCACTGGGTTCGTTTGTCGACAAAGTGGAAAAAGAATGGATAGCCAAAAGTGCGCAGCCGCAAGTGGGAGAAAAAGCAGTGGACCTGGGATGCGGCACGGGAATTTTCACCATATGGCTGGCGAAACAGGGACTTGACGTTACCGGAATCGATCTGTCCTCGGAAATGCTGGCCAAAGCACAGGAAAAAGCACAGAGGGAAGATCTTGCAATCCATTGGATTCAAGCGGACATGAACCGACTTCCGTTTGACCGTGAAACGTTCGATCTTGTGATTGGCAATATTGTTTTGGAATTTGTTGAGAATCCTGAGAAAGTCGTTGCGGAAGCGCTGCGGGTATTAAAAAAAGACGGACGATTGGTGATCGGATTGATCAACAAGGAAAGTTACTGGGGAAGAACTTATTCGCAAAAGGGAAAAGATAATCCCGACAGCGTTTTTGCCCATGCACATTTTTATTCGGAACAAACGATCGTATCTTGGGAAACAAGACATTTTGCCTCTTTGGACTATGGATTATTCGTAACCCCGGAAAATTTCGAAAATGAAAATCAAGCGCTTGAATTGGAAAAGAAGCTTTCCCGAACCGCCGCAAAAAATCAAGCCGGTTTTATCGTTGTCAGATGGAATAAATAAGTTAAAAAAGGAGAGAATCGTTGGGAAGTAACAACGAAAGAAGGAACAATAGGACTGCCTTTGGGGCGGTCCTTTCGTCAATTTGGCATTGACAAAAAGGCAAGAACGATTTATTATACCTATAGGGGTATTAGTATATGAAAATCACAAGGAGGGACGATTTTATGGCAGCAATAAAGGCAACGGACAATACTTTGGATCAGATCATCAGGAATAACAAAGTCGTTCTGGTCGATTTTTGGGCTCCGTGGTGCGGACCTTGCCGCATGATGGCCCCGGTTTTGGATCAATTGGCTGCAGAAGCGGACAAAGAGGCCGTCATCGTAAAAGTGAATGTGGATGAAAATCCGGTTTCCGCCATCAAACACCATATTCAAGGCATCCCGACATTGAAACTCTTTGTCAACGGGAAAGAAACCACTACCTTTGTCGGTGTCCAGCCGCTAAATAAACTGAAAGCATTGATCATGCAATATGCAAATTAATTTTTTAATTCAAAATACCCCTATAGGTATATTGAAGTAACAAAAATCGGAATCATACAAACGAAAGGGGGGTCTTATGGAACTGGATGTAGGTTGGGTCATCACATTATTCGCGATCGGTTTTGTCGGTTCCATGATCTCCGGAATGGTCGGGATCGGCGGTTCCATCATTAAATATCCGATGCTGCTGTATATTCCCCCGCTGCTTGGTTTCGCGGCGTTTACCGCGCAAGAAGTTTCCTCAGTGAGTGCGGTCCAGGTGTTCTTTGCTACGCTAGCCGGAATGTTTGCTTACCGCAAAGGCGGGTTTATCAATAAGAAGCTCGTCATCGCCATGGGGATTCCTATTATTGCGGGAAGTTTTATCGGCGGCTACGGCTCGAAATTTCTGCCCGATTCCGCGATTAACCTGACGTATGCCGTTATGGCGCTCGTTGCGGCGGTCATGATGTTTATGCCAAAAAAAGAAACGGACAGAACCGACTATTCCAACGTTAGCTTCAACACAACTGTCGCGGTCATTGCCGCGGCGACTGTGGGCCTCCTGTCGGGGATCGTTGGTGCGGCCGGCGCTTTTATCACGGTCCCGATCATGCTGGTCGTACTGAAGATTCCAACCCGTGTGGCCATTGCCTCATCGCTCGCGATCACGTTCATTTCCTCGATCGGTACCACGGTCGGGAAAGTGATGGGCGGTCACTTGCTTCTGATTCCGTCCCTGGTGATGGTTGTGGCGAGCATTGTCGCTTCTCCGCTCGGCGCCAAGCTTGGAAAGAAAATGAAAGTGAAGGTGCTGCAATGGATTCTCGCCGCGCTCATCACGGCAACGGTCATTAAGATTTGGGTGGATATTTTGATGTAAACAAGGAGTGGATGAAGGTGTCCGGAACCTATACGAAAAACATTCTCCCCCAGGAAGTACAAAGACGGCTGGAACGTGGGGAAAAGCTGAATCTGTTGGATGTGCGGGAGCACGACGAATGGGAATCGGGACATATTCCCGGCGCAAAGCATATTCCCTTAGGTTCACTTGGGGAAAGACACAAGGAACTGAACCCGGGCGAAGAAACGATTGTGATCTGCCGAAGCGGGAACCGCAGCGCCCTGGCATGCGAATATCTGGCATCCATGGGTTATAAGGTCGTCAATATGCAAGGCGGCATGATCGAATGGACCGGGAATATCGAATACGGAAAATCACCATGCTATACTGGGGGGTAATGTTGTGAGCAGAGAAATCCAAACGGATCGTGTCCTTGAATGTGAAAGATTGTCATGTCCGATGCCGGTGGTAAAAACCAAGAAAGCCATGGAAGAAATGAAGCCGGGGGAAGTCCTCGAAGTGCGGGCCACCGATAAGGGATCTGTCGCGGATTTGCAGAGCTGGGCCAAACGCACCGGCCATCAATACATCGGTCTTATCGAAGAGAACAGGGTTTTCCGCCATTTCTTGAGAAAAGCCTCCAACAACGAAACAAAAGCGGAAGTCAAATTCCCTCACACCATGAGCAACGAGGAATTAAACCAAAAAATGGATTCCGGCGAAAGCATCATCGTATTGGATGTTCGCGAACCTGCGGAATATGTCTTCGGGCACATTCCCGGCGCCATATCCGTACCTTTGGGACAACTGGAGGAAAAAATAAGTCAGTTGGATCCGGGCAAAGAGTACGCAGTGATTTGCCGTACGGGAAACCGCAGCGATATGGCCTGCCAAATTCTTGCCGAGCACGGATTTTCCAAAGTGAAAAATGTGGTGCCGGGCATGTCCCAGTGGCAGGGAGCCACAGAAAGCGACGAATGAAAAACTTCAAAGAAAGGAGATCGAAATATGGCAAACAAAAAAGTGGCGATTATCGCGTCTTCTCCGGGTCTGGAGACCGCATATAAAGCATTGAACATTGCAACGGCGGCTGCGGCGCTGGACGCGGAAGTGGCGATTTTTTTCACCTTTGAAGGGCTGTCCATCATTCATAAAGATGCGGAACAAATATTGAAGCTCAGACCGGGCAACGAAGGGCTGGCGGAAGGCTTCAAGAAGGTCAACGTTCCCACCGTTCCGCAGCTTCTGGACATGGCGAAAGAATCCGGAGTACGCATGATCGCATGCCAAATGACGGTGGACGTGATGGGACTGGAAAAAGATCACTTTATCGATGGAGTTGAACTTGGCGGCGCGGCGGCATTTTTGGATTTTGCCTTCGACGCGCAGGTGACGCTGAACTTTTAACAGGAAAGGAGAATAAAGATGGAAAAAGTTCTCTCGATTACGGCGGAAGAGCTTCACCGCAAAATGAATTCCGGTGAAGACATCTTGATTCTCGACGTAAGGAACGAGACGGATTACAATGATTGGAAAATTGAAGGCAAAAAAGTGAGATCCATGAACATTCCGTACTTTAACTTTCTGGAAGAGGATGAGCAGGTGTACGCGGGACTGCCGAAGGATACGGAAATTGTCGTTGTTTGCGCGAAAGGCGGCGCTTCCGATTATGTAGCGGAAATGTTGATGGAAAAAGGGTATAAAACCTGGTCGTTAAAAGGCGGAATGCTTGCCTGGAGCCAGTTTTACTATCCCACCACCGTATATAGGGACGAAAAAATGAAAATCATTCAAATCAACCGTTTGGCTAAAGGCTGCCTTTCCTATGCGGTCATTTCGGAAGGGAAAGGCATGATCATCGATCCGAATCAAAAGGTCGATGTATACCTTGACCTGGCAAAGCAGCATCATTTCAAGATTGAACATGTCGTGGATTCTCATCTTCATGCCGATCATATTTCCGGAGGTTTGCAGCTTGCCGAACAAACCGGCGCGACCTACTACATCTCTTCCGGGGAGGTAAAGGATACGAATCTGAAGTTCGAGCCGCTTGATCGGCATAACCGTATCAGAGTCGGAGAAATTGACGTGGAGGTCTTGGCGATTCCTACTCCAGGCCATACTCCCGGATCAACTTCCTTCCTGATTAACAACCGGTTCCTGATGTCCGGCGATACCATCTTTGTCGGCGGTTTGGGAAGACCTGATCTAGGAGGAAAAGCAAAAGAATGGGCTATGGATCTGTACGATACCGTATTCAACAAGCTGAGCAATCTTCCGGATGATTGTCTCGTTCTTCCAGCTCACTATGCCGACATTCAGGAAATCAACGATAACGGGATTGTCGGGGCCACACTCGGAGAGATTCGCGGGAATAACGAAATTATGCGCAACGCCGATAAAGAATCGTTTACAGAACAAGTGGCCGGCGCGGTTTCCATGGAGAAACCGCCGAATTTCGAGGAAATTGTGGCCATCAACCGGGGAGAACTTCAGGTAGATGCGGAAAAAGCCATTGAACTCGAGATCGGACCGAACCGCTGCGCGGTGCACCATCGCGGATAAAACATCACGGAAAAACGAAGAGGAGGTTTCAAGCATGACGGACATTTTTGTCGACGCAAAAGGTTTGGCTTGCCCGATGCCGATCGTCAGAGCAAAGAAAGCCATCGATTCGCTTCAATCTGGTCAAATCATGGAATTGCACACAACCGACAAAGGTTCCATGAACGACTTTCAAGCATGGGTAAGACAGACCAACCATGAATTGATCGAGGCAAAAGAAGACAACGGTGTATTTAAGTTTATCGTAAAGAAAGGGTAAGTTTTTTAGGAGATGCGGTTCTAACCGCATCTCCTTCCAACATCAACGTTTGCCAATTCGAAATCACCGGCCTGAGTTCAAGTCTTCATTATATAACTTGCTCAAAACAAGGTTATGCGCCAAGTATGACTCATTTTATTTGCAAATTCGATACCCATACCTGTATAAGCCAAAAAGAAAGGATGATCGTATGAGCCAAAAAGAAAAAACCACCATTATTCTGTTCAGCGCCGATCTGGACAAAGCGATCGCCGCCTTCATCATCGCGAATGGAGCGGCTGCATATGGTCACGAAGTGACGGTCTTTTTCACCTTTTGGGGGTTGAATACGCTTCGCAAAGATCAGCCTGTTTCCGTCAGGAAAGGGTTTCTCGAGAACATGTTCGGCAAAATGATGCCGCGCGGAGCGAATAAACTGGGACTTTCCAAAATGAATTTTGCCGGAATCGGTCCGAGACTGATCAAACATGTCATGAAGAAGCACAACGCGCTCGGCCTGCCGCAATTGATTGAGCTTGCCCGGGAACAGGGAGTCAAGCTTGTCGCGTGCACGATGACCATGGATTTGCTTGGACTAAAGAAAGAAGAACTGATCGACGGGATCGATTATGCCGGTGTTGCAACCTATTTGGGGGATGCTGCAGAAGCGAAAGTAAACTTGTTCATTTAAGGCCGGTTCCCCGGATTTAGGGTATAATATACCTATACACGTATTCGTGATTGGGGGATATTCCATGCTGATGAAATATGATGAGGACGTCAAAAGAAGGCTGCGCCGCGTGGAAGGACAAGTTCGCGGCGTACTGAAAATGATGGAGGAAGAGAAAAACTGCAAGGATGTGGTGAGCCAGCTTTCGGCTGTCCGAAGTGCAGTGGACAAAGCCATTGCCTATATCGTGGCAGTCAATCTGGAACAGTGCATCCTGGAAGAGAAGGAGGCCGGCAAAGATACCGGCAAACTGGTTCAGGAAGCTGTCGAATTATTGATCAAAAGCAGGTAGGTGAGTTCATTGGAACCTTACCTTTACGCAATCATGGTTTTACTCGTATCGTGGTTTGTTTACAAGCAGTTTGCCCCGGTGAAGGGGTTGCGAAATCTGAATGCCGAGCAGTTCAAAACGGAATCGAAAGGTCAAAGGATGATTGACGTCAGGGAAGTTCATGAGTTTAAACAGGGACACATTCCGGGAGCGATCAACATTCCGTTAAGTCAGTTGCGAACAAGACTTTCCGAGATTCCGAAAGACAGCCCCGTCTTTTTGTACTGCCGCAGTGGGATGCGCAGCAAACAAGCCGGCAGGATCCTTAGCCGGAACGGATACCGTAATGTGGCTCACTTGAACGGTGGGATTATGGCCTGGAACAGACCTCTGGCGAAATAGACGAGTTATTTTCCGGAAAAGATACCATACTATCGTTAGGATTTGGAATACACTGACTGGGGGAACGGTTATGTTTCATTATACGGCAGAAACAACAACGAGCGTTCAGAATGCCATTGCCGCCTTGGAAACATCTTTAAAGGAAGAACAGTTTGGCGTGCTATGGCGGTTTAATCTTCGTGAAAAACTGAAGGAAAAAGGATTTGATTTCGAGCGCGAGTACGTGGTCTTGGAGGTATGCAATCCTGCAGAAGCGAACAGAGTCATTAGTGAAAATGTATTGGCCGGGTACTTCTTGCCATGTAAAATTGTCGTATATGAAGCGGACGGAAAGACCAAAATCGGCATGCCGAAACCGACCGCATTCATGAATATGCTGGAGGATGATGCTCTGATGGGTATTGCTGCCGACGTGGAAGCCCGATTGATGAAATGCATCAATCGGGCTGCGAATCCATGATATGAAAACCGATGAGTTCATCTCATTGGTTTTTTCTTTAACGCATCTTAACAAATGGTTGTTATTCTCGGACAAACAGCCAGGTGTTTAGGGGGTGTTAGAGGAATGAAGGGCAAAACGATCCTGATTGTTGAAGATGACGCCAAAATCCGACAGTTACTGAAAATATATCTGGAAAAAGAAGGATACGAGATCCTGTTGGCGGCGGACGGCGCCGAAGGAATGAAGCTCTTTGAAAAGCTCGATCCCTGCTTTGTCATTATGGATCTCATGCTTCCGCACAAAAGCGGGGAAGAGCTTTGTCAGTGGATCCGTTGCGACATGAAAAGCGATATTCCGATCATCATGCTGACGGCCAAAGTGGATGAGGCGGATCGAATTCAGGGGTTGCAATTAGGGGCGGATGATTATATCACGAAACCTTTCAGTCCGCGGGAGGTCGTTGCCAGGGTGGAAACCGTCCTGCGCAGAACGGCCAATCGTTGCAGCAAAATCAGCTACAGGGGTTTAACGCTGAAACCTCATAGAGGAGAAGTGAAGTTTAACGGAGAGCTTATTCCGCTGACGGTGCACGAATTTAAACTGCTATACTTTCTGATGCGGCATCCGAATCAAATATTGTCAAGAGAACAAATATTACAAGAACTGTATCCGAATGAAGAACGTTCGGTAATCGACAGGACCGTGGATGTCCATATTAGCAAGCTCCGTGAAAAGCTTGAAGCAATGGGCGGGGCTCCGCGTTTTATTGAAACGATAAGAGGGATGGGATATCGATTTCATGCATATTAAACATGGGATGTTTTGGCGAAAGCATTTGACGATGAAACTCATAATGGTCAACGGCCTGGTTATCGCTGTTGTGATCTGGCTCGCAGGGGTATCGGTAAAAGATTTTGCTTGTATGGTAGTAGCCCAATATGAACTTGTCGGCGAGGAAAAAAGCAGATTCTTCAATGAAACGATGGAGTTTTATTTATGGAGAGCCAGTGTTTTGGCCATTTTGGTCGCCGCCGTCATTCATTATATGTTTATCAGAAAAATACTTTCTCCTTTAAAACGGCTCACAGAATCGACACGACTCATGATCGAGGGACATTACCCAAAGCCCATCGAACCCAAATCTCATGATGAAATCGGTCAGCTTACCCAACATTTCAATGAACTGGCAAAAAAGCTGAAGCGTACGGAAGAAAACCGGAAACGTCTTCTAAGCAATATATCTCATGAATTGCGTACGCCTCTGAGCAACTTAAACGGCTATTTGGAGGCGTTGTCCAGTGGTGTCATGGAAGGCAACCGTGAACTGTACCAATCCCTGCTTGAAGAAGCTCAGTACCTCACCCGGCTCGTTGAACAACTTCATCATTTGACGGTCTGGGAAGCCAGAAGGAATATCAGTCTGGATCAGACAGAAATCAAAATCCATGAACTGCTGCAACAAACGATTCAGGCTTTTCAGTTGGAAAGCGAAAAAAAGGGTGTCTTATTGGACGCCTCCATACAAGAGTGCGTCGTTCTTGGCGAGGAAGACGGAATCAAGCAGGTCATGAACAATTTGCTCAAGAATGCTTTCATGTACAATACAGGGAAAGAGATCAGGATTACGGGAAAAAGGGAACAAACAGAATACCGTATCACGGTATCCAACATGGGGGAGCCTATACCGGAAGAAGCCTGCGATTTGGTTTTTGAGCGGTTCTATCGCGTTGATCCGTCAAGACACCGGGAAAAAGACAGGTACGGTACGGGGCTGGGTCTTGCGATTGTGAAAGAAATTGTGGAACGGTTCGGCGGAAAAGTCGGATTGCAATCGGATGGCCGCAAGCATACGTTTTGGGTTACCCTCCCCATAAAAATGGATAAAGGTGGTTAAGAAACATGACAGAACGCCGATTTAAACCTGAACATATGAAGAAACTGGACAACCCGGAACGGCGTAAATTGCTGCCACCACACAAGCTATTGGAGTTGCTGGAAATCCAAGATAACGACATTCTGATTGATTTGGGCGCAGGTACCGGGTACTTTACCATACCGGCGGCAAGTCTCACCCGGAACAAAGTCTACGCCTTGGACGTGGAACCGCAAATGTTGCAATATTTGGGGAAACGTGTGGAGGAGCAAAAACTTGACAATGTCGAGTTAATTGAAGGAGCCATTGAGCATATTCCCTTGACAGGACAAATCGCCGACCATGTGATCGCTTCATTCGTCTTACACGAAGTAGAACCTTTGGAAAAAGGACTCCAAGAAATGAGCAGAGTGCTAAAGCCGGGTGGAAAAGTATTATGTATCGAATGGGAGAAAAAACAAACGGTACAAGGTCCTCCTCTCCATCATCGAATACAATCCAATGAACTGGCAAAAGCATTTGATGAGAATGGCCTCCTGGTTGAAAAACTGACCTATCCTTCCGATCAGCACTATCTTATTGTTGCAAGAAAAACGAAATAAGGGAAAAAATCATGGAGGATAATGACTACGGGTAGGCATATGATCCAAAAGCCTAGAAAGGCTGCCGGTCCGTTGGTTGCATGCCGCTGCGGTTGGTGAACAACTGACGTCCTCCATTCATGAAGTTGCCCAACATGCCGCTACTGTAGCCGATCAAACCTCTGAAGCCGTTCGCAATTCGTTCAGGTAGGATTTTTGAGTCTAACATTCATCATTTTGCCAAAACTGATCTCTAACGGCATGCGTTTCGCAAGGCATCATGCCAGAGGTTGCCTGTGCTTGTGCACATAACCGCTAAATACTGAAAATGCGGGGCGTATCATGAATTTCAATGGTTTGATGGGCCTGAAAAAAGTGCCTGATCGCATCATGGGCATGAATTCCTGAATGTTTCTTGACAGACTGATATTGCCCAAGGATTTGTTCGCCGGCACTGACAATTCGGTATATGGCATCCGGTTTAAGCGGTTTATTTTGAACGAGAAAATGTTCGATTCGCCGTCCTTTGGGGTTATATGGTTTATAAGCCATGATGACACCGGAAGTTCGCAATACATATCCGCCTTTCTGCTGAAACGGGTCCGTGGAAAAGACTTGACGAAATCAATGCTATCGATTACCCCAAGGATGAAGCCTGCCCCATCTTTAATCGCTTGTCTGACAAAGTCCGAGCAATCGAGAGTCCGGTTATCGGAGCGACAGGAACCAAATTCGAAAGGCGCCCCCAAATATTTCATACTGGCTTCAGTCACGTTTTTGGCTGTTCCGGCAGCGGTTTGCGCAGTTTCGCCGGAAAAGTAACCCCCCCACGGATATGTACCGGCTCTGCGTAGTGACATAACCGGTTTGTCCCCGGTGATCTTTGATTTTGTACGAATTAGGGGTTTACCCATAGCTTAATCATTTCTTTAAAAAGGAACGTTATCCTCATCTACAAAGGGGGTGGGGGGGTGCACAGCATTCAAATCGGTTCTTTTGTCTTGAACGGACAATTGATTTTGTATTTCAGTTTTGGGGCGGCGGGCTGGTTGATGTTACAATATCGGCTCCGAAACATGCCGGAGCGGGGGTTGATCTTGTCCTGCGTATCCAACGCATTCTGGCTGTGGCTGATCGTCTGGAAAGCGAGCTACCTGCTCTTTCATCCGGTTGAAGTCATCCAACAGCCTGTTTCTTTCATCTATTTCGATGGCGGGGAACGTGGGAAATGGATGGCAAGCCTGGTTGCCGTGACCTATATTTGGCTGAAGGCTTCGAAGCAGAACGTTCCTTTAAAAATGTGGGTGGACATTTTAATAACGTATGCCTTTGCGGGTTGGTCGGCCTGCCAAGTGTTGTTATTCATGATCGGGGAGGAGCCGGCCTGGTTTCATGCGGCAAGCGCCGGATTATCCGCGGTTCTTTTCATGTCCTTCTCGTTTTCTTCAAGAGGATCCGATTCTCCGGAAGGAATTGTATATGCCATTTGGTTCTCGATTGGTCATGTGATGCTATGGTTTCTGGTCCCCGATCGTTCGATGTGGCTTTTGTCCTTCAACAAACAGCAGTTGATTTTTCTGCTCGTTGCCACGGGTTTGACCGGATGGGCCTGGTTGGACGAGAAGGTGAAAAAAGGAGGTTCTCATGGATAATATTTCGGTTTTCGCAGCCTTTGCCGCGGGGATGCTATCCTTTTTATCCCCTTGCGTCTTTCCGCTCATCCCCGCTTACGTTTCCCATTTGACGGGCTCGTCCTTTCAAGATGGCAAACTGGTCGTGCATCGGGGGAAACTGATTGTTCAGTCTCTTAGTTTTATTGTGGGTTTTAGTCTCGTTTTCATCGCGATGGGGGCTTCGGCAAGCTTTATTGGCCGCTTCTTTGCCCAGGAACGCGATTTGATCCAAAAAATAAGCGGTCTGTTGATTATTGTGTTTGGTCTGCAAATGGCCGGATTATTAAATCTCCGGCTGTTGATGTCCGGTAAAACATGGGAAATCAAAACGAACAGGAGCCGCGGCGCAATCCGTTCGCTACTTACCGGTGTGGCTTTTAGCGCCGGCTGGAGTCCCTGTGTAGGGTTGGCGTTGTCATCCATTTTGCTTCTGGCCGGGTCTGCCGAAACGCTGTGGAACGGGATTGGGTTGTTGGCCGTGTATTCGCTCGGGTTGGGTGTTCCGTTTTTACTGATTTCATGGTTGCTGACGTATTCGCTGCAGTTCATGAAAAAAATGAACAGATGGATCCCTCTTCTGTCCAAACTGAATGGCTGGCTGCTCATCGGGCTGGGGTTTCTGTTGTTTACCGGGCAATTGCAGAAGATCAGCGCCTGGTTATCCCAATATACGTTTTGGGAGATCAACTTTTAACGAGTGGAGATGAAACGGATGAAAAAAAGCATGATCGCTGTTCTGGTTTTGATAGGGCTCGTCGTTTATGGCGGATATGATTATTTTCACAAGTCTTCTTCAGAAACCGGAAAAATTGCGGAATCGGGGGAAGCAAACCTGGAGACGGGCATTCTGAAGGGGCAGCTTGCGCCGGACTTTGCGCTTACGGATTTGCAGGGGAACACGGTTCACCTGTCTGATTTTAAGGGCAAGAAAGTGCTGGTCAATTTTTGGGCGACATGGTGTCCGCCGTGTCGGGTGGAAATGCCCCATATGCAAAAATTTTATGAGGATTACCAATCGAAAGACGTTGTGATTTTGGGTGTTAACCTGACACCTACCGAGGAAAATCCGGATAACGTACAAGCATTTGTGAAAGAGCAACAGCTCACGTTCCCCATCGTTCTGGACAAGGAAGGAGAAGTCATGCAAACCTATCAGGTTGTCGCCTATCCCACGACATTCTTGCTGGACTCGGACGGAGTGATTCGGGAAAAGTTTCAGGGCGCGATTAATTACGACATGATGAAAGAAGCTGTTTCCAATATCAAATAAGACGGGAGAGGTTATGCCGCATGAGTCAATCGGTTAAAAAATTGATTTTGTTTACACTATCCGCTTGTCCGATGGGCCGCTCCATGAATACGGTCATCGGAGAATTGCTTGCCTGCAAAAAAGAGCTTGCATATGAAGTCGTCTATGTGGATGTTGACCATGAAACGACCAATCGATATCGCATTAAGATGAATCCCACCACGCTCTTTTTGGATGACAGCGGCGTTGAATTGTACCGTATTGAAGGTTTTAAAGAAACGGAAGAGGTATGGAACTTGTTTGGACAGATAGAAGAAGGATCGCTGCGATCGGAAGCGCCGCGGGAAGAAAACCGGGAGACTACCGAAACTTACACGATCTATTTGTTCCAAAACGGCAACGCCGTTCCGGTGGAGACAACGGTGATCAACAAGACTTCCGTTAAAGCGCCAAGAATCACAGCGATTAAACAATTGTTGCGCACCCGGCCTGAAGGATTTGACAATCCGTTTCCGGCAGACACTTCGCTTGAGCGGGTTTCCTTTCATCATAATTCTTGCATCGTAACGCTCCGTTCGACAAATAAAGTGAGCATGGAAGAAACCGATCGAATGAAGACGTTGCTCGCTCATACTTTGGCGGTCTACGGCATCTCCGAAATCAAATTGGAGTGGATGAAGCCGTCCAATTAGCCAACCACGAAGCAAAGAAGGGAGAGGGAAGCCCATTGTAATAATCTTGCCCATCGTTATAACGATCGTAATGTAATCTATTATTGTAAGTAGATTATTGGAATCCTGATGGACGATGGGGACGATTCAGACGGAAGAGAGGCTGGACTCAATGTGGGAGGGATATCAGATTTCACAGGCCGAAGAAAACTTGACAGTCTTGGCTTGACTCATAGTGGGACATAAGGTATGAGTAAAATGTTCGTGGGCAAACAGAAAAGAAATTGAAGAAAAATCAGTAGGAGGGTATAGAAAAGGGCTTCTCTTCTTGGTAAAGTGTAAATCGCCAAAAAACCAACACAAACCAAGGAGGAGAAACCCCTATGCGTCAGTGTAACACGGAATTTCCGACAATGAAAGAGCTTGAAACCCTGTTATTTCGGAAGTTACAGGAACAATTTGCAGCAGGTATGGGCACGCATGCTGGAATTGCTGGACGAGTATCTGATGCATCAACGGGATCATACTCGATTTCGCTTGAAGGATCAGCGAGAAGTGCAGATCGACACGCTCTTTGGTACGGTTCGATTCAAACGGCGATTGTATCAGGATCGAGTGAAGGGTCAGCATGTGTTTTTGTTGGACCACATGCTGGCTTTTGACGGGCGGGAGAAGCTCAGCCCGTTTTTGGAAGAGGTAGCGATCGAGTTTGCCAGCCAAGGTCCCTCGTACCGGGACAGCGCCAACCGCCTGGAAGCGTTGCTGGGATATCGGGCATTAAGCCATGAGGCAATCCGAGACAAATTGATAACTCGAATGGAGCAGGGGGCAACCGTGTTGCCGGAGGCGACCCGAAGGTCGGTTCGCTTGCTGTTTGTGGAAGTGGATGGACTCTACACAAGCTTGCAACGACAACGCCAACGGGGGATGGAAAATCGAATCGCGGTCGTACATGAGGGATGGGAACAAGAGGGAGGCCGAGTGCGTCTTAGGTCAAACGACATTACCTGCATACAAGGAAGGGAGACTTCTGGGAAGGGTTTGGCGACTTTCTCGTTCGTCATTATGACATGGATGAAAACACGTGGCTGGTGGTCAATGGGGATGGAGCCGAATGGATCGGAGGATGCGAATCATACTTTCACCGCTGTATTTACACACTGGATCGCTTTCATGTGGCGCGAGAATTGCGCCGATTCCTGGGTCAGCTGCCAGAGACGTGGCCAACCGTACAAATCGTTGGCATCCTTTGATACAGATACCTTGCTTTACAACAGTAGAATCCGCTCCAGAGGAAAAGATTGGGGAGGAGCACCGAAACGAGTGGCGCAAATACGTGACATGAGGGACGGCGTTAGGCGGTCAGACTAAAGAGGAAGTGAAGGATTGCTGCGGGATGTCAAAGAACAGGCAAAAGGCTATATAAACGGGATAATCCGCCTGTTGCACGGGCCATATCAAAGCAGCCCTACCGGGCTGGCCTTAAAAGCCCTTCGCGGATGAAGCAAAAAACGAGTGGAAACAAGGAGTCAGCGTAAAATAAAACGCTTTCAAGAGAAGGGAACCACAGTGAAGTAAAAAAAGGTGTCCGCAATAGCTTGACTCAACCTAAATTTGCGAAACGCATGCATATCGCAATACAATCGGGTATAATATATTGCAGAAGGAGGCGTTTTGAAATGGCAAGAACAGCTAATATATTTGCCCGTGTTGAGCCTGAAATTAAGGAACAGGCCGAAAAGGTGCTTGAGCAGCTGGGCATTCCCATGTCTAACGCAATCGGGCTTTTTCTGCGTCAGGTTGTGCTTCAGCGCGGAATTCCGTTTGATATGAAGCTTCCTCAAAATAAGCCTTTGTCTATTGAAGAGCTCAGCGAGGAACAGTTTAATGCGGAAATTGAGAAAGGCATGGCTGATTTAAACAGCGGGAAGGTTGTCACGGCGGAAAAGGTTTTTGACAGGATAAACAAGGATTACGGGCTATGAGCGCTTGGAAAGTGGTTTATACCGAGCGGGCGGAAAACGACCTGCGCGGAATTTACGAATACATCGCTTACTCCCTGCTTGAGTCTGAAATTGCAAGAAAGCAGACGAAACGTATTATGGAAGCTGCGGCAAAACTAAATGAAATGCCTTTCCGCTGCCGCCTGTATGAAAAGGAACCGTGGCACAGTAAGGGGCTTCGGGTTTTGCCGGTTGATAACTACCTGGTATTTTATCTGCCCATTGAAGATCGGGAAACTGTTGCAATCATCCGTATTATGTACGGCGGGCGGAATATTGAGAAGCAATTGAGTAAATAGGGCTTGCTGAACGATTCTTTACATGGCACAAATGGACAAAAAATCTGTCGAACGGAATCCAAACAGCCGTCTGATGTATCGGACAAAAAGATCCCGCAGCCTGCGCTCGAGGTTCATCACCAGGAGTTGAAGTGCGATGACGGTTTCGCTCGTTTTCACAAGGCATGCTCGAATACGGTCAAGCGCAGGACCGCTCAAGCGAATGCCATGTGTTTGGCAAAACGCCCGGTTCTCCCGCGTGCGATAAATCTGCTCGGCCAGTACCGCCTTCGGGTAAAAGCCGAAGCGCCTCTTTTACGTTTCAAGGGTTTCGATCAGCGTTAAGCCCTCGTTGAAGTTATCCCACGACTGGCGTTCCAAAATCGCATATCCGTTCACCATGGTAACGGATACCTTGGCACCAAACTCCACACGGGCTTTCGCTTTGCCGCGTACGATCGGGCGAACGTGTGGTTGACTGATGCTCACGATTCGATCTTCAATCTGGTGCGACCTTCGCTCGAACATGATGCGTTGCTGCCGATACAGTTCTTGAATCACAAGCAAGTCGCGATACTGTTTCCGGCTCAGAATCTACAATGACTGCTGCGAGGCCAGGTCATGGATGATTCGAAGGTTACGTGCAACATACTGAAGTTGCTTGCCGATCGCTCGACGAATGACCTTGCCGCTTGCCCGATGCTGTTTGGCCACGGCCAGGAACTGTTTTCGTGCTATCTTCCGATATGTCCGTGGTTTGCGGGCATGACCGATCAACGGAGCATGCAACGTGTCGATGATATCCTCCAGTTTTTCACGCGCTTCGTTCAGCAAACCCTAATATAACAAATCGTGTTCGGATTCGCATACTCACCGGATCGAGAGTTGGCGGCTATCCTCGGGGCTGTCGGTAAAGTGGGTGCAGACAAATAAAACTGTAGTGTTGAATTAAAGGGAGAGAAAGTCATCCGCCGCCTGTCGCTGGTAAGAAATTGGCGGCGGAGTTATAATCAATTTGAGATGAGTTATCTTGGAGGTTTGATTGGAGGCATCGGTCGAGATGGCGGCATTGGACTTGGTGGATAACTTGGTTGCTTAGGTCCTGGAATCGGCCCTGGACCTGGTTTTGGATTTGGAGGATTAAATACCATTTTCAAACACCTCATTCAAATTATTACCTTGCAGCAACTGCATTTACAATCGAGCTTTTGTTCCAGCCAACCATAATGTCTGCATTATCAGAAACTTTTGTGGGAATACGTTCTTGACCCCATGGTTTGACGCCAATAATGTATTTTTCATACGATTTAGCTGTGTCAATTTCAAAGTCAATCCAATAACTGTGGGCAACATACATGCCAGCAAGAATAATAACAATCGACGCAGGTTTAATTTGAGAGTCTAAGGCTGCTTTCAGTTGTGCTTTACCAACTTCGGTATTCGGGTCGATAGCTGGATCATGTTCGGGGACAGAATAATTTTTCCAATTGAAGGTACCTTCTGACTGGGCTTCATTAAGCCACTGAACCACTTTATTATAGTGCTCGGAATACTTCCATGCGTGACTAATGAAAATGTTGTATGTTTTTGCCATCGTGCATCACTCTCCTTACTTTTAAAGTTTTTTTCATATTGGAGGGATGGTATATGGGAAAATTAAATGCAGGTAAGTACCGCAAAAAGCCAGTAACAATAGAAGCCTATCAAACCACTACGGCAGTGACCATTCAAACTCTGGAAGGCTTAATGAAGGCTGAACCGGGAGACTGGGTCATTACTGGAGTTGCGGGTGAGCAGTATCCTTGCAAACCTGAAATCTTTGAGCAAACTTATGAGAAAGTTAACGATTGATATGCTTTTTCTTCTCATCGGTAGAGGTAGCAAGTTGCGACCAGTTAAAATTTTCGGAAGAAATGAAACTTTCGACTCTTTGAACCAGGAGCTGAAAGTTTCTTTCTTCATATGGGCTTGTACCAGTCAGGTATAAATATTTTTCGTGCTTAAGCAACTCACAAATAGATCGATACTCGATCCAGTTTTCATGGTATTTGCCTAGCCTAGTGAGTGCGGCGATAATCACAACAAGTGTTCCCATTAAGGAAATCGCAAAAGGAATGGACCAGTGCTTGTCAGCATATCCACTGAGAAATGGGATCATAGCAGCCAAGACAATTTCGGCTCCTTGGAGACGTTTATATTTCCGTTGAGCGGATATGCTTTTGTTGTCATACCAAGTTATTTGGTCATCAAGCCTTGTTTTGATGTAGTCATGCACTGGCATCGAAACATACTCTTCAATCTGCCCCTTTTGTACAGTTTCGCTTATATATATCCCTCCTTTGTAATAGGTCTTAAGAGCATTCTCATGACCATCCTCCGACATAATTTTACACCATAAGCCCTTTTTTGGCGATATATGGAATATCTTTGGTAGGGAAATGACACCCTGTTCACAAAGGACTTTCTTTTCGATGTGAAAATTTTATCCCAATTCACAAGTTTTTTGTCTTGAAACAAGAACAAATGTTCTTGTAAAATACAAACAAATGTTCTTGTTTGGAGGTGCCGTCATGGCTTTGCTTATTGACGAAACCACACTGGTGAAACGTCCTGATGTCGACGAAGACGAACTGATGGAGTATGGCTACATGATCACGGAGAGTCAGAAAGAGGGTAAAACCGTCACCGTGCGCTGGTGGCATCCAGTGAAGGTCAAAGAGAAGCTTGGGGAGATTCGGGAAGTATGCGGCGTTGTGCAGAAAATTGACACATCCAATCGCCGCATTCGACTGGAGAACATACACGGTAGTGTCTGGATCGACGTTGCAAAGATTGTCCGTGTATCAACAAATTGAACGGGTGATGAGTATGCACCGTGAACTACAACGATACCTCAATGCTGGCCAGCTGGTGGAGATTATCTACATAGATCGTCGCGGCCAGACGAGCAAACGAACCTTACGTCTGCACGCAATAACCGGTAACCGCGTCAAAGCTTACTGCTTCACTCGGCAAGCAAAACGCGTCTTTACAATCGCCAACATCCTCGCAGTCGCCCCGGTGGTGACCCGACATGCTGTCTGATATCGAAAGGCAGGTCCTGCGTATCATCGGCAACTATTCTGCCGGCCGTCGCCGGACACCAACGGTAGATGAACTGTGCATCAAAACCGGGAGATCCCGGGGCGGAATCATGGAGGTTTTGGAAGTCTTGAAACGAGAAGAATATATCAATTGGGACCGCATGCAGCCAGATAAAATCGAACTGCTGGAAGCATGGGAAAGGGGAGTCCATCATCCATGGCGAGCAAAATAGACAGAAGAACTGCGCAGCATGTGGGGCGTGATCAAGTGGATGGATCAAAACAGCCGACGGGTTAAACTGGTGAACGATGAGGAGAGCCGGTGGATTCAGATGGATGCAATCATTGACGTAATTCCATAAAGGGGAGAGCAACGTGTCAAATGTACTTACCTCATTAGATTCAATGGATGTAAGAAGTAGGATCATGGGAGCCATTATTGTTGTTTTTAAAAAACCAGAAGCGATAGCACAATTTGTAGATGAGAGTACTGGGACCACGTACGTTGTTACTTACAACCGAAAAATATTGAAAATTTCGGTTGGTAACGGTGATTACCAACAGTTCGACAACTTACTCGTATTTTTGACATCTCAGATAGGGCCCCCAGATAAAATTTACACCAAAGAATCAAGGCTTGATCCCGGACAGATGATTTCGTATATGGAGTGGCTCAACAAATAAGAAGCTGTAGACCCGTCTCTGCATTAAATCGGAGACGGGTCTTTGCCTTCAATATCGATCCAAATAATCCGCCGTATGCATATTTAATGCCGTATGCATATTTAATATAGAAGAAATCCGAGGGACACTTGGGGACGCGGGGACGAATTGGGGACCAAATCGAACAGCAGGTTTCATTTTTTGCCCTTCCTTACCATAAACAGTTTGCACAAAACCCTTGACCCATCAGCATTCGACATGATACACTCTTATCTGTCAGATGGCCTCGACCAGATTTAGGTTCTGGCGGGAGACCGTGGGGGTTCAAGTCCCTTCACCCGCACCAAATAAGCAGAGGGGTTTGCAGCCAGAGCAAACCTGTTATCATGTCGCATGCGGACGTAGCTCAATTGGTAGAGCGTCGCCTTGCCAAGGCGAAGGTCGCGGGTTCGAGACCCGTCGTCCGCTCCATAATTGTTCTGCTTGCTATCAACCAGTCAGGTTGGCCCGCAAAACATGTGCCCTTAGCTCAGCTGGATAGAGCGTTTGACTACGAATCAAAAGGTCGGGAGTTCGAATCTCTCAGGGCACGCCATTACTTCATATGAAATCGAAGAGTAGGATCTGTTCCTACTCTTTTTTGCATAATCACGGTTGCATTCTTACAATTTTCAAGTAAGTTTTCCTTGTATCTCCCATTTCCATCCATTACTTTAGAATTACACTGCTCTCTCGGTGATGGTATAAGGGAGGACGGCTAACAAAACGCTTTTGTTACAAGCTTGGTGGAAAGAAATATGAGGGAACAGGAGATGTATCAACGTGAACCCAATCAAATTGGAACAAATGCATCCTGCAATCGTCAAGTTGATCGATAATATAGAAAAAGTTTTGATTGGAAAACGCTCCGTCATCGAGATGATGGTGGCTGCTGTTTTGGCAAATGGGCATGTTTTGCTGGAGGATGTCCCGGGTGTGGGCAAGACAATGCTGGTACGTGCCTTGGCCAAGTCGATCGGCGGGGAATTCAAGCGTATTCAGTTTACGCCTGATTTGCTGCCGACAGATGTAACAGGGGTAGCGATCTTCAATCAGCAAACGATGCAGTTTGAATTCCGGCAAGGACCGCTTTTTGCAAATGTGATTTTGGCGGATGAAATCAACCGGACCTCTCCGAAGACACAATCTGCTCTCTTGGAAGCGATGGAGGAACGGTCCGTTACCGTAGACGGTGCAACCTATCGGCTGGCCGATCCGTTTTTTGTGATGGCGACCCAGAACCCGTTGGAGTACGAAGGGACGTTTCCGCTGCCAGAGGCACAGCTGGACCGTTTCCTGATGCAATTGCGGCTGGGCTATCCGACGGTGGAAGAAGAGATGCGCATGCTGTCGCGATTCTCAGAGGCGAATCCGCTCGCACAGCTTGAGCCTGTCATGACGGCTGCAGACCTGGCGAAGCTGCAAAAGGAGGTAGCGACGGTCAAGGTTTCGGAGGGGGTAAAGGAGTATATCGTACGGCTTTGCCACCGCACACGTGACCACCATCACATCTATCTCGGGGTAAGTCCGCGCGGCTCTCTCGCCCTCTACAGAGCTGTACAGGCGCTGGCTTACGTGCGCGGCAGGGATTACGTCATCCCGGACGATGTCAAAGAGCTGGTGCCAGTCGTCTTTGCCCATCGGATGATCGTGAAGCCGGAAGCTCGCCTGGAAGGAGCAACCGTTGATCGGGTATTGACCGTGATCTTGGCCGAAACCCGCGTCCCGGTGAGCTAAGGAGTGACTGCGGATGAGACAGCGAAGATGGGGTAAGCTCAAAGCGCTCCTGCTTGTGGCTATCACGTACGTGTTTGCCAAATTTCAGGGCGGCTTTTCCAGTTGGTTTCTGTTTTACAGCAGTCTGGTGTTCCTCGTGTATGAGGTTTTGGCGTATGTCTTACTGTTCACGACGCTGGAGGTAGAGCGGGTCATCGACCGTAACCGCTTGCAGGACGGCGAGGACTTGGTGGTAACCGTGCGCCTGCGCCGGAGAGTCCGCTTTCCGTTGGGCTGGCACATGATCGTGGAGCCTTTGCCGGAGCGGCTGGCAGGGGTATTTGAGCCGCATCGGCAGCTGATTTTTCCCTGGTTTCAAAAAGAAATGGAGTTCCGCTATGTCATACCGAGTCTTCCGCGAGGTTTTTACCGGCTGGATTACTGCGTCGTGAGTGGCGGAGATTTTTTTGGATTCATGGAAAGGCGCAAAGTCTTCTCGTGTCCCCAGGAATTTCTCGTTTACCCGCGGTATAAGGACGTAACGCACTGGGCTTTAGGGGACGGCAGTTTCAGCGGCAATGTGCACGTGTCGCATCGACGCTCCGATGATGTTGCTGCGGTGAGGGGCGTACGCGAATACCAGCGCGGCGATCGCCTGAGCCAGATTCATTGGCGCGCGTCGGCAAGGGGAACCGGCTTGAAGACGAAAGAATTTGAGCATCAGGCAATGAACCAGGCCGTTTTTTTCCTCGATGTAGAAAAAGAAAGCTATCAAGGTCGGCCTGCACAGTTGTTTGAGACAGCGGTTCGGCTGACGGCAAGCCTGATCGCCTATGCCAACCGCAACCAGTATCATTACGGTTTGGTATACAAGCAAAAGGAACGCATCTCGATAGCTCCCGCGCTTTCCCATCCTCATTTTCTCCGCGTCTTCGATCAATTGGCGCGGGTGATGCCCACGGGCAGCGAGTCGTTTGCACGGGTCGTGGGACGCGAGGCATTGGAACAGCAGCAGGGCGTGACGCTGATCGTCGTGACCCCGCGTGTGGACAAAGACTTGGTTCATCGTTTGATTGCGTTGGCGCAAAAAGGCAGAAGAGTGCAACTGTTCTATGTACATGCTGACGCCGTCATTCCGCAAGAGCGACGGCAGGCCTTGCAATTGCTGAGGGGAAGCAAAGTATCGTGTACGTCTGTCCACATCGATGAACAAGAGTGGAAGCGGATTGGAGGTGCATAGACACATGAACGTGTGGAAGCGACCAACGATATGGCAGTGGGTCTCGGCGCTTTTTCTGTTCCTCATGCTACGGGAGTGGCTGCTCCCTCTCCAGGAGTTGACGGATACCGGTGTGTTGTGGCCGTTTCTGGTCATTGTGGCCGGGGTCCTGGTGATCGACGTATCCATACCTTACAGGTGGGCGACGTTGCCGCTCAAGCTGCTCGGCCTCCTCTGGCTGTTGCATGCTACATTATTTGATACGCCGCTGTTTGCCACGGATTGGCTGGCGGAATTGTACCGGCAGATTGTGCATGATCTCCCGCTGGCCTTCCAGCAGGACTGGGGATCGATGTCCATTTTGTCGCGCAATGCCTTGTTTGACGCCATGCTGCTCGTCTTGATTAGCATGCTGACCTATCTGGTGCTGGAGCAGAGACAGGGCTTGTGGTTTGTATTTTTGACCGAGCTGTACTTGGCGGTGCTTGACACATTCCTGCCTTACGATGCCAGCGCTGGGATTGTGCGGACGCTGATTTATGGCTTTTTGCTTCTCGCTGTCAGCCATTTGATGAAAATGACGGGCATGGCTACCGTGACAGAAAAAAGAAGCCGGCTTCTCTTCGGCTCGCTGCTGGCCTCCTTGCTGGTCATTTTGATTAGTGTGGGCATTGGATATGCGGCTCCCAAAAAGCCGGCGAGCTGGCCCGATCCGGTTGCCTTTTTGATGGGGATCGGCACGGAAGCGCCTGCCGCCGTTGTCAAAAAAGTCGGCTATGACAACAATGACGAACGATTGGGCGGGCCGTTCCAGCAGGACAATACGCTCGTGTTCATGGCGACGACCAATGAGCGCAGCTATTGGCGCGGCGACTCCAAGGACGTCTACACAGGCATAGGCTGGGAAAAAGGGGATCGCGAGTACGAGGCGATTTTGGACCCGCAGGCATACGAGTGGAAAAACGAACTGTTCCATGGCCTGGAAACGAAAAAGGTAGAAGCGACTTTGGCGTTCAAAGGTCCGCAGCAGTTTGCTACCGTTTTTTATCCCGGCCAATTGAACAAGGTGAGCAAGTACGCTCCGCCTCATGCGACTGTCGTCTACGACAAGCTGAACCAGCAGTTGGAGGTTCGCGCCGGAAAAATCAACCTGATCCAGCCTTCAGGCGCAAACGGACGGGCAGAGTACGGGCCGAACACGATGTTGCTCAAGCTGAACCAGTACACGGTGGAAGCCGAGGTGCCGATTGTCAGCGAGAAGGCCGTCAAAGAGGCGGGCACGGATTATCCGGACGAGATCAAAGAGCGCTATTTGCAGCTCCCGCCGTCTTTGCCGCGGCGTGTAAAGGAACTGGCAGAGAGCGTGACGCAAAATGCCAAGACTCCGTATGAAAAAGTAAGGGCGATCGAGAATTACTTGCGATCAAGTGGAAAATATAAGTATGAAACGACCGATGTGCCTGTACCAGCGGAAGGACAAGATTTTGTCGACCATTTTTTGTTTGAGAGCATGAGGGGATATTGCGATCATTTCTCTACCTCGATGGCGGTCATGCTGCGCTCCCTGGACATCCCGGCGCGCTGGGTAAAAGGCTTCGCGCCAGGGGAAAGAGTGGGCAGCGACGAGCAGAACCGCGATATCATGGAGATTCGCAATAAGGACGCCCACTCGTGGGTAGAGGTGTATTTTCCAGGCTATGGCTGGATTCCGTTCGAAGCGACCAGCACCTTCCTCTCGCCCGTACGCTTCAACTACGATTTGCAAACAGCGCAGCCGCAGCTTCCGATTCCGGTGCCGGATCTGGGGAATCAGACTTCGCCAGACCGGGGAGAGGGACGTTTCAACGAATTGGAAGAGGGGGACGCCATTCCGGGGACGAGCTTTTCGATTCCATGGCAGGTACGTGTTGGGCTGGCAGTGGCAGTAGCAACCGCAGGCTTCCTGGTGTGGCGGCGCAGAAAAGACATTCAAATCTGGTGGCTCCGAAGACAGATCGATCAGGACAAAAGCAACAAGTATACGGATCGCTTCAACTTACTGCTTAGCATGATGGAGCGGGTATACACAAGAAGGCAGGCTGGCGAGACACTGCGGGAGTACGCGAGCAGAATTACGATTCCGGCTGACAAGCGGCAAGATTTGCGTTACCTGACGGAAATGTACGAGCGAACCGTTTACGGCTACAAGGAATTGGAACAAAAGGCACGGTCAGTGGCAGAGCAGCTGATCGAGAGATTGATTCGTCAATTGAAGCCTTGAACAAAGCCGTCCCATCTGCTAGAATGACGATCAATGAGTCTCGTATAATACTCAGGAATATGGCCTGAAAGTTTCTACCGCTAAACCGTAAATTTAGCGACTACGAGGAGAGCACTTCGGATTTTTGTACATGCAACCTAACATGTGTACACAAGCTGGGACGCTGCCTCCGTATGATGAGATCGGAGTCACTGTCCCGTTTTTTTTGCACAGAGGCGATGAGTTGGGCAGGTATGTATGGATGCAAGAACCGAGGGAAGCGGAATTTGCTTTATCATGCAGCGAGCGAGGATGTCGGCAACAATGCGGCCGATACTTGCACGTCCTGTTGGGTACAGGAGAAGGGGGATATGATGGACAAGTCATTGGAAATGGTCGTCGTACTTGATTTCGGAGGCCAGTACAATCAGTTGATCGCACGTCGCGTTCGCGATCTGGGTGTTTACAGCGAACTGGTGCCGTTCAATACGCCTGTAGAAAAAATCAAGGAAATGCAGCCAAAAGGCATTATTTTTTCCGGCGGACCTGCGAGCGTGTATGAAGAGGGAGCGCCCAAGGTCGATCCGGCTATTTTTGATCTTGGCGTGCCGATCCTGGGCATTTGCTACGGCATGCAGCTGATGAGCCATATGCTGGAAGGAAAAGTCGAACGCGCCGGCAAACGCGAGTACGGCAAAGCCGAGCTGCGTCTGCAAAATACGCACAGCCTGTATGAAAAATGGGAGACGAACGAAATCGTCTGGATGAGCCACTCCGATAAAGTAGTGGAGTTGCCGACCGGGTTCCGCGTAGACGCGGTAAGCGACAGCTGCCCGGTAGCGGCGATCAGTCATCCGGAGCGGAAGCTGTACGGCGTGCAGTTCCACCCGGAAGTTCGCCATACCGTAAAGGGAACCGAGTTCATTGGCAACTTCCTGTTCAACGTATGTGGATGCGAGCCGACTTGGAGCATGACGACGTTCATCGAGGACGAACTGGTGCGCATTCGCGAGACGGTTGGCGACAAGCAAGTGCTGTGTGCGCTGAGCGGCGGTGTTGACTCCTCTGTCGTAGCGGCGTTGATCCACAAAGCAATCGGCGACCAGCTGACTTGCATGTTCGTAGACCACGGTCTTCTGCGCAAAGGCGAGGCGGAAAGCGTCATGGAGACGTTCGCTGAAAAATTCTCCATGAAGGTCATCAAGATCGACGCGCGCGAGCGTTTCCTGAACAAGCTGAAAGGCGTCTCTGACCCTGAGCAAAAACGCAAAATCATCGGCAACGAGTTCATTTACGTCTTCGATGAAGAAGCGAGCAAGCTGACCGACATGGAATTCCTGGCGCAAGGTACACTGTACACGGACATCGTGGAAAGCGGAACCGCTACTGCGCAGACCATCAAGTCGCACCACAACGTAGGCGGCTTGCCGAAAGACATGAAGTTCAAGCTGATTGAGCCATTAAAAACGCTGTTCAAGGACGAGGTTCGCAAATTGGGGACCGAGCTTGGTCTGCCGGACGAAATTGTTTGGCGCCAACCATTCCCGGGTCCTGGTTTGGGCATTCGCGTTTTGGGCGAGGTAACAGAAGAAAAGCTGGAGATCGTTCGTGAATCCGATGCCATCTTGCGCGAAGAGATTGCCAAGGCAGGTCTGGATCGGGATATTTGGCAATACTTTACCGCTCTGCCGAACATGACAACGGTAGGCGTGATGGGCGACGTTCGCACCTACTCCTATACAGTAGGGATTCGTGCCGTAACCTCGATTGACGGCATGACAGCGGACTGGGCGCGCATTCCATGGGAGGTTCTGGAGAAAATCTCCACGCGGATCGTGAACGAAGTCGACAACGTCAACCGTGTCGTGTACGATATTACCTCCAAACCGCCAGCAACTATTGAGTGGGAATAATAGTAAACCCGGATGTTTGTTGAATTCCAAAAATGAACGTTCGTATTTTCGTTGACATTCTTGATATCTCCTGATACACTTCTCAATGTGAACAGGTAATACAGGAAGGTTCGTATATTCTTGAGAATATGGCTCAAGAGTTTCTACGAGGTCGCCATTAAACGACCTGGCTACGAACAAAACGTCGACGGGATGCGAATTTGTTATCATTTTTGGAATTGTTCCCGGAGTGTTTTGTGAAGAGGCCAGGCGCATCATAATAGCGTCCGGGCCTTTTTTCATTGCCATTACCATAAGCATGGGGGGACTTTTCGGTGCGGAAGTATTTTGAGTTTGACAAACTGGGCACCAACTATCGCCGCGAAATCATCGCGGGCATCACTACTTTTTTGGCCATGGCGTATATTCTGGCCGTCAATCCATTCATGCTCAGCGGAGCGGATTTGCCGGCGGAGCTGAAAGCCAACTACCCTGAGTTTGGCGCCGTGTTCACCGCAACGGCTCTGGCAGCGGCGATCGGTACGCTGCTCATGGGGATTCTCGGACGCTTGCCGATTGGACAGGCACCGGGGATGGGACTGAACGCATTTTTCACCTACACTGTCGTATTGACCATGCATATTCCATGGCAACAAGCATTGGCTGGGGTATTTGTTTCTTGTACGATCTTTTTGATTCTGTCTTTGACCGGCATTCGGGAAGCGATCATCAAAGCGATTCCGAAAGGGTTGAAATTTGCGGTTTCTGCAGGGATCGGGCTGTTTATCGCGTTTATCGGCCTGAAAAACGCAGGGATTGTCGTTGCCAACGATGCGACGTTTGTCGCGTTGGGCCATTTGACCTTCTACCATGAAGGCATGAAGCCGGAAGAAGTATTGGCAGCGAAAAATGCGCTGCTGGCGATTTTCGGTCTGATTGTTACCGTCGTTCTGCTGTCTCGCAAAGTGAATTCCGGCATTTTCATCGGGATGATTGTTACGTCAGTGGTCGGCATGATCTTCGGTCTGGTCAGCCTGCCCGAGCAAATCGTCTCTGCACCGCCGAGCCTGGCGCCGACATTCGGTGCGGCGTTCCAATATCTCGGCGATCCGTCTGCGTTCTTCACCGTGAACATGCTGATTGTCGTGCTGACGTTTTTGTTCGTAGACTTTTTCGATGCGACAGGCACGCTGCTCGGGGTAGCCAGCCAAGCGGGACTCCTGCGCGAAGACGGCAACCTCCCGCGTCCGGGAAAAGCGCTCGCTTCCGATGCGATCGCAGGGATGGCTGGCGCGGTGCTGGGTACTTCTACGACAACCGCTTATGTGGAGTCGACAGCGGGGGTAGCAGCAGGGGGCCGCTCCGGTTTTACCGCCATCGTGACAGGTATCCTGTTCCTGTTGGCCTTGTTCTTCTCGCCGCTGCTTTCGATTGTGACTCCGGCTGTCACCGCACCGGCACTCATTGTCGTCGGCGTATTGATGGCTTCGCACGTTGCGCAGGTGGCCTGGAATGAACTGGACGAAGCGTTTCCTGCCTTCCTGACCATTCTCCTGATGCCGCTGACGTACAGCATTGCAACAGGGATTGCTGCGGGCTTCATCGTCTATCCGGTCATGAAGGTTTTGAAAGGAAAAGCGCGTGAAGTCCATCCGGCGATGTACGTTCTGTTCTTTGTCTTCCTGGCCTACTTCATCTGGCTGCGCGAATAGGATTTTTGGAAAAGGGGCTTCCCGTCTGCTGGACGGGGAGCTTTTTTGCGCTTGGCCGGGAAAACGGGCGGATCGAATTCAATAGTCTTTTGCTGTTGCTTTCGGTACGATAGAGCAAAAGGGGGCGATGGCATGCGCAGATGGGTCTTATGGCTTGGGTGCAGCAGTCTGGCAGCGATGGCGGCGTGGCGGCTGCCCGGCCTGGCGAACGAGGAGAAGCTGTTGCCAAAACCGCTCTACCAGGCGGATGTCCGGATTGATCCCGTGAAAAAAGAAGTCAGCGGAAGCGTAGCCATCACGTTTTCGCCGCAAGACCCGCAACGTGCCTATTTGCATCTCTATCCGGACGTATTTACCGAACAACAGGAAGGCATCCTATGGGAGGAACTTTTAGGCAAGGAACCTGTACCTGGTACGTATGCTAGTAACAGGCTTGCCGTCGATGGGAACCTGGTTGTCGGTCAAAAGGACCGGCATGTGCTGCAGGTGCCGCTGCAAGCGAACGAACAGTCCGGCATCGCAGCAGGCCCACGCACGATTCAACTTGATTTTGCCATGAAGCTCCCTCAGAACGAGGGGAGAATGTCGTACGATGACCACGCGATCTGGCTGGGCAACTGGCTGCCGATTCTCGCCGTGCACGAGCAGGCAGGCTGGCGTCTCGATGCGTACGAGCCTGTCGGCGATCCGTTTTACAGCGAAATCGCCGACTACGAAGTCAATGTCACGTATCCCGCAGGCTATCAGTTGGCCAGTACGGCAGCGGATGACGGGGCGGAAGCAGCAGCTTCGCCAACTGCGTCCGGAGGAAAAAAGACGGTTCGGCTGCGCGTGGAAAACGTACGCGACTTCGCGCTCGTGCTCATGGACTCGACTTATCAGAAAGCGGATACAAAGGCAGGCAATACGCTTGTCCGTACCTGGTGGCGCCAGGGGGATGACGAGCTTTTGGCCACACAGATTCATGAGGCCGCGGTTCAGTCGCTCGCTTATTTTCAGGAACAGTTCGGCGCCTACCCCTACGGGGAATACGATGTGGTGCGGACAGGCGGAGCGATCAACGGCATGGAATATCCTGCCCTGGTGTTTATGGACGGGCGTCATTTTCTGACGGGGGCTGAGACCGGAATGGTGACGGTGGCGCATGAGACGGCGCATCAATGGTTTTACGGGCTGCTCGGCAACGATCAGCTGCGAGAGGCGTGGCTGGATGAAGGGTTTGCCGAGTATGGGACGCTCGCCTTTCTCTCTCAGGAGTACCCGCCGGCAGGAGCGGAGTGGGTACGCAGGCGCTTGGAGAACGGCACCTCCGTCGCGATGTACGTGAAAGAAAACCTGCGTCCGTGGCAGGCTCTCTCTGCCTTCCCTGCCAATCAGAGCTACAGCGATCTTGTCTATTCCCGGACGTCGGCGATGCTCTGGCTGTTGCGGGAAGCGTGGGGGGAAGAACGGCTGCACGATGTGTTGCGCGAATACGTGAAGACATACCGCTATCAGAACGTCAACGGAGAACAGTGGGAAGCGTTTCTGTCCCGGGCGGCGGGAGAAGATGCGCGTGCTTTTCTGGACTATTGGATGAAGCTGGACATGTCCCGGCAGGAGCAGGCTGCGGCCTGGCTGGAACGCCAGCGTGACAAACACCGAAAGTAAGCGAAGGCAGGGGAGTGCCATGTGGCGCAAGCATGGGGTGGTCAGCATGGTGGCAGGGATGGTTCTGGCAGGGATGTTGTGGAGCAGCCCGTGGACGGGCCAGGCCGGGACAGACGTTGCGGCGATCGCAAGTCCGGAGCAGGTGCCCGCAGCCGCCACGTACAGCGCAGATGTGCGGGTGGATATGAACGAGCGCATCGTGACCGGCATGCTGACGGCCCGTTTTGTCCCGCGGGACGACAAAGCGTATTTTCATCTGTATCCGAATGCTTTCGCCAAACAGGCGGATCTTGGCACAACGAACTGGGAGCAGGTGCTTGGCAAGCAGCGGGAGCCGGGCGGCATCACGATCACGGCAGTCAAAGTAGATGGACGAAGGACGGACATCCACTACGAAGGAAAGACGAACACGCTGCTGCGCGTACCGCTCCCCGCGAAACAGACGCCCGCCGAGACCGTCGTGGAGCTTGGCTTCCGCCTGCAGGTTCCTTACAACAACGGGCGACTCTCCTACCACGACCATGCGCTGTGGCTGGGGAACTGGCTACCGATCTTGGCGGTCAAGGACAGCGGCGGCTGGCGGCTCGACCCGTACACGGCGATTGGCGATCCATTCTACAGCGAAGCAGCGAATTATCATGTGCGCGTTCATTTGCCGGAAGGGTATCAGCTCGCTACGACAGGGATGGAGAGCGTTGCCGTCATTACGCAGACCAGGCCGCAGCGGCAAAGTATATATGAACTGGATGCATGGAATGTTCGGGATTTTGCCATGGTCGTCATGGACGGCACGTACCAGGCGGTGTCCGGAAAAGTCGGGGAGACGATCGTGCGGACGTGGTCACAGCAGGGAGACGATCCGGCGGCTGTGAAAAGCGTGCACGAGACGGCAATGGGGTCGCTTGATTATTACGGGAAGCAGTTTGGCGCCTACCCGTACAAGGAGTACGACGTCGTCAAGACAGGCGGCTTTTTCGGCGGCATGGAGTATCCGGGCCTCGTCTTCATCGAGGAGGGATTTTTTCAGACGGCCGACAGCATGGGCGCAGCCGTCGTCGCGCACGAAACGGCCCATCAATGGTTCTACGGCATCGTCGGCAACGACGAGGTGCGCGAGGCGTGGCTTGACGAGAGCTTGACCGACTACGCGACGATGGCGTATTTGCAGGAAAAGGACCCGAAGCGATCGCAGGCGTACATCCGGCTGAGGCAGGGCCAGTCTCGCGCAGCCGAAGCGTATGCGAAACGAGGCATTTCCGCCGAGACGAGCGTCGCTGCCTTCCCCGACTGGAAAAGCTACAACGAGCTTGTGTACGGGCGCTCCGGCGTCATGTGGTGGACGTTGCGGGAGGCGTGGGGGGGCGAGCGGCTGCATCGGCTTTTGCGGCAATATGTCAGTGAGCATCCATACGAGCTGGCAAGTGGCGAACAGCTCAAAGAGCTGGTCTCGGCAGCAGCCGGAGCAGACGCGACGCCGTTTTTCGACTATTGGCTGCGCGTGCGGCTGGACTCCAAATCGGCGGCAGAAGAGTGGGTGGAAAAAGGGAAACACGAATAATGGTATCTAACTCATTTTTAAATGTTCGGAAACGATGTTGACAGGTCAACTTTCTCCCTGCTACACTGAGTACGTGGATAGTAAACGAGTACGAATAGCCCAGGCGATGAGTACGGCTGCGAAAGCCGTTAGTCGGTTGGGTTTTCTTCTGAATGATACAACACGTAGGGGGCGAATGGTTCATGCTACAGCCTTTGGTAGGCGTTATTATGGGCAGCACGTCAGACTGGGAAACGATGAAGGAAGCATGCGCAATTCTCGATGAACTCCAGGTGCCATACGAAAAGAAGGTCGTTTCCGCGCACAGAACGCCTGACTTGATGTTTTCGTATGCGGAAAGCGCCAAAAGCCGCGGTCTGGAAGTCATCATTGCGGGAGCGGGGGGCGCAGCCCATTTGCCGGGCATGGTGGCGGCGAAAACGGAGCTGCCCGTGATTGGCGTGCCTGTGAAATCGTCCAACCTGAACGGCTTGGATTCGCTTTTGTCCATCGTGCAAATGCCAGGCGGCGTGCCTGTCGCCACTGTCGCCATCGGCAAAGCGGGTGCGATCAATGCCGGCCTGCTCGCTGCGCAGATTTTAGGGATCAAATACCCGGATGTGCAGGAGCGCTTTGTGGCAAGACGCGATGAGGTGCGCAAAAAAGTGTTGGAGGCTGGCGAACTGGCATGACGACCAAACAGAGCAAGCAAATCAAACCAGGATCGACTCTCGGAATACTCGGCGGCGGACAACTGGGCCGCATGATCGCTCTCGCTGGACGAGCGATGGGCTACCGCTTTGTAACGATGGACCCGACAGCAGATGCGCCGTGCGGCCAAACGGCGGACAAGCAAATCGTCGCCCGCTACGACGACGTGGAAGCAGCGATGCAGCTCGCTTCTGTCAGCGATGTCATTTGCTACGAATTTGAAAATGTGGACGCGCAGGTCGCGGAAGTGCTGGAGAGCCATGCCTACGTGCCGCAGGGCAGCCGCCTGTTGCGCATCACACAGAACCGGATTTCCGAAAAGACGGCGATTCGCGAAATCGGGATTCCGGTTGCGCCGTTTCGCGTAGTCGGCAGCTTGCAAGATGTGCAGGCGGCAGTTGCCGAGCTGGGGCTGCCTGCGGTGATGAAAACGGCGACAGGGGGCTACGACGGCAAAGGCCAGTGGGTTTTGCGCAGCGAGGACGAGCTGGCGGAGGCGTACGAGACGCTCGCCAAGGCAGGAACAGAGCTGATCGTGGAGCAGTTCGTGCCATTTCAGCTGGAGCTGTCCGTGATCGCGGCGCGCAATCCGGACGGGGAGCTGGCTGTTTTTCCGGCGGCGGAAAACATTCACCGGGAAAACATTCTGCATCTGAGCATCGTGCCAGCCCGCGTTCCGGCGGAAGTCAAGGCACGCGCCGAAGAAATCGCCCGCACGATTGTCGAAAAGCTCGATGTCGTGGGGCTGATCGCCGTAGAAATGTTTTTGACCGCCGACGGAGAGCTGTACGTCAACGAGCTGGCGCCACGCCCGCACAACTCCGGCCACTACACGATGGACGCTTGTGTGACCTCGCAGTTTGAGCAGCACGTCCGGGCCGTCTGCAACCTGCCTTTAGGCTCGACAGAGTTGCTCTCTCCCGTCGTGATGGTTAATATTTTGGGAGAGCACCTGCAGCCTGTTCTGGATCGAATCGACAAGCTGCCGCGCACGGCCAAGCTGCATTTGTACGGAAAAGCGGAGAGCAAGGCAAAGCGGAAAATGGGGCATATCAACGTGCTCGCCCCCACTGTGGAAGAAGCGCTCACCTGCATTGATGAGCTGAAAATCTGGACGAATCCATCGGAGGTAGAATCATGATCGAACGTTATTCCCGCCCGGAAATGCGCGCCATTTGGACGGAAGAAAACAAATTCAAGGCATGGCTCAAAGTAGAAATTCTCGCGTGTGAAGCATGGTCCAAGCTGGGGGTCATCCCGGAGGAGGACGTGAAAAAGCTGTGGGAAAAGGCCAGCTTTGACATCCAGCGCATCTATGAGATCGAGGAAGAGACACGTCACGACGTGGTGGCGTTTACCCGCGCGGTATCCGAGACGTTGGGCGAAGAAAAGAAATGGGTCCACTACGGCTTGACCTCTACAGACGTCGTGGACACCGCGTTGTCCTACCTGCTGCGCCAGGCGAACGAAATTTTGGAAAAAGACATCGAGGACTTCATCGCGATTTTGGCAGACAAAGCGCGCGAGCACAAGGATACGGTCTGCATGGGCAGAACGCACGGCGTGCATGCCGAGCCGACGACCTTCGGCTTGAAGCTGGCTCTGTGGCACGAAGAGATGAAGCGCAACCTGGCGCGTTTCCGGGCGGCGAAACAAGAAGTGGCATACGGCAAAATTTCCGGTGCAGTCGGCACGTATGCGAACATCGACCCGTTCGTGGAAGCGTACGTTTGCGAAAAACTGGGCCTGACTCCGGCTCCGATCTCCACGCAAACGCTGCAGCGCGACCGCCACGCCGAATACATGGCGACATTGGCGCTGATCGCCACGTCGCTGGAGAAGTTCGCAACCGAAATCCGCGGCCTGCAAAAGAGCGAAATGCGCGAAGTGGAAGAAGCGTTTGCCAAAGGGCAAAAAGGCTCCTCCGCGATGCCGCACAAGCGCAACCCGATCGGCAGCGAGAACATCTGCGGTCTGGCGCGCGTCATCCGCGGCCACATGCTCACTTCCTATGAAAACGTGTCTCTCTGGCACGAGCGGGATATTTCCCACTCCTCCGCAGAGCGCGTGATTTTGCCAGACGCGACCCAGGCGCTGAACTACATGCTGCGCCGCTTCATGAACATCGTGAAAAACTTGACCGTGTTCCCGGAGAACATGAAGCGCAACATGGACCGTACTTTCGGTCTGATCTACTCCCAGCAAGTGATGCTCAAGCTGATCGAAAAAGGCATGAGCCGCGAGCAAGCGTACGACACTGTCCAGCCGCGCGCGATGCAGGCTTGGGAAGAGCAGCGCTCCTTCCGCGCCATTGTGGAGGAGGACCCGACTGTCAGCTCCACGTTGACCAAGGAAGAGCTGGATGAGTGCTTCGATTACCGTTACCACCTGAAGCATGTGGATACGATTTTCCAACGTCTTGGTTTGTTGTAATGCTGCGATTGTTTACGTGATCCGAGAAACGCTCCCGATGAATGCGGGGGCGTTTTTTTGCTTGGGGAGCGGGGGGAAGAGGGAACAGTGGAAGTCCTGGAGATGATGAAGTAGGAAATAAGCCAAGAAGAGGTGGAGCTTCATCATACCGAAAAGGATTTTGCAAGTTGGTTCAGGCTGTAACCAAATGAACCGCCTTACCGTACTTACCAGCGCAAGCTTACAACCATCCTATGCGTACCTTACAAAAGTGTAAGCTTCCTGAAAGTTAACTCGATGGTTCCTGCTTCTGATCCGTCTTACAATGAGAGCAACTCATACGGATCACGAAATGGGAGATCGAACATGAATACGGCAATGCTTTATTCCAAACCGAATCAACGACAAATTTACGAGGAGTATTCCGCCAAAATATACCGCTATTTCCGCTACCGCGTGAAAAACGTCTGGGACGTGGAAGACTTGACAACGACCGTGTTTATCAAGGTGTACTCCAAGCTGGAGCAATACGACGGCCGCTATCCGTTTGGCGCCTGGATTTTTCGAATCGCGCACAATACGCTGATCGACTTCATGCGCAAAAAACGGGAATGCCCGGTTGACCAAGAAATGTTCAGCACGCTTACGGCTACTGACAAGCTGCCGGAGGATTGCGTGCTGACACAGGAAACGGCGGAGGGGCTGTGGCAAAAGGTACACACGCTGACGACTGACCAGCGCAACGTCATCTCGTTGCGCTATCTCGCGGACTTGCGCATGAACGAGATTGCCGAGATTTTGGGCAAGACAGAGGCCTCTGTCAAAATCCTGCATTTTCGCGGAATCAAAAAACTGCAACAAATGATGGAAGCAAAAGCGTGAGGGTGGGGACTGTTCCGCCCTTTTTCTGTTTGAAAAAAGCGGGAGGACAGCAACGGGCAAGAGGCTTGGCGTCATTGGCGCAGCCCAGTTTGCAAGTGGTATAGTAGGAGGAAGAGAAGACTCACGAGAGGAGGCTTTAGCGGATGTCTACGATCATGATTGTAGAAGACGACCCGAAGATCAACCAGCTTTTGCAGGAGCAATTGGAAAAATATGGATTTCATACAGTCAATGTGGAGCATTTCGACCGTGTCATGGAAGTGTTCGTGAGCAAGCGGCCTGATCTGGTGCTGTTGGACGTGAACTTGCCCAAATTCGACGGCTTTTACTGGTGCAGGCAAATGCGGCAGGAGTCCAACTGCCCGATTTTGTTCATCTCTGCGCGGGAAAGCAAGATGGATCAGGTGATGGCGCTGGAAAACGGAGCGGACGACTACATTACCAAGCCGTTCGATTACGATGTGGTACTGGCGAAAATTCGCAGCCAGCTGCGCCGCGCCTACGGCCAATACGCGCCGCAGGAAGGGGAGCGCACCGTGGAGGTCATGGGACTGAAGCTGTTTTTGGAACGGCTGGAGCTTGCGATGAATGAGACGAAAGTCGAGCTGAGCAAAAAAGAAGCGCTGCTGCTGGAAGCGCTGATGAACCAATATCCGCGCGTCGTCAGCCGCGAGCGGCTGCTGGAAAAGCTGTGGGACGAGCAGTTCGTCGACGAAAACACCTTGAATGTCTACATTACGCGTGTGCGCGGAAAGCTGAAGGACATCGGGCTGGAAGGGGCCGTGGAGACAGTGCGTGGCTCCGGCTATCGTCTGCGAGCGACATGGGAGGACGGCCAATGAAGCTGTTTCTTCGGGATCAATGGGCATTTGCGGCCCTTTTTCTCGTTCAGCTGATGTTGTTGCTGCTGATCTTTGCCATGGACGGGTACTGGAACGCATCGCTGATGATTTACGTGGTGTTTCTTTCTGTCCTTTTTGCCGGGGCGTTTCTGGTCGTTCGCTATTTGACGCATCGGCTGATTTACCAGCGGTTGACTAAGCCGGTGGAGTCGCTGGAGGAGCTGACGCAAACGTACGGCAACGCCGCGTTGTGCCGGGCGATGGACGAGAAAAGTCTGGAGCAGTACCGCCTCTACAAGGAACAGCTGCACGCCTACGAGAACAAGCAGCGCGATTATACGACGTTTATCCAGCAGTGGGTGCATCAGATGAAAACGCCGATCGCGGTCATCCATCTTTTGCTGCAACAGGAAGATGACCCGAAGTCCGAGAGCATCCGCGAAGAGGTCGACCGAATCAAGCGCGGATTGGAAACCGTGTTGTACATCGCGCGGCTGGATCGTTTTGAGCAGGACTTTTTGATCGAGCCGGTGTCGCTCCGTTCGCTGGCGCAAAACGTGCTGGCGGAAAACAAGCGGCTGTTCATCCGCAACCAGGTGTACCCGGAGCTGAAAATCGACGAAGACTGGCGGGTGGAGTCCGACGACAAATGGCTTTCGTTTGTGCTCACCCAGCTGTTGACGAACGCTGTCCGCTATTCGGCGGGCAAAAGCAGCAAGGTCACGATCCGCGCCTACGAACGCGGGCCGCATCTCGTCCTGGAGGTGCAGGACTACGGCATCGGGATTCCGGCAGAAGACGTCCAGCGCGTGTTCAAGCCGTACTTTACAGGGGAAAACGGCCGCAAGTACCCGGAGTCCACCGGGATGGGGCTTTATTTGGTCAAGGAAATTTGCGGGCGGCTGCACCACAGCGTGGAGCTGGAGTCGAAAGTCGGGGAAGGCACGACAGTCCGCATCGTCTTGTCCGCGGTAGTGCCGACCTTACAAGAACGTAAGAATGCGGAAAGGGAATTCGATAGCGGGAAAACGCGCCCCCTCGTATAGTGGATAGTGGGATGTCAGCGGAAAGGGGAGAGAGGCATGGAAATGCTTGCGGTGAACAGTCTGAGTAAAATATACGGAGGCAAGATCACATACCGCGCGTTGACGGACATTGATTTGTCCATTCGCAAAGGGGAATTTGTCGGGATCATGGGTCCGTCAGGCAGCGGGAAAACAACGCTGTTGAACATGATTTCGACCATTGACTCTCCGACATCCGGGACTGTTCTCTTGAATGGAACGAATCCGCACTTGTTGAAAAAAGACAAGCTGGCGCTCTTTCGTCGCCGCGAACTGGGCTTTGTTTTTCAGGATTTCCATTTGCTCGATACATTGACGATCGGAGAAAACATCGTGCTGCCGCTTACGCTGGAAAACGTGAAGGTGCAGACGATGGAGGAAAAGCTGCACAGCGTGGCCGCGAAGCTGGGGATCCAGGATATTTTGGAGAAGCGCACATACGAGGTGTCAGGCGGTCAGCGCCAAAAGACGGCGATCGCCCGCGCCATCATCCATTCTCCCTCGCTGTTGCTGGCGGACGAACCGACAGGCAATCTCGACTCCAAGTCTTCGCGAGCGGTCATGGAAACGCTGGAAGCGATCAATCAAACAGAAAAGATGACGATGATGATGGTCACGCATGATCCGCTGGCAGCCAGCTATTGTCACCGGGTCATTTTTATCAAGGACGGCCAACTGCACAACGAGATGTATCGGGGCGAGAACCGCCAGGCGTTTTTCCAAAAGATTATAGACGCGCTGTCGTTCTTGGGAGGGAACACCTATGACCTTTCGACAATTCGCGTGTAAGAATGTTTTGCGCAACAAACGCACCTACGCTGCCTTTTTCATGAGCAGCGTGTTTTCCGTCATGATCTTTTTCGTCTATGCCATGTTTATCTTTCATCCGGGAATCGTCGGCGAGGAGATTCACGAGTCGGTCGCGACCGGGATGATCGTGGCGGAATACGTGATCTTTTTGTTCTCGTTCTTCTTTCTCTTCTACTGCGTCGGCGCGTTTTTGAAAAAGCGGGAGAAGGAATTCGGAATCTTGTTCATGCACGGCATGACGCCGCTGCAACGAAACCTGCTGATCTTTATGGAAAACATGCTCATCGGGATCGTCGCGATTGCTTTCGGGATCGGGCTTGGCATGGTGCTGGCCAAGCTTTTTTTCCAGTTCGCAGGCTTTCTGCTGGATGTGAAGGCGCTGGGCTTTTATTTTCCGTGGAAAGCGATTGCGCTGACCGTTGTCGCTTTTCTCATCCTGTTCGCCGCCATCTCGCTGTTTACGGTGATGCTGCTGAGAAGCCGCAGCTTGCTGGAGCTTTTGCAGGGCAGCCGGCGCCCCAAACGGGAGCCGAGCGCGTCGATTGCGCTGTCGCTCGTGGCCGTGGCGCTGCTTTGTATGAGCTATGCACTCGCGCTGACGGCGGATGGCATCTACGTGGTGGCGCTGGTGCTGCCCGTGACGGCATTGACGGTGGTCGGGACGTATTTACTGTTCACCCAGCTTAGCGTGATTCTGCTCGAATTTTTGAAGAAGCGGCGGTTCATTTATTGGCGGCGCACGAATTTGTTGACGCTGTCTGATCTCTCCTACCGGATGAAGGATAACGCCCGCATGTTTTTCCTGGTGTGTATCGTGTCGACGGTCGCCTTTTGCGCGATCGGGACGCTGGCGGCATTGGCCGGGTCGATCCAGGAGACGGTCGTGAAAACGAATCCGTTTGCGTTCGAATACCAGACCAAGGCGGAGAATGCCGCCAAGGACAAACATTTGCAGCTCATTGAAAACCGTTTGCAGCAAGGGGGCTTTTCCTTCGAGCGGTACCAGGTGTCGATGCGGGTGCTTCCAGAGCAGGTGGATGAGGAGACGGTCGGGGTGGTCAAGCTGTCCGATTACAACCGGTTTGCCGTGGCGGCCCGTTCGCGCGAACTGCAAGTGAGGGACAACGAAGTATTCATTCTGCTCCGCTGGTTCGGCGATACGGTGGAGGAGCAGACGTTGAAAGTCGGCGGGCAGGAGCTTGTGGTCAAAACGGACACGAAGATGAACCCGCTGATTCACGGCATCGGCTTTGAACGGCTGGCGGTGGTGCCGAACAACGTGTACGATCAGCTGCGCGATTTGCAGGAGGAGCAGCGCTTTGCCTACGATGTCCCGCGATGGAAGGATACGCAGGAGATCAGTCTCAAGCTCGAAGACGAGATCTGGCATGATCCGGACACGTATTCGTTTTCCGCCCGCGCGCCCGTCTATCACCAGATGAAACAGATGGCGAACACGGGACTGTTCATCGGGCTGTTCGTGGGCGTGCTGTTCTTCGTGGCGGCGGCGAGCTTCCTGTACTTCCGTTTGTACACGGACCTGGAAAACGACAAAAGGCAGTACGGCGCGATAGCCAAGATCGGGTTGACGGAAGCCGAGCTGACCAGAATCGTGACGATCCAGATTGCGCTGTTGTTCTTTGTGCCGATTCTGGTGGCGATCCTGCACAGCATCGTGGCGTTTGTGTCGCTGCAAAGCCTGCTGAAGATCATGCTTGTCGCATCCGTCGCCAAGCCGACAGCCATCGTGCTGTGCAGCTTCGTGATCGTGCAGGCGATCTATTTCTGGGTGATTCGCAATCGGTATTTGTTTCATTTGAAGCGCTCGATGAACTGGATATGACAGCAGTTTTGTTTCGCTAATGCCGGCAGACAAACTGGCATAGGATAAGGGGAGAGAGGCGCAAGGAGGGAAAGGGATGGATCAGGAAGCGTGGATGAGGGAAGCCGTCAGCCTGGCTCTGCACAACGTGAAGGAAAGCCACGGCGGACCTTTTGGAGCGATTATCGTCAAAGACGGGCAAATCGTCGGACGGGGCCGCAATGAAGTGACAGCGAAGAACGACCCGACTGCCCATGCGGAGGTGCAGGCGATTCGCGAGGCGTGCCGCAAGCTGGGCACGTTTCAGTTGAGCGACTGCGAGCTGTATACGAGTTGCGAGCCGTGCCCGATGTGTTTGGGAGCGATTTACTGGGCAAGACCTCGGGCCGTGTACTATGCCTGCACGAAAGAAGACGCAGCCAGCGTCGGATTCGACGACCATTTCATTTACGAGCAAATCGCGCTGCCGCATGAAGAGCGAAGCATTCCTTTCCGGCAATTGGCACTGGATGATCGTCGGAGGCCGTTTATCGCATGGGCGCAAGCGGAAAAGCGAATCGAATACTGAGATGTTGTTGTCAGCAAAAGCAGCCACTTCAGCTACGGGAGTCGGCTGCTTTTTTTCGTTGAAAAATGAAAATGCTTTCAAAAAGAAATTTTCTGAATACTACTTGCAACTGGTTGTAATTCGTATTATATTAACAACAATCGTTACGAAATTCGGCTACTATTTTCGAGTTTTAGTCGTAATAAGGATAAAATTTCAATAAACAAGACGAATTAGGGAGTGTTGATATGGAGGAGAAGTTCCGCCGTTCTCTGTATCCGGAGCTGGACGATACGGATTACGGCATTATCCGGGCGCTGCAGGAAAATGCCCGCTTGCCTTTTACCCAGATTGCCAAAGATCTCGGGGTAACGGAAAAAACGATTCGCATGCGCGTACAGCAGTTGCAGGATGAAGGGACGCTGAGTCTGGTTGGCATCGTCAATCCGGTCAAGGCAGGCTTGCACGTCCAGGCGATCATTCAGGTGGCGGTCGAGGCGGAAAAGCTCGACGAGGTCGTAGCCGCGTTGAACGAGATCGTGGAAATTCGCCTGATCGTTTTGACCTCCGGCGACTATCAGCTGTTCACGCAGGTTTTGGTCAGAAGCTACGAAGAATTGTCGGAATTTTTGCTGAAAAAGCTGTACAAAGTGCCGGGCATCGTTCGGACAAACGTCATCAATGAGCTGAAAATCCTCAAATCCAAATACAACTTCGTCCGCTAAAGCCAAAAGCGAAGCGAACACCTCGGAAGGGGGAATGCCATCGGACGAATGAGCCGCTGGGAATGGGGTCTGTCGTTTCCTGTTTAGAGCCACCAATACGAAAGAGAAAAGGGGTCATTCTATGTTTTCGACCAAGATGGGCAAAGCGATGCTCAGTGCCGTGCTGGGGACGGTTTTATTGGCAACAGGCTGTGGAGGAGGAAGCGGGACAGGCACTGGCGATAGCGGAAGCGCGGCAACGGCGCCTGCTACCGGCAAAAAAGTCATCAACATCGGGCTGAAAGCAGACCCGCCATCCATGGACCCGAGCATTTCTACTTCTCTCTATGATCGCCAGGTATACGCGAGTCTCTACGACAAGCTGTTCGACATTGACGCAGAGGGCAAAATCATTCCGATGCTGGCCGAATCGTACGAGGTTACGCCGGATGGCAAAACCTACACGCTAAAGCTCAAGCAAGGCGTAAAGTTCCACGATGGCACCGAGTTTGACGCCGAAGCAGTCAAATTCAACTTCGACCGCAACATCTCCGGCGAGAAGTCCCGCCGCAAAGGCGAGCTGAAATTCGTCGACGCTGTGACGGTCGTCGATAAAAACACGGTCCAAGTCCAGTTGAAGGAGCCGTTTGCTCCGTTCCTGTCCGTCTTGACAGACCGTGCCGGCATCATGGTGTCGCCCAAAGCGGTCAAGGAACACGGCGATCAATACCTCAATCATCCGGTTGGTACAGGCCCGTTCGTTTTTGTGGAACAGGTAAAAGGCGACCACGTGACGCTGAAGAAAAACGAAAACTACTGGAACGGCGAGGTAAAAGTAGACGAAGTGACCTACAAAGTGTTCACGAACGGAACAGCCAAGGTGCAAAACTTGCGCTCCGGCGCGCTGGACATCATCGACGATACGCCTGTGAAGGAAATTCCCGTTGTAAAAGGCGATGCCAACCTGCAACTGATATCCGAATCAGGAATGGGCTACCAGGGGCTTTATTTGAACAACTCCCGCCCGCCGTTTGACAACAAGTACTTGCGTCAAGCGGTCGACCGCGCGATTGACCGGGAAGCAGTCGTCAAAGTATTGTTCAACGGCTACGCGGCACCTGCGCGTACCGCGTTTACGAAAGGCAGTCTGGCGTACAACGAGCAGTTGAACACGCCTGTACCGCCAAACGCGGCTGAGATCAAGGAGCTGCTGGCGAAGGGCGGCAAGCCGAACGGCTTCGACTTCAAGCTGTACATCACCACTTCTCCGGAAAACGAGCAGCTCGGCGCTGTGCTGCAAAGCATGCTGAAGCAGCACAACATCAATGTAGCGCTGGAGAAGCTGGAGTACGGCCAACTGATCGAGACAGGCGAAAAAGGCGAATTCGATGCCTTGCAGCTGGGCTGGTCCGGTCGTCAGGACCCTGACCAAAACCTGCATGATTTCGTAGTCACCGGCGCTTCCAACAACGACGGTCGCATCTCCATTCCGAAGCTGGACGAGCTGGTTGTGGCGGCGCGCGGGGAAATGGACGAAGCGAAGCGGAAGGCACTGTACGAGGAAGCGACCAAGCTCTTGCAGGAAGAGGCGGGCTATGTGTACCTGTACCACCAGTACGTTCTGATCAGCATGAACAAAAAAGTGACCGGCTTCACCTACGTGCCGGACGGCTTGATCCGCACCGCCACATTGGACAAGCAATAAGGCGACCACACACGATAACGGCAAAAGCAAGGAGGAATGGTCATGATGTTCGTGGTCAGGCGTCTACTGCTGACAATCCCGATTCTCCTGCTGGTGTCCCTGATGACGTTCTCCTTGATCCACTTGATCCCGGGCGATCCTGCCCGGGTCATTTTAGGACAGGAAGCGACACCGGAAGCCTATCAGGCACTGCGAACAGAGCTGGGGCTGGACCAGCCGATCGCGGTGCAGTATTTTTCCTGGCTGGGAAGAGTGCTGCAGGGCGATTTGGGAATCTCGATTACGGACCGGGTGCCGGTCTCTGAATTAATCAAGCAAAGGCTGCCCGCAACGGTGGAGCTGACGATCGGAACGTTCCTCGTCGCGATCCTGATTGCTTTTCCGGCGGGAATCCTGGCGGCTGTGCGCCGCGGGACGTGGATGGACTATACGAGCACGTTTGCTGCGCTGGGCGGGATGAGCATCCCGAGCTTCTGGCTTGCCATGATGATGATTATCTTTTTTGCAGTGAACAACCAATGGCTCCCCGCATCCGGCTACGTGCCGTTTCTGGAAGATCCGAAGCAAAATGTGCTGGCGATGGTTCTCCCTTGTTTGGCGACCGGCCTGCGGGAGTCTGCGGTGCTGATGAGGATGCTGCGTTCTTCGTTGCTTGATGTGGTCAGCATGGACTTCATCCGGACGGCAAAGGCCAAAGGCTTGAATGAAGCGCGCACGATTTTGGGCCATGCGCTGCGCAATGCGATGGTGCCTGTGGTGACGACCTCCGGGCTGATGATCGCGGGCCTGTTGGGCGGATTGGTCATTACCGAGTCGATTTTCTCGATTCCGGGCTTCGGCCGTCTGATTGTCGAGTCGGTGTTCAAAAGGGATTATGTGACGGTACAAGGTGCCATCCTTGTTTCGGCGGTGCTGGTCGTCTTGGTCAACCTGGCTGTCGATATGCTGTATGCGGTGATTGATCCGCGCATCAAAGCTGGGAAAGGAGCGGGTGACTGATGAAAACCGCGCGCAAATTCCTGCGAAACGGCCTTGGCGTCATCGGAGCGGTGATTATCCTTGCATTGATCGTGGTCGCGCTTTTCGCGCCGCAAATCGCTCCGTTTGACCCGAATGCGCAAGATTACAACAAAGTGATGATGCCGCCGGGCGGCGAGCATTTGTTTGGCACAGACGATCTCGGGCGGGACATTTTCTCCCGCGTCGTCTACGGGGCGCGCATTTCCATCCAAGCTGCCTTGATTTCAGTAGGAATCGCCATGCTGATTGGCGTGCCGATCGGGTTGCTGTCGGGATATTACCGCGGCTTTTGGGACGAGTGGGTGGTCATGCGCAGCGTCGATGCGATGCAAGCCTTTCCGTTTCTGATTTTGGCGCTGGCGATCTCGGCCGTGCTCGGTTCCGGCTTCGGCAACGCGATGCTGGCAATCGGGATCGGTTTCGCTCCTGCCTTCATCCGGATTACCCGTGGCCAGGTTCTGTCTTTGCGCAACATGGAATATATTCAAGCGGCGCGTTCCGTCGGCGTGAAGGATGCCCGCATCATTTTCCGCCATATTTTGCCCAATGCGCTCAACCCGATTGTGATTCAGGCGACACTGGCGATGGCATCCGGGATTATCGCCGAAGCCTCGCTTTCCTATCTGGGGCTGGGCGTGCAGCCGCCGACGCCCTCGTGGGGAAGCATGCTGAACCAGGCGCAGACGCTGATGTCTGTCGCGCCGTATGCGACGTTTTATCCGGGGATTGCCATCTTTTTAGTCGTGCTGGGCTTCAACTTGCTGGGGGATGGATTGCAGCAGGTACTGGACCCGCGCTCGCGCAAATAGCAAATCATCAATGCCTACGCAGGAAAAAGGAGTGGAGCAGATGACGACCATCTTGGAAGTAGAGCAGCTACGAACCCGGTTTCGCACGGACAGCGGTGTCGTCCATGTTGTTGACGGCGTCGACTTCACCATCCGTGCCGGCGAGACACTCGGCGTCGTAGGCGAATCGGGCTGCGGCAAGAGCGTCACCAGCCTGTCGATCATGCGGCTGTTGCCGCCGAACGGCAGCATAGACGGAACGATTCGCTTCCAGGGGAAAAACGTGCTGGAGCTGTCGGAAAAAGAAATGCAAGGAGTGCGCGGCAACGAGATCGCAATGATTTTTCAGGAGCCGATGACTTCGCTCAATCCGCTGCACACCGTAGGCAGACAAATTGAGGAAGCCGTCATGCTGCACCGCAAAGTCTCCAAGGCACAAGCAAAAGAGCGGGCGATTGCGATGCTCAAGGCCGTCGGGATGCCGCGCGCCGAAGAAATCTACGGGGAGTTCCCCCATCAACTGTCCGGCGGTATGCGGCAGCGGGTGATGATCGCCATGGCGATGTCGTGCGATCCGAAGCTGATTATCGCCGATGAGCCAACAACGGCGCTCGATGTGACGATTCAGGCGCAGATACTCGACCTGATGCGCGAACTGAAGGAAAAGACGGGCACCTCGATCATGCTGATTACGCACGATCTGGGCGTCGTGGCCGAGATGTGCGACCGCGTCATCGTCATGTACGCGGGGCAGGTAGTCGAGGAAACCGATGTGGATACGCTGTTCGAAAGCCCCAAGCATCCGTACACGATCGGCCTGATGAACGCCATCCCGGAGCTGAACGAGGAGCGCGAATATTTGGAGACGATTCCCGGCGCGGTTCCGTTGCCGCATCAGATGCCGGCAGGCTGCCGCTTTGCGCCGCGCTGCTCCCGGGCGTTGCCGATCTGTCAGGAAAAGCCGCCAGAATTGTTCCAACTGGGTGGACAAAAATGCCGGTGCTGGCTGTACGCAGAGGAGGGAGAGCGGATATGACAACCCCTCTATTGGAAGTAAAAGGGTTGAAGCAGCATTTTCCGATCAAGGGCGGCTTTTTGAAGCGGACGGTCGGCCATGTCAAAGCGGTGGACGGCATTGATTTGACGGTGTACCCCGGCGAGACGCTGGGGATTGTGGGGGAGTCCGGCTGCGGAAAATCGACGACGGGCCGGACGATTTTGCGGCTGTTGGAGCCGACGGCTGGGGAAGTCTGGTTTGACGGCAAAGATTTAGCCACCTTGCCCAAAGAAGAAATGCGCCGGATGCGCAAGGACCTGCAAATGATTTTTCAGGACCCGTACGCTTCGCTGAACCCGCGGATGACGATCAGGCAGATTTTGCTGGAATCGCTCATGGTGCACAACATCGGAACCAAGGAAGAGCGGGAGCGGGTCATCGAGGAAATCATTCAGGTGGTCGGTCTGCGAAAAGAACATTTGAACCGCCATCCGCACGATTTTTCCGGCGGACAGCGGCAACGGATCGGGATTGCCCGCGCGCTTGTGGTCAAGCCGAAGCTGATAATCGCGGATGAGCCGGTATCTGCGCTGGATGTGTCGATTCAGTCGCAGGTGCTGAATCTGTTGAAGGAGTTAAAAAAAGAATTCAATCTGACCTTGATGTTCATCTCGCATGATTTGTCGGTCGTCAAGCATTTGTGCGACCGGATTGCGGTGATGTATTTGGGCCGTGTCGTAGAAATTGCCGATAAACGGGCGCTGTTCGACAACCCGCGCCACCCGTACACACGGGCGCTGCTCTCGGCTGTTCCCGTAGCGAAACGGCGGGAAAAGCGGGAACGGATTTTGTTGAGCGGAGACTTGCCGAGTCCGGCCAATCCGCCAAGCGGCTGCACGTTTCACCCGCGCTGCCCGTATGCGACAGAGGTTTGCAAAACGCAGGTGCCAAGCCTGGCAGAGATCGGTGGAGGCCAGCTTGTCTCCTGTCATCTGGTGCAATCGGGTGAGCTGCCCCGCTAAGGCAAGGATGGAGGTACGAACCAAATGGTGTATTGGCAATTGTTTCTGGCCTTTTTCCGCATCGGGATATTTGGCTTTGGAGGAGGACCTACGATGGTTCCCCTTTTTTATACGGAGTGCGTGAAAAAGTACAAGTGGGTGACGGACGAGGATTTTTCCGACAACCTGGCGCTCGCCAACGCTTTGCCTGGACCGATTGCGACCAAGCTGGCTGCGTTTATCGGCTATCGGGTCAAAGGCTGGATGGGGGCACTGGTAGCGAATATCGCTGTCGTCCTGCCGCTCGTTCTCGTCATGATCGGCTTGTTGCAGGTCATTTACCGCTGGAAGGATGCGCCCGGCGTCTACGGCATGATCCAGGCGATCGGCCCGGTCATTGCGGTCATGACAGGCGTCCTGACGTGGGAGTTTCTCGTCAAGGGCTGGAAGGGCGCGGCGAACAAGACGGGAGTGAGCCTATCGCTTGGCCTGTCGCTTGTCGCGCTGCTCTTTCTTGACTGGCATCCGGGCATCGTCGTAGGCATTGCGCTGGTCGTTTCCTTTGCCTACTCCACCTGGTTTGTCCGCAAGCGCAGGAAAAAGGACAGCAAGGAGGGCGCGGCATGATTTACTTCCAGTTGTTCTGGGCTTTTTTCATTTCGAACATTTTGGGGTACGGAGGAGGGCCGCCGAGCATCCCGCTGATTCAAAACGAGGTCGTCGAGCATTACCAATGGATGTCGATGAAGGAATTCGGGGAAGTGCTGGCGGTAGGCAATGCATTGCCAAGCCCGATCGCGACCAAGCTGGCCGGCTACATCGGCTATCAGGTGGCGGGAGTGCCGGGAGCGACCGTCGCTTTGCTGGCGACGGTTGCGCCTACGGCGATTGCGATGATACTTCTGCTCCAATTCATCAACCTGTTCCGCAACGCCCCGCAGGTAAAGGCCATGACGCAATCGGTTCGCCCGGTCGTGACGGTTCTGCTCGGAACGATGACCTATCAATTTTTGCTCGGGGCAGTCGAAGGAATCGGTTGGATACAGACAGGCATTTTGACCGTCGCATCGTATCTGCTGCTGGAGACATGGAAAGTGCATCCGGCCTTCGTAATAGTAGCGGCGATGGCGTATGGGTTCATTTTTATCGGGTAGCAACGCCAACCAGATACAAGGAGGCCTCAATCATGGTAAACTACGACGCAATGGAATACCCGTATGCATCGAAACGTGTCACGACATTTGCCAAAAACGGCATGGTAGCGACCTCGCAGCCGCTCGCGGCGCAGGCAGGTCTCGATATTTTGAAAAAGGGCGGCAATGCGGTGGATGCGGCAATCGCGACTGCTGCGTGCCTGACGGTGGTCGAGCCGACCTCCAACGGGATTGGCGGCGATGCGTTCGCGCTCGTCTGGATCAAGGACGAGCTGCACGGACTGAACGCCAGCGGCCCTGCTCCGCAAGCAATCTCCATCGCGGCGCTGAAAGCCAAAGGGCTGGAAGAGATGCCGACGTACGGCTGGACCCCTGTGACCGTGCCAGGCGCTCCGGCTGCCTGGGCGGCTCTGTCCAAGCGCTTTGGCCGTTTGCCGCTGACAGAAGTTTTGCAACCGGCCATCGACTATGCGGAACACGGCTATCCGCTGTCGCCGACGCTGGCCTACTACTGGAACGCGGCGTATAACAAGTTCTCGCAAACGTGCAAAGGCGAAGAATTTGCCCACTGGTTCTCGACGTTTGCGCCAGAAGGCAAGGTGCCAAAAGCGGGAGATATCTGGAAGTCGCCGGGACACGCGGCCACGCTGCGGCAAATTGCCGAGACGAACGGAGAGAGCTTCTACCGCGGCGAGCTGGCCGAGAAAATCGACGCCTTTTCCCGCGCGTGCGGCGGCTATCTGCGCAAAGAGGACCTGGCCGCCTATGAGCCGGAATGGGTACAGCCGATCAGCGTCAACTACCGCGGCTACGACGTGTGGGAAATCCCCCCGAACGGGCAGGGGATGATCGGCCTGATGGCGCTGAACATTTTGAAGGGCTACGATTTTGCGGCAAAAGACACAACCGACACCTATCACAAGCAGATTGAAGCGATGAAGCTGGCGTTTGTGGACGGATTGAAATACATTACGGAAGCAAGCAAAATGAAGGTGGCGGTAAAAGACCTGCTGTCGGAGGAATACGCCGTCGAGCGCCGCGCCATGATCGGCGACGAGGCCTTGACACCGGAGCCGGGCCAGCCGAAGTCGAGCGGAACGGTCTACTTGGCAACTGCCGATGGCGAGGGCAACATGGTGTCCTTCATCCAAAGCAACTACATGGGTTTTGGCTCAGGCGTAGTCGTGCCGGGAACGGGAATCGCGCTGCAAAATCGCGGACACAACTTTTCGCTCGATCCGAACCACGACAATTGCCTGGAGTCGGGCAAAAGAACGTTCCATACGATTATCCCGGGCTTTTTGACCAAAGACGGAAAAGCGGTGGGGCCGTTCGGCGTCATGGGCGGCTTCATGCAGCCGCAGGGCCATGTGCAGGTCATCATGAACACGATTGACTTCCACCTCAATCCGCAAGCGGCGCTGGACGCACCGCGCTGGCAGTGGATGGAGGGCAAGACGGTGGAGCTGGAGCGGCACTTCCCCGAGCATCTGGCCCAGGCGCTGGAGCGCAAAGGGCACACGATCAAGTGGGCGCAGCTCGGTCAGTCCTTTGGGCGCGGCCAAATTATTTGGCGGGATGAAAACGGCGTCTTGAGCGGCGGAACGGATATGCGGACGGATAGCAGTATTGCGGCCTGGTAGGGGAAACAGAGTAGTGAACCAGTATGCCGGAGCCTAGCTTCGGCATTATTGCTTTTGACGAGAGAAGAAGGAAGCTGTTCGACTTTTGCGATTGCCTAGGTTCATGATGGAACATGCTGCTCCGTCCCTAGGTCTGAGGCAAACACAACACGATGAACGGGGGCAGAAAACCCCTCTCACGCTGTCAGAAGCTTGCAAACAAATGAGGCGGACAGAGAGGACATAGGGGTTGAAAAGACGAAAAATTCTGTGTACGGGTTTGAGAGTGAGCGAGGCCAGTCTTTTCGAAGCGAGGAGGAGAGTGCGATGAGTACGAATACCGCTAGCGCCCTGGAGTTGAACCAGACCATTCAAGCGTATGTGCGGACGGAAACCTTTCCGGTGGGCATTTCGATCGTGCGCGAGGAAGCGGGACTGCCGTCCAAAGCAAAGCGGCCGCTGCGGGACTTGGGCTATGCGATCACGATTTGTCAGGCGGTGGGCTTTTCGCGGCGCTATGGCTGGAGCATTGCCATGAACGGGGCAGACCTGTCCTGTCCGATCGCGCAGGTGGCATTCGGCTACGAGGAGCAGCCTGCGTATTACACCGAGGGCCATCTCGCCTGCGGGATGTACACAGATTCGCTGGAAACGGGAGCGAAAAGCGAGGCGGATGTCCCGAAATTTTCAGCGGAGGAAAGCGGCTACTACGTGTCGTACCCACTGGAGCGGGCGCAGGTCGAGCCGGATGTGGTCGTCATTTACGGAAATGCAGCACAGGTGATGCGGCTGGTGGCGGGAATGCTCTATAAGCGCGGCGGCTCGATTCCTTCCACTTTTTCCAGCAGGGCGGATTGTGCCGATATTGCGATCAAGCCGATCCAGACCGGACAACCGCAAGTGATCGTTCCTTGTTACGGGGATCGGCTGTTTGCCCAGACGCAGGACCACGAGATGGCGTTCAGCTTTCATTTCCGCGATGCAGCCGAGCTGGTGGAAGGGCTGGCAGCCACGCAAAAAGGCGGGATACGTTACCCGATCCCGTCCTTCCTGCGCTATCAGGCAGAGTTTCCGCCGACCTACCAAAAGCTCGCTGGTCTGTTCGGAGAAAAAAGCTAGCCTTTCAGCCTGTTCAATTGGTGCAGATGGTGGCGATAGTGCATCTCTACAAGCGCAAACCACTCCTGCGCATTCAAAGGCCCGAAGCGAGGGTGTGCGACTCTGTGATGTGTCGGAATATTTTGCAAGGTCGGCTCCAATTCTCGCATCAGGCGCAGCACAGTGCGCAAGCCGTCGCGCAGCTGCTCTTTGCTCTCAGGCTGCTTGGGTGTATATTGGGGCGAAGCAGGAACGTGGATGCGGATAGGCGGAAAAGAGCCTTGGGCAAAGATCGCTTGCCCGTCCTCAGACATTCGGGCATCCGGCTGGATGACTTCGGGCGCGCCTTCTCTACACGCTTCGATGTTGGCGAGTTGCATATAGAGGGCCGATTGGATCAGATGCTGGTACATCTGGCCGATGGACCATTCCTCTTCGCTTGGCTTTTGCAGCAGACGGTCCATGTCAAATGCTTCGAGCTCCTGAATGTACAAATCCGTTACTTGTTCCATGCTGCGCATCATTTCCGTTGTATTCATCTTCTGGTCAGCTCCTCATTCTTTCTTTGTGATAAGCATACAAAAACGCTACTGACAACAGTATGTCAGTAGCGTTTTAGCAATTGTTCCGCTTCCTCGCGAATTTTTTCGCGGAGGGATGGCGGTTCGAGGACAAGCGCTTTTGCCCCCAGCCCCAATACCCAGGCGAAAATTTCGTCTACATGCCGCACCCGCAGCTTGACCAACACGCCGTCCGGATTTTCCTCCATCTCTTCTATATAAAAGGATTTCGCCTCTTTTACCTGATCTGCGAGGGTCGGCTGCACGAGGAGCTGGACTTCCAGATCGCGATTGTCAGGAGGCTTGTAGTCTTCAAAAGAAAAGTGATCCGGGAGTTCAAAGCTGTCTGCAAGCATTGTCAGACCGTCCATGCGCGTCAAGCGGAACCTGCGAATATCTTTTCGCAGTTCGCAATAAGCGAGGAGTACCCATAAGCCGCCTATCAGCACAAGGCCGTAAGGGGCAACGTCGCGAATGCTCTCACGGTTTCCGTCTGGATCGGGAATGTGCTTTTTATAGCGAAAGCGAACTTTTTGCCGAGACAAGATCGCTTGATGCAGCAGCTCCGCGTATTGCTTTTCCCGCTGGCGCAGATTGTGCTCGCCAAAATGGATCAGACGAAAGGTAGAACGGATACGGCTTACTTCCTGAAGCAACTCGTGCGACAAAATGGCTTCTACTTTCCGCTGGACGTCACGCGCGCTGTTGCCGTAGTTTTGATCAAAAGCTTGCTCAACCAGGTCGGCACCGATCAGCAAAGCGACAGCTTCTTCAGCCGTAAAGCGTACAGGGGGGAGAAAAAAGCCTTCCATTAGCGAGTAGCCTTGCCCAGGCGATCCGATAACGGGCACCCCTGCTTCACTCAAAGCTTGCATATCGCGATAAATGGTTCGGACGCTGGTTTCAAAAGTCGCTGCCAAATCTTCGGCACGCAAGGTGCGTTTGCGCTGAAGCTCCAGCACGATGGCTAGCAGGCGGTCAGATTTGTTCATGCAAGGCCCCCTTTTTCACATGTAGTTCTGATGTTCCCGGAACCGCTGACAGGTAATTCGTTGTGCGAAATGATAAATATTGACAGTATAAGTCACTCATCATTATGATTGTAATACTCATTTTGAAATACTAGGAGAATGAACATGGCAAAAGGTGCACTTTTGGTTGGTTGGGGCGATATCATTCCAGGGCGTGAAAAAGCCGCGAAGGCAACGCTGAACAATGCAATGCAATACATCGTAGGTTTGCAACAGGAAGGAAAAATCGACCGCTTTGAGGTAGTGGCTCTAGAGCCGCATGGCAGTGATCTCATGGGTTTCGTCTTTATCACAGGCGACAAGGAGACGATAGCCAAGCTGCGGGCAGAAGACGAGTTTGTCTCGGTGATCGTTGGCGTGCAGCTGGTACATCGGAATGTAAGGGTAGTTGGTGCCTACACAGGGGCTGAGCTGCATTCCTTGTTCGCAATGTGGGACGCACAAGAGGACAAACTGCTCGTTGAATAAATCGTGTAGTCAAACTGACAATGGTGAAGTCTTTTATGCAAGTGAAAAAAGCCAGGGAGCTTGTCCCTGGCTTTTTCGTGTGAACATGACGTGGTGGGTTACACCAGATTTTCCGGGTTCAAGCCTTCCAGCTCCGGCAGGACGAAGCGGCCGTCTTTTCTGATCAGCACGTCGTCGAACCAGATTTCGCCCCCGCCGTATTCCGGGCGCTGGATTTGCACCAGATCCCAGTGGATGGAAGAGCGGTTTCCGTTGTCCGCTACGGTGTAGGCGTTGCCAGGCGTGAAGTGGAAGCTTCCGGCGATTTTCTCGTCGAACAGGATGTCCAGCATCGGATGCAGGATGTGCGGGTTGAAGCCAATGGCAAATTCCCCGATATAGCGAGCGCCTTCGTCCGTGTCGAGAATGTCATTCAGCGCTTTTGTGTTGGAGCTGGTCGCTTCCACGATTTTCCCTTGCTTGAAGGTGAACTGGACATCGGTAAAGGAAATGCCGTGGTAGTTGGAAGCCGCATTGTAGTAGATCGTTCCCTCTACCGAGTCGCGGACAGGCGCTGTGTACACTTCGCCGTCCGGGATGTTGCGTTTGCCGTCGCATTTGACCGCGTTGATGCCTTTGATGGAGAAGCGCAGGTCTGTCTTCGGCCCGACGATGCGGACGCGGTCGGTGCGCTCCATCAGCTCTTTCAGCGGAGTCATGGCCTGGGACATTTTCGCGTAGTCCAGGTTGCACACGGAGAAATAGAAGTCCTCGAACCCTTCCAGGCTCATGTTGGACAGCTGCGCCATGGACTTGTTCGGGTAGCGCAGAACGACCCACCGCTTGTTTGGCACGCGTTCGTTTGTATGCACAGGCTGGTACAGGATGCGGGAGTAGATGCTCATCTTGTCTTCCGGAACGTCGGCGAATTCATTGATGTTGTCGTAAGCGCGGATCGCGATGTACGCGTCCATGTCTTTCATGCGCTCGTATTCGTATTTGGCCATCAAGGCCATGTGTTCTTCGCTGGTCCCCTGGTAGAGCGCGCGCAGAACTTCCTGGTCTTTTAGCGTCACGAGCGGCAGAGCGCCGACTGCGAACGATTCGCGTACGAGTGCGCGTACAAGCTCGGGCTGCAAGCCTGTGTTTTCGATGAGGACCTTTTCCCCTTTTTGCAGGTTGAGCGAATAGCGGACGAGACGGCTAGCCAGTTCCTTGATGCGTGGGTCTGCCATATGTACGACCTCCCATGTAGTAAAAAATTTTTTATTAATAGTATTATCGCACAGGAAAGCGGGTGTGTGCCAGTAGGTTCCGCGAAAGGGTTACAAGCATGCCCGATAGATGGCGATGACGTCATCAGCGTTCAGCTTTCTGGCACTGGACAAGTAGCCTGCGCCGCGCCCGCCGATTGTGACGGCTTCTTCGGCCATTTTCGGCAAAGCGTCCTCCGTCACGCCGAAGTCGGAAAGTCGCTCGGTGATGCCCATGTTCTCGTACCAGCGGGAAACAGCGGCGATGGTCGCGCGTGCGGCCGCGCCGTCGTCCTCTTCGGTGACGCCGAAGCAGTGACGGCCCATGCGCGCCAGCCGTTCCGGACGAAGCGGCAAAATCACCTGCTCAAAGTAAGGGATGGACAAAATCGCCAGGCCGCGCCCGTGCGCCATGTCGTACATTCCGCTCAACGGGTGCTCGATGCCGTGCAGGGGCATGCCTGCGCCGCGTCCGGCGTTTGCAAACGGACTGAGCGCCAGCGTGCTTGCCCAAAGCAGGGTGGAGCGGGCTTCCTCGTGATCCGGCTCATGAATGGCTGTGAGGGAATGCTCGGCGACCAGCCGAATGAGCGTCTCCGTGATTCCGTCCTGGACATTGGTTTGGTCTGCGCTGATGAGATAGGGCTCGAACAAATGGGAAAAAATATCTGCGCAAGCTTCTGCCGTGACACGCGCAGGAACCGTAAAGGTGATGGCTGGATCGAGAATGGCGATTTTCGGGAAGAGCGCCGGTCCGTAAATGGAAGATTTTTCGTGCGTGTCCCAATGGGTCAGGACGCTGATGTTGTTCGCTTCCGATCCGGTAGCGGCCACAGTCGGCACCGCGAGGAGGGGCAGCGCCTCCTGCACAGGCACCAGCCGTTTGCTTGAGCCGCTCGGGTTGCCGCGCATGTAGTCGTAGATCGGACGGCCGGAGAGCGCTGTTGTGGCAATCGCTTTGGCAGCATCCATGACGGAGCCGCCGCCGAGCGCCAGCACGAAGTCGCACTGCTCTTCGCGAGCGAGCGCTGCCCCGGCATCGACGGAAGCGGTGCGCGGATTCGGTTCGATTTTGTCATAAAGAACAAAGGCTACCTGCGCTTCCTGCAAGAGCGTAGTCGCGCGCTCCAGCAGACCTGTGCGCTTGGCTGCGCTGCCGCCGGTGACGAGAAGTGCCTTGTTGCCGAGAGTTTTCGCTGCCTGGCCCAAACGCGCAAGTTCGCCCATGCCGAAGTAGATATGGGTAGGAAACGATACTTCAAAGGGAAACATCTGCGATTCCTTCTTTCACGTGTAGGTTGTACCAAAGACAGTGTAACATAAAGGAAGCTCCCAGGTGGAATGGCTCGAATCGGGTAAGAAAGCGGAAATGCACATGCGAATGTTCATGATCGCACGCAGGGAATCATGTAATAATTCCCGAACATTTGTCGAAGTGTGTTCACGCTTTTTTCGTTGATAAATGCGTATATTTATGTTTTAATGTAGTTGAATCGTTCGTGAATTAATCGCAACTCAACCTTTTTATCTGGGAAGGTGACTCCTACAGTGGAAAAACAGGAACAACTCTACGAAGGTAAGGCGAAACGGATTTATCGGACATCTGAGCCGGATCAATACTGGGTAGAGTATAAAGACGACGCCACAGCGTTCAACGGAGAGAAACGGGCGCAAATCACCGGAAAAGGTGAGCTGAACAACCGTATTACCGCTATCTTTTTCACCATGCTAAAGGAAAAAGGCATCGACAACCATTTTGTCCGCCTGCTGTCTGCTACCGAGCAGGTTGTCCGCAAAGTGGAGATCATTCCGTTGGAGGTCGTTGTCCGCAATATCGCGGCAGGCTCGCTGGCCAAGCGCCTTGGCATGGAAGAGGGCACCGTTCTCCCGCAGCCGGTTGTCGAGTTTTACTACAAGGACGACGCATTGGGCGATCCGTTGGTGAACCCTTCCCATATCAAAGTGTTGGGAATTGCGAGCGAAAGCGACCTGGAGACGCTGGAGCGCATGGGCCTGGCTGTGAACGAGGTTCTCGTGCCTTATCTGGCCGAGCGCAACATTACCCTGGTCGATTTTAAACTGGAATTTGGAAAAACGCCGAACGGGGAGATCCTCCTCGCCGATGAAATATCCCCGGATACATGCCGTTTCTGGGACGCGGTAACAAAAGAGAAGCTGGACAAAGACCGCTTCCGTCGCGATTTGGGCAATGTAGAAGAAGCGTATCAAGAAATGCTGAAGAGACTGGGAGGAGACGTACATGTTTAAAGCTGTTGTCTATGTAACGCTGCGCGAGAGCGTTTTGGATCCGCAAGGCCACGCTGTAAAAGGGGCGCTGAACACCCTTGGTTTTGACGAAGTAAACAATGCGCGGATCGGGAAGTACATGGAGCTTACGCTGAACTCGGCGAACAGTGCGCAGGCGGAAGAGCGTGTACGTGAGATGTGCGAAAAGCTGTTGGCCAATACGGTGGTTGAAGACTATCGCTTTGAAATCGTGGAGGGCTAAGGACATGCGAGTAGCGGTGATCGTCTTTCCAGGCTCCAATGCCGACGTAGATTTGTATCAAGCAGTTGAAGACGTAATGGGAGTGCCGGTTGATTACGTATGGCATTCCGAGACGGATTTGTCCGCGTATGACGCGATTCTTTTGCCGGGCGGCTTCTCCTATGGAGACTATTTGCGCTGTGGCGCCGTCGCCCGCTTTTCGCCCGTGATGGATCAGGTGGTGAAGGCAGCGGAGGAAGGCAAGCTGGTGCTGGGAATCTGTAACGGCTTCCAAATCCTCACGGAGGCAGGGCTGTTGCCGGGAGCGCTTCTGCGCAACCGCTCTCTCAAGTTCGCCTGCAAGCTCTCCGGACTGCGCGTGGAAAACAACGAGACCCCGTTTACCCGCGAGTACGCGGCCGGGGAAGAAATTCAGATTCCGATCGCCCACGGCGAAGGAAACTACTACTGTGACGAAGAGACGCTTGCGAAGTTGCAAGCGGGCAAGCAGATCGTCTTCCGCTACAGCGGCGAGAACCCGAACGGTTCCATTGACGATATCGCAGGCATTTGCAACGAACGCGGCAACGTGCTCGGCATGATGCCTCACCCTGAGCGCGCTGTCCACAAATGGATGACTTCCGATGACGGACGCCGCATGTTTACCTCGATCCTGAAGACGTGGAGGGAACAAAACAGTGTCACAACTCACGCATAAAGAACCGACCGCAGAACAAATTGCCGATCAGAAGCTCTATCGCGAAATCGGGCTGACTGACGAAGAATACCAACGTGTTGTCAACATTTTGGGCCGCCAGCCAAACTGGACAGAGACAGGTCTGTACAGCGTGATGTGGTCTGAGCACTGCTCGTACAAAAACTCCAAGCCTGTCCTGCGCAAGTTCCCGACAAAAGGACCTCGCGTGCTGCAAGGTCCAGGCGAAGGCGCAGGGATCGTGGACATCGGCGACAACCAGGCCGTTGTTTTCAAAATCGAAAGCCACAACCACCCGTCGGCTATCGAGCCGTACCAGGGCGCAGCGACTGGCGTGGGCGGCATTATCCGCGACGTGTTTTCCATGGGCGCGCGTCCCATCGCCCTGCTCAACTCGCTTCGCTTCGGGGAGCTGAAAACGCCGCGCGTCAAATATTTGTTTGAACACGTCGTGGCCGGTATCGCCGGTTACGGCAACTGCATCGGGATTCCTACCGTGGGCGGAGAAGTGAACTTCGACCCTACGTATGAAGGCAACCCGCTCGTCAACGCGATGTGCGTGGGCCTCATCGACCACGAAAAAATTCAAAAAGGGGTAGCCTCCGGGATCGGCAACCCTGTCATCTACGTCGGCGCAAGCACAGGCCGCGACGGGATTCACGGCGCAACGTTTGCGTCCGAGGAGCTGACAGAGGAATCGGAGAAAAAGCGTCCGGCGGTGCAGGTGGGCGACCCGTTCATGGAAAAGCTTTTGCTCGAAGCGTGCCTGGAGCTGATTGACACCGGAATCGTCGTCGGAATCCAGGACATGGGCGCGGCGGGCTTGACCAGCTCCAGCTCCGAGATGGCGTCCAAGGCAGGAAACGGCATTGAGATGAATCTGGACCTCGTGCCGCAGCGTGAAGCGGGCATGTCCGCGTATGAAATGATGCTGTCCGAATCGCAGGAGCGCATGCTCGTCGTCGTGGAAAAAGGCAAGGAAGCAGAAGCCATCGCGATTTTTGACAAATGGGGCTTGGCGTCTGCGGTCGTGGGCAAAGTAACGGGTGACGGCCAACTGCGCCTGCTGCACAAAGGCGAGATCGTGGCAGAAGTGCCGGTCAACAGCCTAGCAGAAGACGCGCCGGTCTACCACCGCCCTTCCGCGGTACCTGCGTACTACGAGGCGAACGCGCATGTAGACGTGCTCGCTGCCATTCCGGAGCCGCAAGATTTGAACGAGACGCTGAAAAGCATACTGGCACAGCCGACTGTCGCCAACAAAGCGTGGGTGTACGAGCAATACGATCACATCGTGCGGGCCAACACAGCGGTCAAGCCCGGCTCTGACGCGGCGGTAGTCATGGTACGCGGTACGCGCAAAGCGCTTGCGATGACGACGGACTGCAACGGACGCTACGTCTACCTCGATCCGAAAGTGGGCGGGGCCATCGCCGTAGCGGAATCGGCTCGCAACGTCGTTTGCTCCGGTGCCGAGCCGCTGGCGATTACCGATTGCCTCAACTTCGGCAACCCGGAAAAGCCGGAGGTATTCTGGCAGTTCGAGAAAGCGTGCGAAGGCATGAGCGAAGCGTGCGTGGCACTCGACGCGCCTGTGATCGGCGGCAACGTATCGTTTTACAACGAACGCAGCGGTGACGCGATCTATCCGACTCCTACCGTCGGCATGGTCGGTCTGGTTACCGATGTTGACCATATTACGACCCAAGATTTCAAAAACGAAGGCGACGCGATCATCCTGCTCGGCGAAACATTCGCAGAGCTGGGCGGCAGCGAGTATCAAAAGCTCGTGACAGGCTCCATCTCCGGCCGTCCTCCGCAAATCGACCTGAACAAGGAAGCCGCTGTGCAAAAGCTCGCGCTCACAGCGATCCGCAAAGGCTTGGTCCACTCCGCTCACGACCTGTCCGAGGGCGGTCTCGGCGTGGCCCTGGCAGAGTCTTGCTTCGGCAAAGGCATCGGCGCCCAAGTCGAGCTTAGCTCCGAGCTGCGGAACGACGTCCTCTTGTTCAGCGAATCTCAATCCCGCATTTTGCTCAGCGCAAGTCCAGAGCAGGCGGAAGCGATTCTTGCGTTGGCAGGTGAGCATGGGGTACCGGCTGAAAAAATCGGTACGATCGGCGGCGATCGTCTGGTAGTGAATGTGAACGGGACCGAAGCGATCAACGCTTCGATTCAAGAGGTGAAAGCAGCCTGGAAGGATGCGATTCCATGTTTGATCGGGTAATCTGGGACAAACTGAATGAAGAATGCGGTGTCTTTGGCATCTACAACCACAAGGAAGCATCCCAATTGACCTATCTTGGTCTGCACGCCCTTCAGCATCGCGGTCAGGAGAGCGCAGGTATCTGCGCCTCCGACGGCGAGAAGTGGTATAAGCATCGGGGAATGGGACTCGTATCGGAGGCGTTTGGCAAAGGCGATCTGGAAAAGTTCCGCGGCCACATCGCCATCGGCCACACCCGCTATACCACCGCCGGGTCCAGCAAGATTGAAAATGCCCAGCCGCTGTTTTTCCGCTACGCGCAAGGCAGCATGGCTGTTGCCCATAACGGAAACCTCGTCAATGCGGCTGTTCTGCGAAAAGAGCTGGAGAAAAAAGGCTCGATTTTCCAGACGACCAGCGACACCGAGGTGATCGCGCATCTGATCGCTCGCTCCGAGCGCCCCGATCTGCCAGGCGCGGTAAAAGACGCGCTGCAACACATCAAGGGGGCATACGCGCTGCTCGTCATGAACGAAAAGCAGCTCGTGATCGCACTTGATCCGAACGGCCTGCGTCCGCTGTCGCTCGGCCGACTGGGCGATGCGGTGACGGTCGCCTCCGAGACCTGTGCGTTCGACATTATCGGTGCCGAGTATTGGCGCGACGTGCAGCCAGGAGAAATGATCGTCATTGACCAGGACGGCATTACCGAGACCAGGCATACCGAGAAGGCACAACGTTCCATCTGTACGTTCGAATACATTTACTTTGCCCGCCCGGACAGCGACATTGACGGCATTAACGTCCACATGGCACGCAAACGCCTGGGCAAACAGCTCGCCCTGGAATCCGCCATTGACGCCGATGTCGTAACAGGCGTGCCGGACTCCAGCATTTCCGCGGCGATCGGGTTTGCGGAAGCGACAGGCATTCCGTACGAGATCGGCTTGATTAAAAACCGGTACGTGGGCCGGACGTTCATCCAGCCTAGCCAGGAGCTGCGCGAGCGAGCGGTGTATCTCAAGCTGTCGGCGGTCCGCAAGGTGGTCGAAGGCAAGCGCGTCGTCATGATCGACGATTCGATCGTGCGCGGCACCACGAGCAACCGGATTGTCCGCATGCTGCGCGAGGCTGGCGCCAAGGAAGTGCACGTGCGCATCAGCTCTCCGCCTGTCATGAACCCGTGCTTTTACGGCATCGACACCTCCACGCGCGACGAGTTGATTGCCGCGACCAAATCCGTAGAGGAAATTCGCCAGATCATTGAAGCCGATTCCTTGGCGTTTCTGTCGGTGGAAGGAATGATCGAGGCGATTGGCCGTCAGGATTCGGCTCCGAACAAAGGGCATTGCCTCGCGTGCTTTACCGGACAATATCCGACCGAGATTGAATTCGAAGAGGCGCTGCCAGCCTCCAAGTGCTAATACAAGCAACCTCTTGTAAGGGGGAGAAACGATGAGTGAAGCATATAAACAAGCGGGTGTCGACATCGATGCGGGGAACGAAGCCGTCGAACGCATGAAAAAACACGTGAAGCGGACATTCCGCCCCGAAGTGCTGACCGATTTGGGCGGCTTCGGAGCGTTGTTCCGTCTGGACACGAAAAAATATGAAAAGCCGATTCTCGTATCCGGCACGGATGGGGTAGGCACGAAGCTGAAGCTGGCTTTTGCCATGGACAAACACGACACAATCGGGATCGACGCCGTCGCCATGTGCGTCAATGACGTGGTGGTGCAGGGCGCGGAGCCGCTCTTTTTCCTCGATTACCTGGCCGTAGACAAGGTGATTCCGGAAAAAATCGAAGCGATTGTGAGCGGAATCGCCGAAGGCTGCGCGCAGTCCGGCTGTTCGCTGATCGGCGGAGAGACGGCAGAAATGCCAGGCATGTACGCCGAGGGCGAATACGACATTGCCGGATTTACCGTAGGGGTTGTCGACGAGAGCAAAATGATTACGGGCGCGAACGTGACAGCAGGCGACGTGCTGATCGGGCTGGCGTCGAGCGGCGTACACAGCAACGGCTTCTCGCTCGTGCGCAAGGTGCTTCTCGCTGACAAGGGCATGTCCCTGCACGACCATGTAGACGTCCTGGGCAAAAAGCTCGGCGAGGAGCTGCTGACGCCGACCCGCATTTACGTGAAGCAAGTATTGGCTGTGCTGGAATCGCATGAGGTCAAGGCGTTGGCTCACATTACGGGCGGCGGCTTTACGGAAAACATCCCGCGCGTGCTCCCGGAAAACACGCAAGCGGTCATCAACGTCGGCTCCTGGCCAGTCCTGCCGATCTTCTCGCTCGTGCAGGAGGCCGGAAACATTTCCTTCCCGGACATGTACAAAACGTTCAACATGGGCATCGGCATGATCCTGGTCGTGAAAGAAGCAGATGCGGCGAGCGTCATGGAAAAGCTGCAAGAACTCGGCGAGCAGCCGTACCTGATCGGAAATATCCAGGCGGGTGAGCGCAAGGTCGTATACAGCGGGGTGGAATGGTGAGAAAGCTGGCCATTTTCGCCTCAGGCAGCGGCTCCAACTTCGAGGCGATCGTGCAGGCCGTTCAGGCTGGACGGCTGCCGGGCGTGGAAGTCGCGCTGCTCGTCTGCGACAAGCCGCAGGCGAAGGTGCTGGAGCGCGCCGAACGATTGGGAATCGAGGCGTTTGTGTTTCAACCGAAGGAGTACGCCAGCAAGGCAGCGTTTGAAGCGGAGATTGTCGCCGAACTGCAAAAACGCGAGATTTCGCTGGTCGTGCTGGCAGGCTACATGCGGTTGGTGGGCGAGACGCTGCTGTCCGCCTACGAAGGCAAAATCATCAATCTGCACCCGTCGCTTCTGCCCGCTTTTCCAGGCAAGGACGCGATCGGCCAGGCGCTCGCTTACGGGGTAAAGATAACGGGGGTAACGGTCCATTTGGTCGATGCCGGTCTCGATACGGGTCCGATCATCGCCCAGGTTCCCGTAGCCGTGCAAGACAACGACACGGCCGAGACGCTGGCAGCGCGCATCCACGAGGTGGAGCACGGGCTGCTGGTGGAAGTCATCGGCATGCTGGCGGAAGGCCGGGTCAAGCTGACAGGACGGCAAGTTCAGGTGATCGGCTAGCGTCAAAAGAAAGATCGGCACAGGATAAAGGTGTCGGTCTTTTTTGCGTGAACCCGACGAATTGTCAACGGTGGAGAAAACACTGATGGCGAGTTGACTCCTGCACCCCTCCGGGCATCCGCATGCCCGCCAACGATTGGCAAGAACGAAAGCAAACCAAAATTACCCTCCCGACATATGGTAATAAGAAGCCGGAAATGAGGAGGGGCCGAGTTGAGCGGAGATTTTGTTGCGGATTTGCTGGGCAAGCTAAGCAAGAGAACAGGGCGGGAATGGACGCTGAACGATATTATGAAGCTCGCGCAAAAATTTCCCAAAGGCGGGGGCAACATCGACGAACTGATGAATGAGCTGTCTGAGATGGGACTCGACGTGCCGGAGGAGACAAAAGAGCGCGTCAAGGAGCGAATGAAAAGCGGAAAGTCGATTTCCATGGAAGAATTGGGGTCGATGGTTCCCAAAGAGGTCAAGGCAAAAAGCAGCAAGCCGAAAAAGCCAGCACCAGCTAAAGCTACGGGCAAAAGCAAGCATCTTTCTCTGGCGGAGCGGGTGAAGAGGCTGTCTGGGGGAAGCAAAAAAAAGCGATAGGCTTCCGGCAGCGGGAGCAAATGAAGCAGTCGCGAGTGCCGAACAGGCATGGGCGGCTGCGTTTGTTTTCTGAGGAAACTCTTGATAAAAGCGTACAATTATGTTTTAATATGGATGTAATGTTCGTGTTTTAGTGTGTGCTTCTCGCTTTGCGTGTTCCTTAACTAAAAGTCAGGAGGTTCTATCCGTGAGTGTGAAAAAGGCGTTGATTAGCGTTTCTGACAAGACTGGATTGATTCCGTTTGCCCGTCGATTGGCAGCTGCCGGAGTAGAGATTATTTCCACCGGAGGTACGGCCGCTCTTTTACAAGCAGAAGGGATTCCTGTTATTGGCATTTCCGAGGTAACCGGATTTCCCGAGATTTTGGACGGGCGCGTCAAGACGCTGCATCCGAATATCCACAGCGGCCTCTTGGCTGTGCGCGACAACGACGCACATCAAAAGCAGCTGAAAGACTTGAACATCGAACCGATCGATCTGGTTGTGGTCAATCTGTATCCGTTCAAGGAGACGATTGCCAAGCCGGACGTGACATACGAAGAGGCGATTGAGAATATTGATATTGGTGGGCCGACCATGCTGCGTTCTGCGGCGAAAAACCACGCGTTCGTGAGCGTTGTCGTGGACGCTGCCGACTATGACAAGGTAGCCGAGGAAATCGAGGCAAACGGCGATACTACGCTGGAAACGCGCCGTCGTCTGGCCGCGAAAGTATTCCGGCACACAGCGGCCTACGATGCCCTGATCTCCCGCTATTTGAGCGAGCAGGTAGGCGAGCTGTTGCCGGAGAGCTACACGGTGACTTACGAAAAAGCGCAAGACTTGCGCTACGGCGAAAATCCGCACCAGCGCGCCGCTTTTTACCGCGAACCGCTGTCCAGCCAGTTGAGCATCGGCCATGCAGAGCAGTTGCACGGCAAAGAGCTTTCCTACAACAACATCAACGACTCAGACGCGGCGTTGGCGATTGTGCGTGAATTCACCCAGCCTGCTGTTGTGGCGATCAAGCACTCCAATCCTTGTGGCGTGGGGATCGGCGCAGACATTCGTCAGGCGTACCAAAAAGCGTACGATGCTGACCCGGTCTCGATTTTCGGCGGAATCGTCGCGGCGAATCGCCCGATTGACAAAGACACGGCGCTCGCAATGAAAGAAATTTTCCTGGAAATCATCATTGCTCCTGATTTTACCGAAGAGGCTTTGGCTGTGCTGACGGAGAAAAAGAATCTGCGTCTCTTGCGCATCCCTGCCCTGAAGGAGCCTGTCCAAAAAACGGACAATCTGTTCCGCATCGCTCCGGTAGCGGGCGGCGCCCTGATCCAGGATTATGATTACAAGCAAGTGGAAGAAAGTGAACTCCAGGTCGTGACGGAGCGTCAGCCGACCGCAGAGGAAATGGCCCAACTGCAATTCGCCTGGAAGGTCGTCAAGCACGTGAAGTCCAACGCGATTTTGCTGGCAAAAGACAACATGACGATTGGCGTAGGCGCAGGTCAGATGAACCGTGTGGGCGCAGCGAAAATCGCCATCGAGCAGGCGGGAGAGCTGGCAAAAGGCGCTGTGCTCGCCTCGGATGCCTTCTTCCCGATGGGAGATACCGTTGAGGCGGCGGCCGCGGCCGGAATTACGGCGATTATTCAGCCGGGCGGCTCGATTCGCGACCAGGAATCCATTGATGCCTGCAACCGTGCGGGCATCGCCATGGTGTTCACCGGCATACGGCACTTCAAGCACTGATTCATACAGATCCCTGCAAGAACAGGAGGATACCCCCATGAAAGTATTGGTCATTGGCGGCGGCGGCCGTGAACACGCCATTGTCTGGAAGCTTTTGCAAAGCCCGAAGGTGGAGAAGGTATACTGCGCTCCGGGAAACGGCGGTACCGCCGAGATTGCCCAGAACGTCCCGATTGGCGTCCAGGATTTTGCGGCGCTGGCTCAGTTTGTCAAAGACGAAGGGATTGATTTTACTGTCGTTGGACCGGAAGATCCGCTGCTTGGCGGAATCGTCGACTTTTTCCAGGAACGGAGCCTGCCGATTTTTGGACCGAATGGAAAAGCAGCGATGATCGAAGGCAGCAAGTCGTTCGCCAAAAGCCTGATGAAGCGCTACAACATCCCGACCTCTGCCTACGAGTCGTTCATCGACTACGAATCGGCGAGCGCGTATGTCCGCCAGCAAGGGGCGCCGATCGTCGTCAAGGCGGACGGCCTCGCCGCAGGCAAAGGCGTTGTCGTGGCCGAGACGGTAGAGGAAGCGGAAGAAGCGCTTCGCCAGATCATGCAGGAGAGCGTTTTTGGTGCAGCGGGTACGCGCGTCGTCATCGAGGAATGCATGTTTGGCGAAGAGCTGTCCCTGCTCTCCTTTGTCGACGGCGAAACGGTGAAGCCGATGATTACCTCGCAGGATCACAAGCGCATTTTCAACGATGATCGCGGGCCGAATACGGGCGGTATGGGAACGTACGCCCCGGTTCCGCACATGTCGGCCGAACTGGTCGATACCATTGTGAAAACCATCGTCCAGCCGATGGCGTCCGGGATGGCCAAGGATGGCATTCCGTTCAAAGGCGTTCTCTACACCGGACTGATGATTACCGAGCAAGGGCCAAAGGTAGTCGAGTTCAACGCCCGCTTTGGCGATCCGGAAACACAAGTGATTCTGCCGCTTTTGGAAACGGATTTGCTCGACATTTTTGTGGCAACGGTGAACGGAGAGCTGGACGCATTGGACGTGACCTGGAAAGAAGGCAGTGCCGTCTGCGTCGTCATGGCCGCTCCCGGCTATCCGGGGGAGTATCCGAAGGGCAAGCCGATCGACGGGCTGACGCCAACGAAAGAAGGCGTAACGGTCTTCCATGCAGGCACCAAGCAAACCGACGAAGGCATCGTGACCAGCGGCGGCCGCGTCCTCGGCGTAGTCGGGACCGGAGCCAACCTCGAACAAGCACGCGAGGCAGCGTACGCGTCTGTGCAGGCGATCTCCTTTGAAGGAGCGCAATACCGTACAGACATTGCCGCCAAAGCGATGAAGTACCAACAACGAAAGGAACCAGCAGTCGAATAGCAAAAAGGCAGCCCCATTCGCCGATATGGCTTGGGTGCTGCCTTTTCTTGTCCTATTGCCGATAGCGCCCTTTTCGCTTGGAGGCGTAAAAAGCGTAATAGCCTGCTACGGCAATGACACCGACGATCATGGCCATGACGAACAGATTGTGGGACAGCCATTCATAGAGAGGGGTTCCGACCATCATGGGCAACGTCTCCTCTTTTCTACGAGTAAGTGGGATAGCGTGTACTACTGTCGTCCTTTTCCTGTGAGCGATAGGAAATAAACTCGCGGGCAGCTTGTTCAAGCAACTGGTCTTCGGCAGACAGCTTGCCTGTTTCGGATTCGTTTTGCTGCGTCGCGGTATGCGTGTTTGCAGCGGCAGCCTGCGGTTTTGCGGTATGCGCGTCTGCGGCGGCTGTAGCAGTAATGCTTGATTCCTGCTGATTGTGCTCCTTGCCTTTTGCGGAAGTGTCGCTGCCGCTGATCGCGCCCGTCACCTGGTTCATGACGGTTTGAATCCCTGTTTGCTTCATCCGGTCCATCATCCCGGACATGCCGTTTGCCTTGGTTGTGTTGATACCCAGCGCTTTGTACATCGGGCAAAAGCGTGTAGCACCCTCCGCTACCTTCATGGCGGATAGGGCCATCAACAGCCAAGGGGCATTGTGAGGGCGACGGCTCATTTTGCCTATGCCGTAAGCCAGACCCAAGAGTCCGCCTGTCATCCGGATGATGGCATCTGTTGTTCCTACGTTTCGTTGCATGGGTTCTCGCCTCCTGTCGCATCTTCTACACAGTAGTCTGTGATAAAGACGGCAGGACAACCCGTGGAAATTGCAGGACGAAGTGTCGCGGCAGGCAGGGGAAGTCTTCGCGAGCGGCGAAGCAGTAAAGCAATGTGAACGATCATTCAGTCGATGCCGACGAAGACGAAGATGGACAGCGAGGGGAGAGAAAAAGCATGCGAGTTCGAGCCTTATCAGAGGAAGCGTACCGGAACCTGCTGCGTGTAAGCAAACGACAGGCACCGGCCAGTCTGTGGATCAAGGGAGCCAGCGTCCTGAACGTATTTACAAAAGAATGGCAGGAGCATCATATCGTTGTGGCAGGAGAGCGGATCGCCTATGTAGGGGAAAAAGAACCGCTGACGGATGAGCATACGGTGATCGTCGAAGCGGACGGGAAGTACGTCGTGCCCGGCTACATCGAGCCGCACGCCCATCCGTTCCAATGGTACAACCCGTACACGCTGGCGGACTTCGCATTGGAGCGGGGGACGACCACGCTTGTGTCCGACACGTTGATGCTGATGAATTTGCCGCCCGAGCAGGTGGCGGCACTGATGGAGTCTCTGTCCGCCCATCCGGTCAAACAGTTTTTCTGGGCGAGACTCGATCCGCAGACGGGTAAAGAGCATCCGCAATTTACGAAGGAAGGACTCGCTCGCATGCTGGAGCATCCGCTGGTCATTCAGGGCGGAGAGCTGACGAACTGGTCCGGCGTGCTCCAGGAGGACGAGACGCTGTTGTTCGGCTTGAAGCACACGCGCGATCTGGGCAAAAGAATGGAGGGGCATCATCCCGGCGCTTCCTACGAAACGCTGAACATGGCAGCGGCGGCCGGAATCACCGCCTGTCACGAAGGGATTACAGCAGAGGATTTGCTCCAGCGGCTGCGGCTTGGCATGTACGCCACTCTGCGCCATTCCTCGATCCGCCCGGACTTGCCGGAGCTGGTGCAAGGCTGGCTCGCGCTCGGGCTGCCGTGGTCGCCGCGGATGATGCTGACGTCAGATGGCAGCACGCCGCCGATGCACCGCAACGGCTTCCTCGACGGGACGATCCGCGTTGCGATAGAAGCAGGCATGCCGCCGGAAGAGGCGTATGTCATGGCGACGCTGAATCCGGCCGTCTACTATGGGCTTGACGCCGAACTGGGCGGGATCGCGCCGGGCAGAATCGCAGATATGCTGCTTCTGCGAGCCAAGGACGACCCTGCGCCGCTTGTCGTCTTTGCCAACGGACAAAAGGCCGCCGAAACAGGCAGACTGCTCGTTCCAACGGTCGAGCCGCACTGGGATGCATACGCGTTTCCAAGTGTCGATCCCTTGCAGGAAGACACACAGGCAGAATGGTTCACGCTTCGCCCGGATGAAGCGGGGAAGGTGCCGATGCTTCACATGCTGAATGCCGTCATTACCCGCCTGACGCTGGAGGAGCTTCCGCTAGACGAGCGCGGCTTCGTCTCGCTTGCGCACGACCCGCAGCTTGCCCTGATTGTCAGCGTCGATCCGACAGGAAAACGGCGCACAGCGGCCGTGCTGCGCGGCTACGGGGAGCATATCCAGGGCCTGGCCAGTACCTATACGGCGTCCGGCGACTGGCTTGTCATCGGGCGTGATCCGCAGGCGATGGCGGCAGCGCTTGCGCGAGTGAGAGAAATCGGGGGCGGAGTCGTACTGATCGAGAAGGGGCAGATTGCCTGCGAGTGTCCCTTGCCGCTTGCGGGAAAATTTTCCCCGGCTCCCATGGAGGAAGTGATTGCCATGGCAGAGAGGCTGACTGCCAGACTGCGGGAAAAAGGACACGTGCATCTCGATCCGCTTTACTCTCTCCTGTTTTTTACCGCCACCCACCTTCCGTATGCGAGATTGACTGCGGAAGGCATCGCGGACGTCAAAACCGGACAAATTCTTGTTCCGGCACTCCCTTTATAAACGAGGTTTGCAAGAAGGCTCCCAGGCAGTTTCCCTGCTTGCCGGGGCTTTTTTGCGTTTCACTCTGCTAAACCTAGTTATTGACTAGGATATAGTTCTGAGGTATAGTTGCTTCTATACAAATAGAGAGGGTTTCCTGTAAGCGCGGGAATGATGCTTTGCCGATTGCTGTTAAGTGGGGGTAAAGCGTGTTCTTGTACATGTTATTCACACTAATCTTACCTGTTTACAAGGGAATGCAAGGGGGACGTATCACATGAAAAAAGTCGTACAGGGATTGGCAGCGGGGTTGCTTGTTTTGGCACTGGCCGCCTGCGGCAGTTCAGAGACAAGCACAGCCATCAGTGAAGACAAAATTGTCGTGGGGGTAACTTCAGGCCTTCACGAAGAGATTTTGGAAAAAGTAAAGGAAGTAGCCGCAAAAGACGGACTGAACGTAGAGATCAAGGCATTCTCCGACTTCCAGATGCCTAACATCGCCCTGGTAGAAAAAGAAATCGACGCAAACAGCTATCAGACGATTCCGTTTCTGGAAACGTACAAATCCGAGCATGGCGCTGATCTGACGCATGTGGGTGAGACCGTTCTCAACCCGATGGGCGTTTACTCCCATAAAATCAAGAGCCTGGATGAACTGAAGGAAGGCGACACCCTCGGCTTGCCGAGCGATCCGACCAACAGCGTACGGGCATTGCTGGTGTTCCAGAGCGCCGGACTGATCAAGCTCAAGGACGGTGTAGGCGACGAAGCGACGGTACTGGATATCGCAGAAAATCCGAAAAATCTGAAGTTTGTCGAATTGGATGCGGCGCAAATCGCCAAGCAGCTGGATGACTTGACAGCCGCTGCGATCAATACCAGCTACGCGATTAAAAATAACCTTCAGCCGGGCAAGGACTCCATTTACCTGGAGCAAAAGGACTCCAAGCACCACAATGTCATCGTCGTCCGGACCGAGAACAAGGATGACGTAGCTGTGCAAAAACTGGTTAAGGCCTATCAGAGCGACGAAGTCAAGACCTTCATCGAGGAACGTTTTGAGGGCTCCGTAATTCCCGTCTGGTAATGCCGCTGGCTCCACTCGTCTGAATGAGGGTGGAGTCAGACCTTTTTTCACAGAAAACAATCAGCCAGAGTAAAGGGGGTAAGGACGGGTTTGATTACGCTTTCGCACGTATCCAAGACATTTCAGACGAAAAAAGGGCACATTCAGGCCATTCAGGATGTTTCCCTTCAGGTAAAAAAGGGAGAGATTTTTGGGGTGATCGGCTACAGCGGCGCGGGCAAAAGTACGCTGATTCGCTGCGTCAATCTGCTGGAAGCGCCGACGTCCGGCTCCGTCGTGATCGGCGGGCGCGACGTCACCCATCTGTCCGCCGAAGAGCTGCTGCAAGTGCGCCGCAAGATCGGCATGATTTTTCAAGGCTTCCATTTGCTCAAGACGGCGACAGTGTACGACAACATTGCCATTCCCCTGCGTTTGACCGATGTGAAGCAGGAGGAGATCGACGCGCGCGTCTCCAAGTACCTTCGCATCGTCGGACTGGAGGACAAGCACGATGCTTACCCGAGCCAGCTTTCCGGCGGGCAGAAGCAGCGGGTAGCGATTGCCAGGGCTTTGGCCCAGGAGCCGGAAATCCTGCTTAGCGACGAGGCGACAAGCGCGCTGGACCCGGAAACGACGGAGTCGATCCTGGAGTTGCTTTTGGAAATCAACGCGAAGCTGGGCATCACGATTTTGTTGATTACCCATGAAATGCACGTGATCCAGAAAATTTGCGACCGTGTAGCGGTGATGGAGAATGGCCGCGTGATCGAACAGGGAAAAACCGTCGATATTTACGCACAGCCGACCCATCCGACGACGAAGCGATTTGTCAACAGCACGTACCACAAGGAGCTGCCGGGCGCTTTGCTGGAAGAACTGCAGGCGACAGGAACGGTGCTTCGCCTTTCCTTCGTCGGAGAGAGTACAGGCAAGCCCGTGCTGACTTCGATGAGCAGCCGGTTTGCGGTATCTGCCAACATCCTCGCGGGCGGCATCATCCAGCTCAAACAGGAGAAGATTGGTACGCTGGTCGTGCATCTCTCCGGCGAACAGGAGGAGACCCAAAAGGCGATTGCCTATCTGATCGCGCAGGGAGTAAAGGTAGAAGGAGTGGAAGTGGCAGATGAGTGAACTCCAACAGTTTATCGAAGGGCGCATGCCCATCATCGGCGAGTCGGTCATCCAGACCTTTCAGATGGTATCGATTTCGCTCGTGTTTTCTGTCTTGATCGGCCTGCCGCTGGGGGTATTGCTGATTTTGACCCGTCCGGGAAACGCCCTGGAGAATCGCCTGGTCTACCAGGTGTTAAACGTCATCATCAATATCGTTCGTTCCATTCCGTTTATCATCCTCCTGTTCTTTATTCTGCCATTTACGAAGCTGATCGTCGGCACCTCGATCGGGATCAAGGGAGCGATTGTACCGTTGATCGTACACGCAGCCCCTTCCATCGCCCGGCTGATGGAAAATGCACTGGTGGAAGTGGACAGCGGCGTCATCGAGGCGTACAAATCGATGGGCATTCGCACCCGGCACATCATCTGGCATGTGATGCTGCGCGAGGCTCGCCCTACGATCATCCTCGGCTTGACGATTGCCCTGATTAACCTGATCGGCGCGACGGCGATGGCTGGTCTCGTCGGAGCCGGCGGCCTGGGAGATTTGGCGTACCGCTTCGGCCACTTGCGCTACGAGGTCGACGTAATGTACGTGACGGTGTTCATTTTGATAGTAATGGTGCAAAGCTTGCAATCGCTGGGGAACAAATTGGCAGCGAAGTATAAAAAAGATTAGGGCAAATCTGACAGGGAGGTGTGAAAGCAGGATGGAAGAACAAAGCTTGTACATCAGCAAGACGGGAGCGGTGGCGACGATTGTGCTCAATCGACCGCAAAAGCGCAACGCGTTTACGCTGGACATGTGGATCGGCTTGACGGCGATACTGGATCAGCTGGAAGCCGATGACGAGACCAAGATCGTCGTCATTCGCGGGGTGGACGATACGGCGTTTGCCGCCGGAGCGGACATCAGCGAATTTTTGACTCATCGCTCGTCTGCGGAAAAGGCAAAGGCGTACAATGACCGCTCGATGGAAGCGGTAGACCGCCTGCATCGCTTTCCCAAGCCGACGATTGCGATGATTCAGAAGTACGCTGTAGGCGGCGGGCTGGACATCGCGCTGTCGTGTGATTTCCGCTTTAGCACGGGGGACGGGATATTTGCCATCACCCCGGCCAAGCTGGGCATCGTCTACAATTTGACGAGCACCAAGCGCCTCGTCGATCTCGTCGGTCCGTCGAAGGCCAAGGAAATTTTGTACACGGCCAACGCGCTGGATGCAGCCGAAGCGTACCGCATCGGCCTGATCGATCACCTGTACGAAAAGGACGAGATCATGGAAAAGACGTACGAATTCGCCCAGTTGCTCACGGAGCGCTCCCAGGTTTCCCTGCGCGGAACCAAACAGATGGTGCAAGCCATTCTCGACGGCCATACGGAGGAAGACGAGAGAATTGCCCGGATGGTGCTGCAATCGTTTGATTCCGATGATTACAAAGAGGGCGTACAAGCTTTTTTGGAGAAGAGAAAACCACATTTTCGCTAACCAAGAAAGGAAGAGAGCGACATGGCGTCACTAAACAAGGAAACCTTGCTGTTCACCAAAATACAAAAAGAGACAGAGGCGCTGCCGATTTCCTTCGAGGATTGGGAGCAGAGGGCGCGTGAGCTTGTGCCTCCTGGACCGTTTGATTATACGTACGGAGGATCGGGAGCGGAGGAGACGGTGGCTGCCAACCGGGCAGCGTTTTCCCGCTGGGCGATCGTGCCGCGGATGCTGCGCGACGTAACGAACCGCACGATGCAAATCAGCCTGTTCGGACAAAGCCTGAAAACGCCGATACTTCTCGCTCCGGTCGGGATGCAGGCAATTTCCCATCCCGAAGGCGAACGGGCGACGGCGCGGGCAGCAGCGGCAGCCGGCGTACCACTGGTGGTCAGCACCGTGTCCTCCTACCCGCTGGAAGAAATCGCCGAAGTCATGGGAGATGCTCCCCGCTGGTATCAGCTCTACTGGTCGAGCGATCGGGAAGTCAGCGCCAGCATGGTCAAAAGGGCGGAAGCCGCTGGCTATTCGGCCATCGTCCTGACGGTAGATACGATCATGCTCGGCTGGAAGCGGCGGGATTTCCGCAATGGCTACTCGCCGCTGCGCGAAGGCAAAGGCATGGCGAACTACATCACCGACCCTGTCTTTTGCTCGCGATTGTCGGAAGTGACGCCGGAGAAAGCGGTCGAGGAGATTTTGCGCACGATCTATACGCCTGCCCTCACCTGGCACGATCTCGCGTATTTGCGCGAACAGACGAAATTGCCGATTCTCATAAAAGGCATCCTGCACCCGGAAGATGCCAAGCTGGCGCTGGCGCACGGCGTAGACGGAATCATCGTCTCCAACCACGGCGGGCGGCAAATGGACGGAGCCATCGCTTCGCTGGAAGCTTTGCCTGCGATTGCCGAGGTTGTCGCCGGTAAAATCCCGCTTCTGCTCGACAGCGGCGTACGCACCGGGGCGGATGTCGTCAAGGCGCTCGCGCTGGGGGCGAATGCGGTATTGATCGGCCGGCCGTTCATTTACGGCTTGGCCGTGGCCGGGGAAAAGGGCGTAGCCAGCGTGATCGACACGCTGCTGAACGAACTGGATGTGGCGATGGCTCTCTCGGGGAGCACATGCGTCGCCGACCTCAACCGGAGCATCCTGATCCAACGGTAAATACAACGTGGAGGCTTACGAACATGCAGCAGGCGTTACGAAACATGAAGGTGGTGGATTTGTCGCAGGTTCTGGCCGGGCCGTACTGCACGATGGTCCTCGGTGATCTGGGAGCGGACGTCATCAAGGTGGAAAAGTATCCAGACGGCGATGACAGCCGGACGATGGGGCCGTACGTCGACCAGGAAAGCTACAGCTTTATGATGGCAAACCGGAACAAGCGGGGAATTCGTCTCAACATCAAAGAGGAAGCAGGCAAAGCGATCCTTTTGGACCTGGTCAAAACAGCAGATGTTTTCATTGAGAATTTTCGCCCCGGAACGGTGAAAAAGCTGGGGATCGACTATGATACCTTGCGCGAAATCAATCCCGGATTGATCTACTGCTCGATCTCCGGTTACGGGCAAACGGGCCCATACAGCCACAAGGGCGGCTACGACATCATGGCCCAAGGCTTGTCCGGGCTGATGAGCATGACGGGCGAAAAAGGCGGCCGTCCGGTGAAAAACGGCATCGCCATCCACGACATCGCGGCAGGGGTAACCGCTGTCTACTCGATCATGGCTGCGTATATTCACAAAATGCAGACGGGCGAGGGACAGTATATCGACATCTCCCTCGTCGATTCGGGTCTTGCCTGGACGGTCTGGGAGTCTGCTGCCTACTTCGGCGCGGGAGAAGTATCCACGGCGAATGGCTCTGCCCACCGCGTCACGGCGCCGTACCAAGGATTCGCCACCCGCAACGGGCACATTCTCGTCGGGGCGGGCAATCAAAAGCTGTGGGAAGCGTTTTGCCGGGATGTCCTTGAGCGCGAGGAACTGATTGCCGACCCGCGTTTTGTGACCAATACGGACCGCATCAACCACCTTGCCGAACTGGAAGCGGTGATCCAGGAGGTGCTCGTGCAGCAGGACACCGACTACTGGCTGGCCAGACTGGATGCGGCGGGCGTGCCTTCCAGTCCGATCAACCGATACGACGAAGCCTTGCATGATCCGCAGATTCGTTCGCGGGAGATGGTCGTGGAATACGAGCATCCGTTGGCGGGAAAAGTCCGGAGCCTGGGTATCCCTGCCAAACTGTCGCGGACACCGGGGCAGATCAACCGCCCGGCTCCGCTGCTCGGCCAACACACCGAGGAAGTGTTGAAGGAGCTGGCGTATACCGACGAGCAGATTCAAAAACTGGCGGAAAACAAGATTATATAGCGGATGCGACGCATCCCGAGAAGACGGGCACTCCCTCTGTAAAAGAGGGAGTTTTTGATTGATAACATTAACGCTTTGTTGCAGGAAAGGAAAGGTTTAATCATTTAATTTCAATAGCGGGGAATGAAATCACGAGCATGTAAGCATTCGGTATATGATTGGAAAAAATATTTTTCCTCTTGTAAATTATCAGATTTATTTTACAATAAATAATAGCCAAGCCACATCTATCTTCTGCCCCGATAGAAAGAGTGCTTATCTTATCGCAACCTGGTAAGTAGGGTAGATCGTACGGCAAGGACAAAAATAAAGAATCATTAAAGGGGGATTCAATTCCGCATGAAAAAACTCTCTCACATCAGCATTTTATCTGCGGTATTGGCGACAAGCATGGCACTCACAGGTTGCGCAGGAAGCAGCAATTCATCAGGAGGATCCAACACAGGCGGAGGTGGTGAGCAACCGGCGCAAAACCAACCGGGCACTTCTGGCAGCGGAGGGGCAACAGACGGTGGTGTCATTAAAATCGCAACCCAAACCCCCCTCTCCGGGAACCAGTCCTCTCTCGGAGACGCGATCAAGACAGGTGCCGAATACGCCCTGAACTTGCGCAAGGAAGAATTCAAAAAGCTTGGCTTCGACGTTCAGCTTTTCCCGCAGGATGACCAGGCGGACCCGAAAATCGGCGTATCCAACGCGGAAATGCTCATTTCCAACCCTGATGTGTACGCAGTCGTGGGCCACCTGAACTCGGGCGTCGCGATTCCGTCATCCGTGAAGTATGAAGAGGGCAATCTGGTCATGGTGTCTCCGGCCAATACGGCGGTGAAGCTGACCGAGGAAGGCAAGAAAACCGTACACCGGATTTGTGCGCGCGATGACGCTCAGGGACCGAAAGCGGCCATGTATGCGAAAAACACGCTCGGCGTGAAAACAGCCTTTATCATTCATGATAAGACCGCATACGGCCAAGGCTTGAGCGACCAGGTGAAGATGCAGTTTGAAAAAGACGGCGTGCAGCTTCTCGGCTACGAAGGCATTACGCAAGGCGAAAAGGATTACAGCGCCGTACTGAACCAGGTGACGGCCAAAAACCCTGACATTATCTTTTTCGGCGGATTGTATCCGGAGGGCGGAATTCTGGTCAAGCAAGCCCGTGAAAAAGGCTACAAAGGATATTTTATGGGTGGCGACGGCTTGGACTCTTCTGATATGATTAAAATAGCCGGCGATGCTGTCGAAGGTGTCGTGTTTACGTCAGTGGCAGGTGACGTGACGCAGACCGAAGAGGGCAAGAAGTGGGCCGAAGAGTACAAGAAAGTGACGAACAAACCTTTAGAAACCTACTCCGTCTACGGTTTCGACTCCATGAACGTCATTCTCAACGGCGTCATGGAAGCAATCAAAGCGAATGGTGGCAAAAAACCAACACGCGAGCAAGTTCTGGAAGCCGTTCACAAAACCAAAGATTTTCAGGGGCAATTCACAAAAGTTACCTTTGATGAAAAAGGTGACAACATTAACGCAGATGTATTCATTTACAAGTATGACAAGGACAAGTCCACTTTTGTAGGCAAGGCCGAGTAATCGCAGCCAACATCACCGTACACTCTTTCATGCCTCATACAGTCCGGGGCGGCACGCTTGTGTTCGCCCTTTTTTACTGAAACTCACGTCCGGTCATGCGAATGAATGCAGAAAATTTCTACAAGTTCATTGAGAAGTGAGGGATCGCATGATGCTCAACATTTTGCCTCAGGTGTTGGTTGACGGATTAACACTTGGATTCATGTATGCAGTCGTAGCGCTAGGCTACACCATGGTTTACGGAATTTTGGAATTCATCAACTTTGCTCATGGGGAAATTTTTATGGTCGGGGCCTTTGTCGGTACCGAGGTATTGTTGATCTCGGACGCCCTGGGAGCGCTGGAAGGCATGAATCCTTTTGTCGCACTATTCTTGACACTGATTATTGCCATGGCGTTTACCGGGGCGCTCGGGGTTGCGATTGAGAGGGTCGCCTATCGGCCGCTTCGCGGAGCGCCGCGTCTCGTGCCGCTGATTTCTGCCATCGGCGTCTCGTTTTTGCTGCAAGACCTGGTTCGTTTTACGGAAGCGCTGGCTCGCAACGAATTTTATCTGAACAGTCCCACTCTTTTTACAGGTTCAATTTCGATTGGCAGTCTTGCTACGATTCCAACCAAAGGCTTGATCGTCATTGTTCTTGCGATTGTCATGATGATTGGGTTGACGCTTTTCATTAACAAGACCAAATGGGGAATCGCCATGCGTGCCGTTGCGCAGGATCAGAGTACGGCTTCGCTGATGACCATAAATGTAGACAAAGTAATCATGCTTACGTTTTTGATCGGGTCCAGCCTGGGTGGAGCGACAGGCGTGCTGTTTGCGCAAAATTACGGGACGATCGACCCTTATATCGGCTTTATCCTCGGCTTGAAGGCCTTTACCGCAGCCGTTCTCGGCGGGATCGGCAACCTGCGCGGCGCCATGGTGGGCGGGGTGCTGCTCGGTCTCCTGGAATCGCTGTCTGGCGCATTCATGGGGCCGCTGACCAACGGCGCATTCGGTGCCGAGTACAAAGATGTGTTCGCGTTCAGCATTCTAATCCTCGTGCTTCTCTTCAAGCCGGAAGGGCTGTTTGGCGAAGCTGTGAAAGAGAAAGTGTAGGTGAAACCAATGGCAAATCTGGCCTGGAAAACATTCAAAGGAATTCCGCTCGCGCTCACCTTGGTTTGGATCGCCGTCTTCGCGGCTGCTTTGCACTTCATGGACAAATCAGTCATCGCGTTTCTCGGCATTCTCTCCTCCATCGTGCTCGTCTATTATACGAATACGTCCAAGACGATCAAAATGATTGTCGGGGCCGCTGTCCTGCTGATTGTCATTCCGCTGGTCGCCGGTGAAAACCGCTACTACATGGAGGTTGCTTCGCAAGTCGGCATCTACGTGGCGATGGCGCTCGGTCTGAACATCGTAGTCGGGTTTGCGGGGCTGCTCGATTTGGGGTACGTCGCTTTCTTCGCTGCCGGTGCGTATGCCTACGCGATCTTCTCGACCTCGCAGGCGAATGAATTTATCGCAGGCGGCCTGTTTCCGCTCTCCGGTGACTGGTTCTGGCCGTTCCTCATCGTCGGTCTGATCGTGGCCGCGATTTTCGGGATCTTGCTCGGCCTGCCGGTGCTGCGGGTAAAAGGGGACTATCTCGCCATCGTTACGCTTGGTTTTGGTGAGATTATTCGGATTATTTTTAATAACCTGGACAAACCGATCAACATTACAAACGGTCCGCAAGGGATTACCCCGATTCCGTCGCCGGAGCTGTTCGGCATCAAGATGGGGACACCGTTTTACTTCTACTTTATCGTCCTGTTCGTCATCGCGTTTATCGTTTTGGCGAATATCCGCTTTGAGCATTCCCGCCTGGGCCGGGCGTGGATCGCGGTGCGCGAGGATGAGCTGGCGGCGCAGTCTATGGGGATTTCGCTGTTGAATACGAAGCTGGCCGCTTTTGCGACAGGCGCTTCCTTTGCAGGGGTAGTCGGAGTGATTTTCGCAGCCAAACAGACCTTTATCGATCCGACTTCCTTTACGTTGATGGAATCGATCGGCATTCTGGTCATGGTCATTCTCGGCGGAAGCGGAAGCATCCCTGGGGTCGTGCTCGGAGCTGCGTTTGTCACGATTTTGCAGGTGCAGCTTTTGAAAGAATTCTCCAACTTCTTGCACAGCCTGCAGCAATCCGGGATTATCAACCTGCCGAACCAGCTGGACCCGTCCAAGTTCCAGCGGCTCATTTTCGGGATTATGCTGATTCTCGTCGCCTTGTATCGTCCAAACGGACTGATCCCGGCCAAACGGAAAAAGACCGATCTCGACGCGATCAAAGAGAGCGAATACGGCAAACAAAAGCTGGGGATTCTCGGCAAGCTGTCCCAATTGGCTACTGGCAAGCAGTCATAGCGGACGAGGAGGGAAAAGGGCATGGCATTGTTGGAAGCAAAAAACTTGACGAAGCGTTTTGGCGGACTGGTAGCGAACCAGGACGTCTCGATTTCCATAGAAAAGGGAAGCATTACAGCAGTCATCGGGCCGAACGGGGCCGGGAAAACGACCTTCTTCAACATGATTACCGGCTTTTACGAGCCGGATGAGGGCGAAATTCTCCTGAATGGAAAAAGCATCAAAGGGCTGCGCCCAGACCAGATCGCCAGCCGCGGAATTACCCGGACCTTCCAAAACATCCGGCTGTTCAAGGAAATGACGGCGCTGGAAAACGTCATGGTCGGCGTGCACAGCCGCTTGTCAGCCGGGCTGCTCGGGATTTTGTTCAACACCAAGCGCGTGCGGGTGGAGGAAGAGAAGGCCCGCGTAGAAGCGTATCAACTTCTGGAGTACGTCGGCATCGCCCATATTGCCAACGAAGCAGCCGGGAGCCTGCCGTACGGATTGCAGCGTCGGCTGGAAATTGCGAGAGCCATGGCGACGAATCCGCAGATTATTTTGCTCGACGAGCCTGCGGCGGGGATGAACCCGCGCGAGACCGTCGAGATGACAGAGTTTATCCGCAAGCTGAAACGCGAGCTGGACCTGACGATTATCCTGATCGAGCATGACATGAAGCTGGTCATGGGACTCAGCGAATACATTCACGTACTGGACTACGGTCGAAAAATTGCGGAAGGCACACCGGAGCAAATTCGCAACAACCCGAACGTCATTGAAGCCTATCTCGGAAAAAGTGCGTCGGAAGTGTCGTAGAAGGAGGAAACACGATGGCATTGCTAGAGCTGAATAACGTTCATACCTATTACGGCGGTATCCACGCATTGAAGGGATTGAGCATTACCGTCAACGAGGGCGAGGTCGTCACCTTGATCGGTTCCAACGGGGCGGGAAAATCCACCACCCTGAAAACGATCTGCGGCCAGACCCGCGCCAAGGAAGGCAAAGTGATCTTCAACGGCAAGGATATCACCCAGATGCGCACCCACGATATCGCCAGTGCGGGAATCGCCCATGTGCCGGAAGGCCGTCGGATTTTTCCGAAGCTGACCGTGCGCGAGAATCTGGAGATGGGAGCCTTCGGCGTATCGGACAAACATGTGATCGAGGAAGGAATCGAGCGAGCTTTTGCCTATTTCCCGCGACTCAAGGAGCGGATTGACCAAAAAGGCGGCACAATGTCCGGCGGTGAGCAGCAAATGCTGGCGATCGCACGCGGACTGATGATGAAACCGAAAATCCTCATGCTCGATGAGCCGTCGATGGGCTTGGCGCCGATTCTCGTCGAACAAATTTTTGATATCGTAACAGAGCTGAACAAAGAAGGCATGACGATCCTTTTGGTAGAGCAAAACGCGAACCAGGCTCTCTCTGTCGCTCATCGCGGTTATGTCATCCAGACAGGAGAAATCATTTTGAAGGACGATGCGCAGATTTTGCTGGCCAATCCGCAGGTTCGGGACGCTTATCTTGCATAACCAGCGATCGATTCACTCCGCCTGCTGTAGCCAATAGGATAAGCCGGGGCCGATGGAGAATTTTCTCCGTCGGCTTTTCTTTTTGCGAGTGGGGGGAAGATTCAGTGACGCTGATGGGCCAAGCATAGACCGGACGTGAAATACGAAAGCAAATACGAGATAATAAAAGAGCCTTGCGCAAGCCATTTCAATGGAGAGAGAGGTCGACAATCATGAAATATTTCCGTTTGGGGAAAAGCGGGCTGAAGGTTTCGGCTCTGGGACTGGGAACCAACTCATTTGGAGGGCGTGCCGATGAGAAGACATCCATAGAGATCATCCATACTGCGATCGAAAACGGCGTGACGTTCATTGATACGGCCAACATTTACACGCAAACCGAATCAGAGCGAATTATCGGGCTCGCGCTGGAAGGGAAGCGGCATGAGGTCGTACTGGCGACCAAGGCCGGTCTGGTCAAAGGAGAAGGGCCAAATCAGCGAGGCTCGTCGCGCTACCATCTGATGCGCGAGCTGGAGGACAGCCTGAAGCGTCTGCGGACCGATTACGTGGACTTGTACCAGATTCATACCTTTGATCCGGAGACGCCGCTGGAGGAGACGCTGCGTGCCCTGGATGACATGGTGCGATCCGGCAAAGTGCGCTATATCGGGGCGTCGAACTACGCAGCGTGGGAGCTGATGAAGGCGATCGGGATCAGCGAAAAAGAAGGCTTGAACCGATACGTATCGACGCAAGTCAGCTACTCGCTGGCAGATCGGACGCCGGAGCGCGAACTGGTGCCGATGTGTCTCGATCAGGGCGTGGGCATCATTCCGTACTTCCCGCTGGCGGGAGGCATTTTGACCGGAAAATATACGAGCGCAGAGAAAGCCCCGGCAGGTTCGCGTGCGGACAAGGAGCCGCGTTTTGTCCAAAAGCTCAGTGCGGACAATCTGGCGCTCGGGCAGCAAGTAGCGGAGGCTGCGGCCGAACTGGGCGTTTCACCAAGCGTGCTGTCGCTTGCCTGGCTGATGCATAAGCCTGCTGTTTCCACTGTAATCGTGGGAGCGAGTCGCGTAGACCAGTTCACGGAAAACTTGCTGAGCGCCTCGCTTGCGCTCGATGCGGCGACGATGGAGAAGCTGGACCGCCTGAGCGACCCGTACCGTCTTGGGGAGCCGTTTGCCGTGTACCGCCTGCCCTGACCTTCCCATAGAAAAACGACGCGGGTTACAGCTTCCGCGTCGTTTTTTTCTGTCTGTCTGTTATTCAGCTGCCATCGTGCTTTCTTTGAGGATGACGTCGTGCGCTCCGCCTTCGACGAGGCTGGTCGCGGAGATAAGCGTGATGCGCGCTTTTTGCTGTAGCTCGGGGATGGACAGGGCGCCGCAGTTGCACATGGTCGACTTGATCTTGCTCAAGGTGCGGTCCAGGTTTTCACGCAGGCTTCCCGCGTATGGCACGTAGGAATCCACGCCTTCTTCAAAGACGAGGCTGCTTTTGCCGCCTGTGTCGTAGCGCTGCCAGTTGCGCGCACGGTTGGAGCCTTCTCCCCAGTATTCTTTCACGAAGTTGTTGCCGATCTTCACTTTTTTGGTCGGGCTTTCGTCGAAGCGGGCGAAGTAGCGCCCCAGCATGACGAAGTCCGCGCCCATTGCCAGCGCGAGGGTGATGTGGTAGTCATGCACGATGCCGCCATCGGAGCAGATCGGTACGTAAATGCCGGTTTCCTTGAAGTATTCGTCGCGGGCTGCCGCCACTTCGATTACCGCCGAAGCCTGGCCGCGTCCGATGCCTTTCTGCTCGCGGGTAATGCAGATCGAGCCGCCGCCGATCCCCACTTTTACGAAGTCTGCACCTGCTTCCACGAGGTAGCGGAAGCCTTCCTTGTCGACGACGTTGCCGGCGCCGATGGGCACGTTGAAGTTTTGTTTGACAAACTGCACCGTGTCGCGCTGCCATTCGGAGAAGCCGTCCGAGGAGTCGATCACGAGAATGTCCACGCCTGCTTCTACCAGGGCAGGTACGCGTTCCTGATAGTCTTTTGTATTGATGCCCGCTCCTACGATATAGCTTTTGTTGGCGTCCAGAAGCGACAGCGGGTTGTTTTTATGGGAGTCGTAGTCCTTGCGGAAAACGAGGAAGTCGAGATGTTGATTGTCGTCCACGATCGGGAGGCAGTTGAGCTTGTGTTCCCAGATCAGATCGTTTGCTTCCGACAGCGTGATGCCGGATTTGCCGTAGATCAGGGAGGAGAACGGCGTCATGATATCGCGCACAGGCTTGTCCAACGGATCGCGGCTGATGCGGTAATCGCGTCCGGTAACGATTCCGAGCAGCTTGCCTTTGGCAGAGCCGTCTTCTGTCACGGCTACTGTCGAGTGACCCGTCTGTTCTTTCAGCTCCAAAATATCTTTCAAAGTGTGGCTTGGCGTCAGGTTGGAGCGGCTGACGACGAAACCTGCCTTGTGGTTTTTCGCTTTGCGAACCATGGTCGCCTGGCTCTCGATCGATTGGGAGCCGAAAATAAAGGAAATACCGCCACATCTAGCCAATGCGACCGCCATATGATGGTCGGAAACTGCTTGCATGACTGCGGATGAGAACGGTATGTTGAGCGTGAGTGCTGGTTTTTCGCCTTTTTTAAACTTGGTAATCGGAGTGGATAAGTCTACATTGTTTGGGGTGCATTCTTTTGTAGTCAGGTTCGGAAGTAGCAAAAACTCACTAAACGTCCGGGATGGTTCTGTGTAATAAAAAGCCACAAGTCTCTCCTCCTGTATGATCTTGATTAGAGAAATTTTTCTCATGGTAACCGCCAGGCGTAAGAACGTCAATAGGGAATCGAAAGAAGGGAGGTTTTTGTCGTGATTTTGCCGATGAAAGGGGGAACAAGTCGCAAAAAAAGAGCGATTTAGCCGCGATGGTTGGTAGCAGGTTAGTTGCATCGGGCAAATCGCTCTTTTTGTTGCTGGCTCTGTCAGCCTTTGAACGTGACGGGAATCGTCATGGTGAAGCAAGGCCCGTCCGCGTCATTGCGGGCGTCAATCGTGCCTTTGTGGGCTTCGAAAACGGCGCGGGCAATCGCCAGTCCAAGGCCGTGCTTGCCGGACTTGCCTTTGCGGAAGCGCTGGAACAGGTTCGGCAGCAGCGCCTCTTCGATGGGCGGACCGTCGTTGGAGATGCTCACGACCACGTTTTGTCCCAACTGTCGACCGGTGATCGTCAGTCGGCTTTTGGCGTAGCGCAGCTGGTTTTCCATGATGTTGACAAAAGCGGTGCTGAGCTGCTCGCCGTCGCCTTCCACGATCAAGTCGGGGGGCACGTTCACTTGCCACTCGACTTGCGGACTCAGCACGGACAGTCGCTGCCGCAGCAAATGCATCATTTCTGACAAATCGACGCGCCCGACCTGCATCATTTGGGAGACGGATTCGATTTTGGTCAAATACAGCAACTGGCCGACGACCTTTTCCAGCCGCTTGCTTTCTTCCATGATGATCGCCAGAGCTTTTTCCGCTTGCGGTCCCTGGAAGACCCCCTCGGCCAAGCCTTGGGTATAGCCCTGGATCGCCATGATCGGCGTTTTCAGCTCATGGGAAATGTTTTGCACAAAATGACGCTGCGATTCGTCGTATTCCTTCAACTGGTTTTTCATCGTATCGAACGAGCGGGCCAACTGCCCAATCTCGTCGCCGCGGTCCATCACGAGCGGAATGTCGAACTGGCGGCGGGCGATCTTTTTGCACAGCTCGTCCAGACTGCGCAGCGGCCTGCTCAAGTATCCGCTGAACCAGACGGCGAGCAGCCAGCTGACAAGCAAAAGCAGGCTGAAAATCAGCAAGAACTGGCGCGTGAGAATCGCGTTGATCTGATTCAGCTCCTGTTCCTTGGAGAACAGCACCATGTAGTAGGGAAAGCTGTGATAGTCCATGCGCTTGCTGACGAACAGGTAGTTTTCGTCGCCGCGCCTCAACGTGCCGTGTTGCAGTTGGTCGTTCGGATGGGCAGATGCCTTGAGAAACAGTCCGCGCGCCACCTCGTACGGAATCCGTCCGCTGCTGCTGCGGCTGCCCAGCTCTCGTCCGTTTTCGGCGTAGACGATCATGTCAAACGAGTATTCGTAGCGGGAGAGCAGCAGTTGCAAGAAGTAAGGGGCCGCAGCCGGAACGGGCAAAAGCTCGTTGTGTTCGTTGAAGGAAATATGCTCGGACAGCGTGTAAAACTCGTCCTCCAACAGGGCGTACGTGTTGGAGACCAGATACTGCTTGACAGCCAACGGATAGCCGATGCCAAGCCCAACGCCCAGCACACTCGTCAACAGCATGAACAAAATGAGAATTTGCCGGGAGAGCGGCAAGTTTTTCAGTCGAAATTTGCTCATGCGCGCGTCATCCGGTAGCCGAAGCCGTAGACCGTTTCGATGGGAAACTTGGGCATTTTTTTGCGGATGCGCTTCACCAGGTCATCCACGGCGCGGTCGGAGCCGATGTAGTCTTCGCCCCAGATCGAGGTCAGGATTTGCTCGCGGTTCAGGGCCAGTCCCTGATTGTGCAACAGGTAGACGATCAGTTCGAATTCCTTGGTCGTCAAGTCGATCAGCTCGTCGCCTTCTTTTACTTGCCGTCCTTTTTCGGAGATCATATACGGACCGACCGTTACCCAATCCTGGAAGGTTTGCGGCGACGCGACGGCAACGCCCGGCTTTTCGTACGTGCGCTGCAACAGCTTTTTCGCGCGAATGACCAGCTCGCGAGGCAAAAACGGCTTGGCGAGGTAATCGTCGCTGCCCAGCTCCAGACCGATGATTTTATCGACATCCTGGTCGCGGGCCGAGATGAAAATGATCGGGACATTCGATTTTTGGCGGATGAGCCGAAGCAGCTCGTAGCCGTCGATATCCGGCATCATGATGTCCAATATCCACAAATGGGGCTGTGTCTCTTCCTCAAGCAGCGGCAGCACCTCTGTGCCGCTGGAAAATGCCTTGACCTGCAATCCGGCGCTTTCCAGGTACGATTGCAGCAATTCTAGCAGGTTGGTTTCATCGTCCACCAGATAGACAAGGTAGGGGGTGTTCATGGCTTCGCCCTCGCTTTGCATCTGTTTTTCATTATTGTAGCATAGCCCAAAAAGAGATGTGTGGGAGGAGCGTATGAGAATCGTGGAAAACGTGTGGAAGCAGGAATCCCCTCCGCTCTCGCGAAAAATGAAGAAGGGAAAAAACGGCATCGACAGATGGAAAGGAGCGATTTCATGAAACGACAGACGAAAACGTCACTCATGCTACTATCCTTGCTGCTCATGGTCACGGCCTGCGCCACGCAGCAGGTTGACACGCAGCCTACCCCGGCTCCCGGGCAGCCGACCGCTCCTACCGTGCAGACGCCGCCGGAGACGAATCAACCGATCCACTACCCGTACACTGCCCCGCTGACAGGACTCGGCAGTCAGGAGCGGTTGGACAGCAAACGCCCGATCATGGTCATGATTAACAACGCACCGCCAGCGCGGCCACAGACTGGGCTGAACAAGGCGGACATCATCTACGAAGTGCTGGCGGAGGGCGAGATGACCCGCTTTTTGACGATTTACCAGAGCCAGCAGCCGGACGTCATCGGACCTGTCCGCAGCATTCGCCCGTATTTCATTCAGGTGGGCATCGGCTTTGATGCTGTGCTTGTCCATGCAGGCGGCAGTCAGGAAGCGCTGGAGACATTGGCGCAGTCCGACTACAGCCATTTGGACGAAATCCCGAACGGCCGTTATTTCTGGCGGGAGAGCTTCCGCAAAATGCCGCACAACCTCTACACCAAACCGGAGCTGATCGAGCAGGCCATGGAGGACAAAGGCATGCGCAAAACGGCAGAAGTGCCTCACTTCCCGTTCCTTCCGGCGGATGCGGAGATCAAGGAAGGCGAGCCGGCAACCCAGATCGATCTGACGTTTCATTCGCTGAACAAGGCTGCCTTTACATACGATGCCGAGCAAAAGAAATACATGCGATTTACGGCTGGCAAGCCGCATGTCGACCTGAGCGACAACAAGCAGCTTTCGGCGACGAATGTGCTGGTCATCTCGGCCAAACATCGTGTTCTCGATAGCGAGGGCCGTCGGCAAGTCGATGTCATCGGTCCGGGAGACGGCTATTTGTTCCAGCAGGGCAAAGCCCGCAAAATCAAGTGGAAGCGCAGCAACGGCGTCATTCGCGCCTACGAGGACGCAGCCCTGACGCAGGAGGCGCCGCTTTTGCCAGGAAATACATGGGTGGAAATCCTCCCGACTACCCCGGGTCTGTCGCAATCCTTGAAGTTCCAGTAGGGATTGGGGCTTGCGGATGAAGGCGGTTTCTTCTAAGATGAATGGGAAGGCTTTAGTGCTTAAAAATTGTACAGTGAGAAACCGTCCGGCAGACGGATACCATAATCGGGGTGACGAATATGCAATTGGAAAAACTGAAGGGGAAAGGGATTGAACAGCTGTTTGAAGCGATTCTGTCTCTGGAAACCATCGAAGAGTGCTATCAATTTTTTGATGATTTGTGCACCGTAAACGAAATGCAATCGCTGGCGCAGCGTCTGGAAGTGGCGCGCATGCTCCGCAAGGGCTTTACCTACAATCAGATTGAAGCGGAGACAGGGGCCAGCACAGCCACGATCTCCCGTGTCAAGCGCTGCCTGAACTACGGCAACGACGGGTATCAGATGGCGCTGGAGCGAATTGGAAAATAGCTAGGAGGCAAAAAACGTTGATGGACTATCGCAGTTGGCGCCATACGTTTAAGCTGGACCCGGACAAAATGATCGACGACGAGGCACTGGAGCTGATTTGCGAGTCTGGTACCGACGCGATTATTGTCGGCGGCACGTACGGCGTGACATTCGACAACACGCTGGATCTCATGTCCCGCATCCGCCGCTACGCGGTTCCGGCTGTGCTGGAGATTTCTTCGCTCGATGCGGTTGTGCCTGGATTTGATGCCTATCTGATCCCGCTCGTGCTGAATGCGGGCGATCCCGACTGGATGGTGGCCCCCCATGTCACCGGGCTGAAAACATATGGTGCCTATATTCACTGGGACGAGATCATTACGGAAGGATATCTGATCGCCAATCCGGCAGCAGGAGTGGCCGAGCTGACGCGCGCGCGGCCGATTGCGGACGCTGCGGAAGCCAAGGCCTACGCGCAAGTCGCGACCAAAATCTGCCGTCTGCCCGTCGTTTATCTGGAGTACAGCGGCACCTACGGCGATCCTGCTATTGTCAGGGCGTGCAAGGCAGGAGCCGACGAAGCGCACGTCTTTTACGGGGGCGGCATCCGCACTCCGCAGCAAGCGGCGGAAATGGCCGCGATTGCCGATACCGTGGTCGTGGGCAACGTGATTTATGACGATCTGCGTGCAGCTTTGGCGACGGTGGCTGCCGTGAAGGGCGAGAAATAGCCGAACAGACAAAGAGAGCCGAGAAAAAGTGATATGCTCCCTCCATAGTAGACAGGCAAAAGAAAGGTCTGTACTGTCTACTGTGGAGGGATTTTTTATGGGGAA
>NZ_JBQCKK010000015.1:0-95086 GCF_051967035.1 Brevibacillus sp. SAFN-007a | reverse complement strand
AGGTGACCCGTAGGGGATTCGAACCCCTGTATGACAGCGTGAAAGGCTGCTGTGTTAAACCGCTTCACCAACGGGCCGTGAAAGTTTATGGCGGATGGAGTGGGATTTGAACCCACGAGACGAGTTATCCCCGCCTACACGATTTCCAATCGTGCTCCTTCGGCCGCTCGGACATCCATCCATGTATGCAAGGAAAGGGTTCAAAGTGATCGACCTTATTTGCCCTTCAGAATTCACATATTATCACAAGCTTGTCTGCTTGGCAAGAACTTTTTTGATTTCAGTAAAAAAGTTCACTGTCATATAACTTTTCTGTCAGGCACAATAGCCATTTTAGCGCGGTGACCATGTGCTGTCAACGAAAAAATAACAAAAAACGCCTATTTCTTTTCTCTGATTACGCCATCTTTGCAAGCTACGCATTTATCATTACCTGCGAAATCAAATTTTACTCCGTGCGCAAAGGCTTCTTTCACACGCATACCTGTACCCTCTGGCACTAGAAAGACCGGGGCCAGCAAGCTTTTGGGGCTGGCCGCCACCGCAAATGATGGTATACTTTCCCATAGGACAAGATTGGCGGTGGAAGGCCACGGCGCAGCTTCCTGCAAAGGGGGGGACGCTGATGGTCTCGCTCGGCACGCTCTACCTTTGCCTGAAAGTACTGGCAACGCTGCTCAGCCTCTGGTTTAGTGGCAGAAAGCTGTACCGATGGGCAAGAAAACGGCGTAACAAGCGAAAACCCACCGCCTAAGGTTGACCGCCCGACGGTGGGTTCGCTGGTTTTGTAATCATGCGCGCCGTGGGTGTGCCACAGCTTCTTGTCCCGGGAGTCCAATGCCGCTGCAACGGTGTTGGCTCCTTTTCATTCGTATGCCGAAAAACGCAAAGTCTATACTCCCAGTTTACCACCGTCCCCTTCCTCCTACAAGGAAGAGCGCACCAAAATGATGCTGCTTGCCTGCCACGGTTGATTTTCACCATTCACTGATTGCGCTCATACACCAGGCGCAGCCCTTTTAGAGTCAAATAAGGATCGACCACGTGAATGCACGATGTCTCGTCTGCCACCAGCGAGGCCATCCCGCCTGTCGCTACTACTGTCGGCTCGGTCTGGTACTCCGCTTTGATCCGGCGCACAATCCCCTCGACCTGCCCCACAAAGCCGTAATAGATACCCGCCTGCATGGCCGCAATCGTATTTCGTCCTACGACGCTCGCCGGCTTGGTGATTTCGATGCGCGGAAGCTTTGCCGCGCGGCTGAACAGCGCCTCCGTGGAAATTCCGATGCCGGGCGCAATCGCACCGCCCCAATACTGCCCGCGCTCGTCCACATAGCAAAAAGTCGTCGCCGTCCCAAAATCGACAACAATCAACGGAGCGCCATACTCGTGAATGGCCGCCACCGCATTGACGATTCGGTCCGAGCCTACTTCGCGCGGATACTCGTACTTGATGTTCAACCCGGTCTTGACCCCCGGACCGACGATCAGCGGTTTTTGCCGCAAATATTTGCCGCTCATGCGCTCAATCACCGTATTCAACGGCGGTACGACGGAGGAAAAAATAATTCCCCTGACCCGCTCCAGCGTCAGACCGGCACTGCTGAACAGGCTTTTTACCAGCATGCCGTACTCGTCTTCTGTCTTGTTCCGGTCGGCGGCAATCCGCCAATGATGCCGCAGTACCTCGCCCTCGTACAAACCAAGGACGATGTTGGAGTTGCCTATGTCGATCACCAGTAGCATACAGGTCGCTCCTTACCGTTTCCGCGTATTCAAATCCAGGCTGATGTCAAACGCCTTGACCGAGTGGGTCAGAGCGCCGACAGAAATGACATCTACGCCCGTCTTGGCAATATCTCCGATTGTCTCCAGCGTGACGCCGCCGGAAGCCTCGACAACCGCACGGCCATCAATCAGCGCCACCGCTTCTCTCATCGTTTCCAGCGACATGTTGTCCAGCATGATAATGTCCGCGCCCGCTTCCAATGCTTCGCGTACCTGGTCCAGCGACTCCGCCTCCACCTCTACCGTCATCGTGTGCGGAATCGCTGCGCGCGCCGAAGCAACTGCCTGTGCGATGCCTCCCGCTCCCTTGATGTGATTGTCCTTAATCATCACGGCATCGTACAAGGCAAACCGGTGATTGTGGCCGCCTCCGACGCGAACGGCGTACTTTTCCAGAAAACGCAGCCCTGGAGTCGTCTTGCGCGTGTCCACTACCCGCGCTTTCGTTCCCGCTACCGCTGCCACATATTCGCTTGTCCTCGTCGCGATGCCGGACAGGCGTTGCAGCAAATTGAGCGCAAGCCGCTCGCCGCTCAGAATGGAACGCACGGAGCCGCGCACCTCTGCCAGCTCCTGGCCGACTTCCACCCGCTGCCCTTCTTCGACCTTTGCCGTGAACACAAGCGCGGGATCAACCGTTGCGAAAACCTGCTCGGCAATCGGCAGTCCGGCGACCACTCCCGCTTCCTTGGCGTACAAAATTCCCGTTCCTTGCTCGGACTCGGGGATCGTACTCAGCGTCGTCACATCGCCAAAGCCCAGATCCTCCTGCAACCACTCTTCGATCTTGCGCTCCAGCTCCCGTTTATTCCACATCGTCTTTTCCACACTCCTCTTGAACGCCGTCCGCAAACGTCTGGATCAAATGCTTGCGCCATAGCAAATCGTCTTTATTCGGAAAATCGTTGCGATAATGGCCACCGCGGCTTTCCTCGCGAAGAAGCGCCGCTCTCGTCGTCAGCACCGCTGCGTTCAACAGGTTGAAAAACTCGAACGTCTCCCGATCCTGTGCCGCATACTGGTAAAACCGCTCCATTCGCTGCAACTCAGTCAGCGCTTTCATTAAACCTTTTTCGTCGCGTTTGACGCTGACATGCCGCAGCATCAGCTTTTGCAGCTTCACTCTTTGTTCCCGTGTACTAAACGTGCGCGCCTCCCGATATTCAGCCACGGAACGAATCGGGCGAATATCCGGCAGCGCAGGCAGATGCTTGATCCGCTGCGCAATGCGATGTCCGAACACGACCGCCTCCGACAGTGAATTGCTCGCCAGTCTGTTGGCGCCATGGACCCCTGTGCAGGACGCTTCCCCGCAGGCAAACAGCCGCTTTGTCGTCGTCTCGCCGTTCAAATCCGTCTGGACCCCGCCCATGATGTAATGGCACGCAGGAGCAACCGGAATCCAGTCCGTCACCATGTCCAGTCCGTATTGCAGGCAAAAGTTGTAAATGGTTGGGAAGCGATGCTTGATAAGCTCCTCGGACTCGTGCGTGATGTCCAAATACACAAACGACGACTTGGTTTGCTCCATCTCCGAGACGATGGCGCGGGCCACGATATCGCGCGGCGCCAGCTCCTTTTGCGGATGGTACTTGTCCATAAAGCGGTCGCCGTTGCTGTTGCGCAAAATCGCGCCTTCTCCCCGCACCGCCTCGGAGATCAGGAAGCGCGGCGCGCCCGGATAGTACAGCGCCGTTGGATGAAACTGAATGAACTCCACATCCTTGATGCGCGCCCCGGCCCGATAGGCAATGCCGATCCCGTCCGCAGTAGCAATGTCCGGATTGGTTGTATAGCGGTACAGCTGCCCCGCTCCCCCGGTCGCCAGCACGGTTGCTTTGGCCTCCAGGAAAAACATGTCCCCTTCCGGCTTTTGCACGATGACCCCCACACACTCTCCATCCTGTGTGACCACATCAATGGCAAAATGATGCTCCAGCACCCGAATGTTTTCCTGCTCCATCACCCGCTTGGACAGTGCGCGGACAATTTCTGCCCCGGTCGCATCCCCGTTTGCATGCAAAATGCGCCGTTTGCTGTGCGCGCCTTCCTGCGTCAGTTCATACCGACCTTGTTCATCCCGGTCAAACTCCGTCCCGTATGCAATCAGTTCTTTCAGGCGCTCGGGGCCTTCGTGCACGAGCACTTCCACCGCTTCGTACGAGCAAAGTCCAGCTCCGGCGATCAGCGTATCTTGCCGATGCAAGGCAGGAGAATCCGACTTGGCCGTCACGGCAGCTATTCCTCCCTGCGCCCAGCGGGTATTGCTGTCATCCAGCCCTTTTTTGCTAATCAAGACCACATCCGCATATTCACTCGTCTGCAAGGCGGTATACAACCCGGCTATCCCTGCTCCTACAACGGCTACGTCTGTTTTCAAGCGAGGCAACGACTGCAAATCAAAATCCGCGATATAACGGGGAATCATGGCTGTGTCCCTTCTCTCCGTAACTGATGATTTCCCCCCCATTATAGCAAATACCGCCCCGAATAAAACTACAGGGGCGGCCGTTCTTTTTCCGGTACAAAAAAGAAGCATCCGCCACCAAGCGAACGCTCCTTTGCAGACAACTCTTTCAATTGGACTGGGCAACGCACTCTTTGCAGGTTCCGTACACTTCAAACTTGTGCCCGGTCACCTGAAAATCTTCGGGGACAGCTGCCATGACGTTCATCGGACAGCCTGGCAGAGACGAGGTTTTCCCGCATTCCGTACAGATGACGTGGTGATGATGATGCCCGTCTGCCGAACAAGCCAAGCGGAAACGGCCTTCCCCCTCCAGCTCGGTCTCCTCCAAAATCCCCAGCTCAACAAAAGTGGAGAGGTTGCGATAAACCGTATCGAAGCTGAGCGTCGGATACTGCTCCTTGATTCGTTCCATAATGTCCTTGGCAGACAAGTAGCGCTTTTCGGCTGCGCAGATGCGGATCATTTCCTCCCGCTTGCCGGTATATTTGTACCCGTTCTCTTTAAGAATTTGCAGGGCTTCTTCCACTTTCATCGACAAACACTCCTTCCTTTTGTCTTAACCTGATGACTCTACCGCATGATCGCGCGCAACTTTTTGCCAGCCAAGACAACGAGCATAATCAAAACGGCCATCAACACAATTGTACCACCAGATGCCCAATCGAACAGATAGGCAAAATACAACCCGCTCAACACGGAGATTTCCGCAAACAAAATCGCGAAAAAGATCGTTTGGCGGAAGCTTCTCGCAATTTGTAGACTCGCCGCAACCGGAAGCGTAATCAGCGCGGAAATCAACAGCACCCCGACAATGCGCATGGAAGCGGCAATCGTCAGCGCAACCAGCACCATAAACCACAGGTTGATCGATCTGCGCGCGACACCGGACACCCGGGCAAACTCTTCGTCAAAGGAGACGGCAAACAGCTCCTTGTAAATCAAAAAGACGGTGCCCAGCACAACGACGGCCACGCCAATCAGCGCATACAGGTCCTCGATGGAGACGGTGACAATTTTCCCGAACAAATAGGAGTACAGGTCGGCATTGAATCCGTCCGCCACACTGATTAACACCGTAAACAGCCCCAGACCCGTGGACAAAATGATCGGGATCGCCAAATCCTGATACGCTTTGTACACTTTGCGCAGCCGTTCAATGAACAAGGAGCCGACTACCGCAAACAGCATTCCGAAAAACAGCGGATTTACGGCCGAGAAAAACGCCACTTTTTTCGAGACCAGCATCCCCGCCGCCACACCTGAGAGTGTGACGTGAGAAAGTCCGTCGGCCATCATCGACAAGCGCCGAACAATGAGAAATGTCCCGAGCAACGGGCAAATCAGACCGATCAAAATCCCCGAAAACAGGGTATACCGCAAAAAATCATACTGCCACCAATCAGCCAGCATGTTCATACTCCTTCTTTGGTTATCTCATTTGCAATGGCTTAATGGTGATGGGATAAAAGCCGAACGGAATCACCATACATGCTTTGCAATATTTTTTCCTGATTGTGCTCAAACTCGTGAGCCGTTCCATGAAAATGAATCTTCTTCTGCACGCAAGCGACCTTTGTCACCCATTGCGACATGACGCCGACGTCGTGGCTCACGATCATCATCGTCAGGCCGTTTTCTTCCTTGAGCGAGCGAAGCAGACCGTAAAACTGCTCAATCGACTCCTGGTCGACACCGACCGTAGGTTCATCGAGAATCAAAAGCTCCGGCTCTGCAACCAGCGCACGCGCGATAAACACGCGCTGTAGCTGACCTCCGGACAAACTGCCGATACGCTGGTTCAGTTTTTCCCCCAAACCGACACGCTCAACGGCCGCCCGAACGCTCGCATGATGCTGGGCGTTCAGTCTGCGGAAAAGTCCCACCTTCCCCACCAGACCGGAAGCCACAACTTCCTGCACCGTTGCGGGAAAACCGCCGGCTCCGTGAGCTACTTGCTGGGCGACGTACCCGATCCGGTTCCATTCGCGGAATTTGGACAGAGGCTGCCCAAACAGCTCGACTTTTCCTTTGTTCGGGGTGAGCAGGCCGAGAATCAGCTTCATCAGCGTCGATTTTCCCGAGCCATTCGGGCCGACAATTCCTACAAATTCTCCCCGTTCCAGCGAAAACTCCACCCCGTCCAGAACCAGTTTGTCTTCATATTGAAAGGAGACGTCCGTGAGCTTGACTACAGGCACTCCTTGTGTCATGGGTTCCATGCAATAATCATCCTTTAAATCGGATTTGTTCTGATTTGTTACCTTTCATCCTACTACGATTTTGCCCGAACCACAACCCTTCTATGGACAAAAAAGCTGAAATTCGCCCATTCGCCCCCCAATCGTGAGCAAAAAAGAAAAAATGCCGCAATTGATAGCGACATTTTTTCGCAAGCTTATTGCAAGGCGACCTTCAACGTCTCCAGGTTGTCACGCATGATGGACAAGTAGTCGCGTCCAGCTTTCACATCGTCCTCTGTCAGCCCTTCGAGCGGGTTGAGGGTAGCTGTCTTCACGCCGGCCTCCTTCGCGATCACTTCCGCTACTTTGGGCGAAACGAGCGTTTCAAACATCACGTAGGAGATGTTGTGTTCCTTCACATGCTCCACCAGGCTTTTCAATTCTGCTGGCGACGGCTCGTCAGCCGGATTCAGTCCCGAAATGGCTACCTGCTCCAGTCCGTACCGATTGGCCAGATAGGAGAAGGCACTGTGCGAAGTCATCAATTCTTTTTTGGCAGCGTGCGAGACCATGTTTGTAAACTCCTGGTCCAGCTGATCCAAATCGGCAGCCAGCTGCTCATAGTTTTTCTCATAGTCGGCAGCGTGCGCCTGATCGATTTGCACCAGTGAATTTTTCACCTTTTCCGCCTGCGCCTTCAGCTTTGTCGGGTCCAGCCAGACGTGCGGGTCAAATTCGCCGTGGTCGTGGCCGTGCTCCTCAGTCGCGGCTTCCCCTTCGTGCTCGTGTTCATGCTCTGTCGCTTTCAGCAAGTCCATACCTTCCGACGCATTGACGATCACGGTCTTCTTTTTGTCCAGGTTGCCTACCGCCTTATCGACCCACAGCTCCAGCCCACTTCCGTTGTAGACAAACATGTCCGCATTCGCCAGTGCCACCATGTCCTTGGCAGTTGGCTCGTAATCGTGCGGCTCTACTCCGAGCGGAATAATGTTGGTCACTTCTACATGGTCGCCGCCGACGCGCTTGGCTACGTATTCGAGCGGATAAATGGTCGTATATACTTGTGGCTTGGCACCCGCATCACCCCCGGTTTGAGGCGTGCTTGCTGTCTGCTCGGCTGCGCCGCATCCGGCAAGGCTGACCGCTGCAATCAGGCTAACGATCGCCATCAGGCCCTTTTTCATCTCTCTGCTCCTCCTGCACAATTCAAAATGATTCCGATTTAATTGCATGATCGTTTTTCATTATACGGACAGCAGCCCAAAAAGTAAACAGGATTTATTCCGATTTAATTGTCATTTGTTTGCCATGTCGATCATAGCTGCACAATTTCTCCATGCTGGTATGATAAGATAAAAGGCAGGAGGTATGTCCAAAATGAAACGTCAATCATGGTTAGCTATCAGTTTCATCACCGCAGCTCTGCTTGCCGGCTGCGGCTCTAACGATCAAGCTGGTCAGGATCACGCGAATCACGCACAGCACGCTCAGAATGGCGACTTGCAGGAAATGACCGCTTCCGTCGATCAGCTCCCGAAGTTTTTGGATAATCAAGACCCCGTTATTATCGAATCGTACAAAATCGCCGGCGCCAACCGCGAACTGCTCAAGTCCATCCCTTGCTACTGCGGCTGCGGAGAGAGCGCCGGGCACCTGCACAACGGCAACTGCTTTATCAAAGAGGAAAAGCCGGATGGCTCCATCGTCTGGGATGACCACGGCACACGCTGCGGCGTCTGCATGGAGATTGCCGTCATTTCTTCCAAGCTGAAACAGGCCGGGAAATCGACAAAAGAAATCCGCGATTACATCGACAATACCTACAAAGAAGACTACGCAAAACCGACACCGACTCCGATGCCGTCTTGAGCTTCGGGCTGATCTCATCAAAGGACTGGCACGCTGCCGCTCCCTGCCCATGGCCGTAAACCGCTTCCTCACGAGGGAGCTTTTGGGGGACAGCCTCTGGCGGAGCCGCAGACTGCTTCGCACGCGAGACAGCAACAAAGGGAGCAAAGCTTGCAACAAGCTCTGCTCCCTTCTCTCTTTTCATAAAAATGATTGCCGATCAACAGGCCATTCGCTTACGCCGGAGCCACTTCCAGCATCCGCTCCAGCGACGCGCGCGCCGCGTCTGCGATTTCTTTTGGCACGTAGATTTCCGGCTTCATGGTCTCCAGCGCCTCGACGCATTTTTTCAGGTTGTTCACTTTCATGTTCGGGCATACGAGGTATTTGGACGCGAAAATAAACGTCTTGTCCGGGCTGTCTTTTTCCAGCATATAGCGTGTGCCGTCCTCCGTCCCGATAATGAACTTCTTGTGGGACGATTCGCGGCAGTATTTGAGAATCCCGGTAGTGGAGCCTACGTAGTCGGCCAAGGCAACCACTTCCGGGCGGCATTCCGGATGCACGACAACCTCGGCATCGGGATGCTCCCGCTTCAAGGTCATGATATCTTCTACGGACAACTGGTCATGCGTATTGCAGTAGCCTTCCCAGATAATCATTTTCTTGTCTGTGAACTGGGATACATAGTGGCCCAAGTTTTTGTCCGGAACCCAAATGATTTCCTCGCTGTCCACGGATTCGATCACCCGCTTTGCGTTAGACGACGTACAGCAGATGTGCGTCTCTGCCTTGACGTCAGCAGAAGTGTTGATGTACGCCACTACTTTCGCATTCGGATGCTGGGCCTTTAGCTTGCGCAGCCCCTCTACGTTTACCATGTCCGCCATGGGACAGCCGGCACGCTCATCCGGGATGATAACCTTCTTTTGGGGATTGAGAATTTTTGCACTTTCTCCCATGAAATGAACTCCGCAGAACAAGATCACGTCTGCATCGGTTTCCTTTGCCTTTTGCGCCAGTCCAAAGGAGTCTCCAATGAAGTCGGCTACCTCCTGAATCTCGGGACGTTGGTAAAAATGAGCAAGAATGATGGCATTACGCTCTTTCTTCAGCTGCATCAGTCGTTCACGTAACTCAGCGTTGCGCTGGGCTTTTTTTTCTAACGCTAAAGCGTCCATGGAAAAAATCCCCCTACGGTGGTGTCATAATTTACGGTCATTGTAAGCTGATAAGCGGGACTTGTCAATGTAAGCGTTGTTACATGGTTTGCTTATTCTTGCCTGTTTGGACGACACCTAAACAAAAAGCTCATACCCGATACGGATATGAGCCTGTCGCTCTTGTTTACGCTGGCCGGAACAACCATTGCAGAGCGTCCGGGACATACTGTACCCCCAGATCAAAGGAGTGGTACTCGCTCTCGTAAATTACCTGGCGCACCGTGCTTTCGGTAAAGCCGTTTTGCAGCAAAAGTTCATACACCTTTTTGCTGTTGGGCACCATCCACTGTTGTCCGTTCGTGCGGCCCATTCCTTCCGCATGACCCAGGTTCATGTAGAGGCGTTGGCCGGTATGGCGGATCGGCAGCTGCTCCAGCCATTCGATCATGCCCGGAAACCAGAAGGAACCGGAAAAGCTTCCGATGCGTCCAAACCTATCCGGATACGAGAACGCCGTGTAGACGGAGATGAGCCCTCCAAACGAAAAGCCCATAATTCCCGTATGCTCGCTGGCCGGAAGCGTCCGCAGCTTGCTGTCGATGTACGGTTTCAACTCGTTCGCGAGAAACCGGGCATAGACGGAGGCACGGCCGCCAAACATCTTGCCTGGCTCAAACACATTGGGCGAAACAAACGGCGTGTATTCGTCGTTGCGATCAAACGAAGCCACTCCCACAAAAATCAAGCCGGGCAGCTCGCCCTTCGCGGTAAGCTCCCGCACTTTCAGCAAGGTGTCGCTCTCGTTCGGTTCAATCAAATCTCCGCTGTCCTGCACATAGACGACCGGGTAACGCTGGTCGCTGTCCGCATAACCGTCAGGCAGGTAAATCCATAACTGTCGTTCGTTAAACGTATCGTGCAGCACGCTAGGCTGACTCATCTGCCCGCTCTCCTCTCCGTCCATGCGATTGATTTTGGAGGCTATTCCGCAAGAACCCGGAGCAGCTCCCTCGTCGTGTGCTCAACCGCCAACGGACCTTTCGTACTGATCGAGACATCGAGCGGATACACCTGGTTTGCTTTTACAGCCTTTAGCGACTGCCATACCTTGCTCTTGTTCAGCTCGGCAAGCGTCGTATCCATATTGTCCAAATAATCGACGAGGAAAATATAGTCGGGATCGAGCACCGTTACCCCCTCCAGGGAAACGACGTCGCCCTCCAGCTTGTACGGTCCGGGAGGTTTCAGACCCAGACCGGACTTCTCATCGAACGCATACGAGACGTCATTGTCGTCCAGTACATAAAAAGTGCTGCCGTCTCCCGATGCCCGCAGGAACGTCACGGTTTTATCCTTTTTCGCGGCCAATTTTCCCCTGGCTTCCGCCATCAGCGCTTCCAGCTTGGTGATGTAATCCTCGGCCAACTGCTCTTTGCCGACCAGTTTGGCGTATTCGCGGAGCGTCTCGGCCCAAGTCCGCTCCTCCGTGTTGTTTATCATCGCCACAGTGGAAATATGACGTAAATCCTCGTAAACGTCGTTATGCGTGCCCGAGAAGGCCACAATCAAATCCGGCTCAAGCTCCGTCATCAGCTCCAGATTCGGCGTAGTCACTTCACCGATATCCTTGACTGTGGCTGTTTTGGCGTAAGGCTTCAACGTTTCAAACGATCCCAGCATGCGCTCTGCCAGCGTAGAAGCGATCGGCGGTGTTTCCAGCGCAAAGAAATACTCCATCATGCCAAAGTGCGTCACGGCAACACGCTGTGGCTGCTTGGCAATCACCACTTCTTTTCCTGTCGCATCCACATAGGTTCGCGGCCATTGCTGCTTCGTTTGCTGGGCATTCGCTGTGGCCGAAGCTTCTGTTGCTTGCTGCGTCGACTGCGGAGGATTGCTGTTGACTGCTCCGCCATTGCCCGGACCGGAGCATGCACTCAAAAGCAGCGCCAGCCCCAGCATCAGCTTGTGCATTTTGCCTTTGGTTCCCTTTCTGAATCGCTGCACGTTCTCTCCCTCACTTTTCTGATAATGATTTTCATTATTAAACAGATTGTAGTTGTACGGAGTGATTCCTACAAGGGAAGATCTTAGCCTTTTCACAGGATATTCCGAGCCTGCGCGTATGCCGGCCGCCTGTTCCTTACACTGTCCCGGCGTGACTCCGGTATGTTTTTTGAACGCGCGGATAAAGTAGGAGAGGTCGCTGTACCCGACGCCTTCGGCAACCTCCTGCAAAGAGGCATCGGTTTGCACGAGCAATGCCTTGGCCCTGTCCAGCCGCACACGGATAAGGTAGTCGATCGGGCTGTGCCCCGTCTGCTGCTTGAACTGCCTGGACAAATACGGAATGCTGTAGTTCAGCTTTTGCGCAATCGCCTCCAGCGTAAGCGGCTCGCTGTAATGCGTATGTATCAACTGCTTCGCCTGGGAAACGAGGTCGGCTTTTCCGTAGCCTCGCGCTTCTTCGTCCATTTGCCGCAACAGTTCGGAGACAAAAAGTTGAAACAGCCCTCTCGCCCGCAGTTGCCGCACAGGATTGGCGTCGTTCACCTGCCAAACTGCGTGCAACTTTTCCACCTGATCGAACAGGGCGACAGACTGTTGGGGAACAAAGGCATACGGAGCCAAAAACCAGTTGCGCCGCTCCAAAAGCTGCATGATTTCCTGGCGGCATGGCAAAGAAATAACCGCTTTATAAAAAAGAATGTAGTATTCCGAGTCGTTTTCGCAGGCCGTGATTTCAAGCGTCAGTCCCTTGCCGCCGTGAATGACGTGAAAGCGGCGCACAGAATAGGCCAGCTCGCCCAGGAGCACCTCGGCGCGGCCGCGAATGAAATACAGAAACACACTGGAAGGGAGCGGATCGAACCTCTGTGTTTCCCCCGGCTGCACAATCTGGTGGCGTACGTCCATGACTTTGACGGAAGCGTGATTCCACAGAAGCAACAGCTCTTTTTGCATCATGGGGACACCTCTCCTCTCCGAATCGCTACGCCCATTATAATTGATAACCATTCTCACTAACAACAAAAAAACCATCCAAGCCAAGGACGGTTTTTTGCAAGGGGAGATATGCTTCTGGTAGGTGCGGTTTACGCATCTCGTTTCGCTAGTTCGATTTCGACGGCTCACCAATGACCCGCTCCCAAATAAATCGGGCTACGCCATCGTCGTTATGATGCGGCGCGACATATTTGGCAATCTCCTTGATCGCGGGCGAAGCATTTTCCATCGCAACAGAATAGCCCGCCCCGATGAGCGCCTCCCGATCGTTTTCCGCATCGCCGAACGCCATCACCTGCTCTGGCGCAATTCCCCATGTCTGACAAAAATAGAGCAGACCTTCCCATTTGGAGACGCCGCGGGGAATGACCTCGATATTTTGCTTGCCGGAAGAAGTGATCGTCACTTGCTCCTGCCACGGACTGAACTGATCGGCAATCCACTTCAGACGTTCCGGATTGCTGTCCCAGATGAAAAACTTGACGATTTCCGCTTCGTTGCTCTCGATTTTTTGCAGCATTTCCGCAAGTGGCGCGACACGGGCGAGCCTGTAAAACGCAAACTGCCGCATGGAGACTCCCTCCACAGCTGCATCCTGCTCGATGATCGCCTCCAGACGCTCACGATCCTCCTGCACCATCCAGCGGTTACTGTTTGTATCATGCAGCTCGTAGTAAATCGGCTCTTGTCGCAGCGCATGGATCGCCCCGATCACCATTTCCTTGGACAACAAAAAGCGGCGAACCAGCGTGCCGTCTTTGTCATAAATCGCGGCCCCGTTGCTGCATACGTATCCGTCAAATGGAAACGAGTCAATCGGAACCTGAGCGGAGCCAAACATTCTGCCTGTCGACAACACCAGCTTGCAGCCCTTTGCTTGCAGCTCGGACAGTGCCGCTCTCGTCCCCTCTGTCATTTGCGATGCCTCGTTCAACAACGTACCGTCCATATCAAATGCAGCCATTCCCGGTGTAAGTAGCATCCTTTCTCCTCCTCCATCGATTCGGTTGTCTCTCTCTTGCCTATGCGAGCCTCTTGTCCGTTTATGAAGAAAAGAGGCACCTGAGGCGCCCCTTATTGTTTCGGTTCTTCGTTTGTTTCGTCTTGTTTGGGTTGAATGTTAACCACGACGTCACCGTTATTCGGATTGTCCGGATCGTTGTCCATTCTTCCCGTCTCGATCAACTGTCTGATCTGCTCGGCATCAAGCGTCTCCACGCGCAGCAACGTGTTGGCAATCAGATCGAGCTGATCGCGATGCTTCGTGAGCAATTCTTTACACCTAGCGTAGCATTCGTTGATGATGTTTTGCATTTCCAGATCGATCTCATAAGCGATCTTGTCGGAGTAGTTGCGCTCATTGCCGTAATCGCGGCCGAGGAACACCTGACCCTGGCTCTTGCCGAACTGCATCGGGCCGAGTCTGCTCATCCCGTATTCGGTAATCATGCTGCGGGCAATCGCAGTCGCGCGTTGGAAGTCATTGTGCGCTCCGGTACTGATATCCCCGAGCACCAACTCCTCCGCCACTCGTCCACCCAACAGCCCGACGATTTTATCGAGCAAATCTGATTTGGTAGCAAAGAAACGGTCTTCTTTTGGCAGCATCACGGTGTATCCGCCAGCCTGGCCGCGCGGAATGATCGTTACCTTATGTACCATTTCGGCATTTCTCAGGTGATAGCCGATAATCGTGTGACCAGCTTCGTGGAAAGCAACCAGGCGTCTTTCGTCTTCGCTGACGACACGAGACTTTTTCGCCGGACCGGCAATGACGCGGTCGATGGCTTCGTCTATTTCCTTCATGGTGATTTGCTTTTTGTTTTTGCGGGCGGTAAGGAGAGCAGCTTCGTTCAGCAGGTTCTCCAGATCGGCACCGGTGAAGCCCGAAGTACCGCGAGCAATGACATCCAGCTTCACGTCGTCGCCAAGCGGCTTGTTGCGGGCATGAACCTTGAGCACCGCTTCACGGCCTTTGATGTCGGGACGATCCACTGTAATTTGACGGTCAAAACGTCCTGGACGCAAAAGCGCCGGATCGAGAATGTCAGGGCGGTTGGTCGCAGCCACCATGATGATGCCTTCGTTGCCGCCGAAACCGTCCATCTCCACGAGCAACTGGTTGAGCGTTTGCTCGCGTTCGTCATGACCGCCGCCGAGACCAGCTCCACGCTGACGACCTACGGCATCAATCTCGTCGATAAAGATAATGCACGGAGCATTTTTCTTCGCGTTTTCAAACAGGTCGCGCACGCGGGATGCACCCACCCCGACGAACATTTCCACGAAGTCGGAACCGGAAATGCTGAAGAACGGAACGCCTGCTTCCCCGGCGACAGCGCGGGCGAGCAAGGTTTTACCAGTCCCCGGAGGACCTACGAGCAGGACCCCTTTGGGAATACGGGCACCCACGGCGTTGAATTTGCGCGGATCCTTCAGGAATTCCACGACTTCCTCCAGCTCCGCCTTTTCTTCATCTGCCCCCGCTACATCGTCGAACGTAACGCGCTTCTTCTCTTCGTTATACAGCTTCGCGCGGCTTTTTCCGAAGTTCATCACTCGGCTGCCGCCACCCTGAGCGTTGTTCAGAAGGAAGAAAAACAGGATGAAAATGATGACAAACGGAATGATCGAGGTCAGGAAGGTGAGCCAAATGCTGTTGCCCTCCGCTGGATTAAACTCCACCCTCTTCAGTTTTTGTTCATCAATTTTCGTTTCAACCAGCTTTACAACGTCAGAGTCATACAAAGGAACGTTGGTAAAAAATTTGTTGCTTTCCTGTCCCGGAATAGCTTTAGCCAGCGTACCCTCGACCCTGTATGTACCATTTTCAGGGCGTATGGATAGCTCTGTGACATTGTCAGCCTTCAGCTGTACCCGGAAATCCTGATATGTAAGTTTCCCAACCTTATCAGTACCGGAGAGGATGAAATTCACGATCCCGACCGTGACAAGAAAAATCAGTAGGTAGAACCCGGTATTACGAAAAAAGCGATTCATTCCTTACCTCCTCTCACGAACAGACACTCTTCACATTTTATCATATTTTGCCGAGTCTCCACAACAAAGCTACTTCGTGTAGACTTCCGGCTTCAATATTCCGATGTACGGCAAATTGCGATACCGCTCCGCATAATCGAGACCGTATCCGACCACAAACTCGTCGGGAATATCGAAACCGCTGTAGTCGGGCGAAATATCTACCTTGCGACGCTCCGGCTTGTTGAGGAGAGTCACCACTTTTACAGAGGCAGCTTCCCGATGGCGCAGCAGTTCTACCAGGCGGCTCAGCGTCAGCCCGCTATCCATGATGTCTTCTACTACCAGCACGTGTCTGTTTTGCACGGAGGTATCCAGGTCCTTCAGGATTTTCACCATGCCGGAGGACTCGGTGCCGCTTCCGTAGCTGGAAACCGCCATGAAATCCATTTCGCACGGAATGTCCATGTGACGGATCAGGTCGGCCATGAAAGTAACCGCGCCTTTCAGAACGCAAATCACCAATGGATTTTTGTCCTTGTATTCGGCAGTCAGCGTCTTGCCCAATTCCTGTACCTTTCCTGCAATATCCTCTTCTGATAGCAAAATCTTCTCGATGTCTTGATTCATGAAAAAACCTCCCGCCAATCTTCTCCAAACTCAACCCGCACGTGTAGAAAACGCCTGGTCTGTCCATTTACAGGCGCTACGGCGGAACGGCGCACGCCTGGTACCAAAATCACCTCATCGCCCGCCGTCAAGAGCGGAAGTTTGTCCCGCCATGCTCGCGGAATTTTGGCATCAATGAGTAGATCCTTCAGCTTCTTTCCTTCTGCCGAGCCAAACAGGGTGAGACGGTCTCCTGGTTTCCGGTTACGCAAATACAGCGCTCCTGGAAGCTGATCGGCGTCGAACACCGCTTCATTGTCCGGGAGTCGCCTCCAATCCATGGGACCTTCAAGGTAAGAAATATGTACCGTGGCATTGCTCTCGTCGATCCGGGTCACCCCAGGAACGGCGAGTTTGTAACGATAGGTATGTATGCAGTCTCGCCGTTTTCTACGACTAAAAAGAATTCGTCCGTACATCCGGCTTACCGCCAAGTTGTCGGGCAAATGCACTTCCGCAGAAGGGCGACTCCTCCCTAGCATGTGCAAAACGGTCTCCACATGCTGCGAAGACCATTCGGTATGTTTTGAGAGATAACTTAATATTAGAGTAATCATTCTCCTTTGTAAAGCAACGTCACAAGTTTGAAACTTGTCTTTGTCAATCAGAAAAGTTTCCTGTTTCTTTTCGATCGTGACCTCGTCCAGACGTTCGCGAGCCAGCCGTGTCAAAAACGCTTCGTCCTGCGAAATCGCCTTGGCCAGATCGAGAATATGCTCGCGATACTTCTCGTTCACCTGGGCAAGCAGAGGCATCACGTCCAGACGCAGCAGGTTGCGCGTGTACTTGCGCGAACGGTTACTGCTGTCCTCGCGCGGGAAAAGACCATTTTCCTGGCAATAGGCTTCCAGTTCCTGACGCGTTTTATGCAACAACGGACGAACTAGCTCGATCTGACTGTCTTCCAGCATCCGACGCTGCGGCATGCCTGCAAGTCCTTGCAGCCTGCTGCCGCGAACGAGGCGAAACAAAATCGTCTCGACCTGATCGTCTGCATGATGCGCGAGTGCCAGCTTGGTCGCGCCTTGTGCGACGCCTACCTCCCGATAAAAACGGTAGCGAAGCTCGCGACTCGCCTCTTGGCTCCCTTTTCCCGTCTTTTTCATATAGGCGGGAACATCGTACGCAAACAGGTGAAAAGCCACGCCAAGCTCGCGGCACAACGCTTCCGCGAACTGTGCGTCCAGCCTGGCCTCTTCTCCGCGAAAGCCGTGATCCAGGTGTACGGCGTGCAGCCTCCAGCCGTATTGATAGTGTTGATTGAGAGAAGCCAATATATGCAAAAGAGCTGTAGAATCATTGCCGCCGGAAACCCCCACGACAATGGTTTCTCCGGGAAGCAGGAGCCCGGAAGACTCAATCTCGTTGCGTACGCTTGCCAGCATAACGGGCTCCTTTCCAAATCGTCACGACGGAAATACCAAAAATAAGTCCAGATGCAATGGCACCGGCGACCATCATCGTCTTGGTTGCCAGCGTAATGCCTTCCACGTAGTTGTTGTTCACGAAAGCGAGCATCGACTTGTAGGCCAAAGACCCCGGAACGAGCGGGATAATGCCCGCAACGCTAAAGTTGGTCGAGGGTACACGAAGCAAGATCGAAAAAAATTGACTCAACAGCGAGACGATGGCCGCAGAAACAAATGTGGAGAGCAACACTTGCGCGCCCCAGAGCGGCAAAAGCGAGTACACGCAAAACCCGACCATTCCCGCCAATCCGCCGGCCAAAATCGTGCGGACCGGAACATTAAACAGCACACACCACGCCATGGAGGAAACGAAGCTCAGCGCCAGCCCTTGAAAAAACATACATCCTCACCCCACCCAGAGAATAATCGCTGTGGCTACGGCTACAGAGACGGCCGTCAACATGGCCTCAACTCCCCGTGAAACACCTGCAACCAGATCGCCTGCCAGCAAATCCCGCAGCGAGTTGGTAATCGCGATCCCTGGGAACAACGGAAGCATGGCACCGATAATAATGATGCTAATGTGCAGCTGCGGAAAGACGTTTACGGCCAGCAGGGCAAACAGTCCGCCCAGCAAGGCAGCCGAAAATTCCGTAAAAAACTTCATGCGAACAAACTGTTCCCAATATTCCAAGCTGAGATTGACGATCAACCCCGCCAATGCGGACGGGAGGAGGTCAAACCAGGTACCGCCCGCCAGCATGGCGAAGGAGCCGCTGGCGATAGCGGCTGCCATATGCTGCATCCATTTCGGATAAATCGGCTTTTCCTGATCGATTTGGCACAGCAGTCGATAGGCTTGCTCCAAATTGATCTTTCCGCCGACGAATCTTCGCGATACATCGTTTACGAGCGTGATTTTATTCAAATTGGTAGTCCGCTTCGGGGTCCGTACCATCCGGGTATGATCGAACCCCTTGCACCGGAAAGACAAAATAATGCTTGTTGGCGTGGCGGAGCTGTTGACGTCATCCATGCCCGCTGCCTCCGCGATCAAGGCCATCGTCTCTTCCGTCCGGTATGTTTCACCACCATTTTTCAATATAATTGAACCTGCCAACAAGCAAGTATCCATCACCAAATCCGGGGACACAACCCGTCACATCCTTCACATGAACCATGCATAATACAAAGTGCCAGCCAACAGCAAAAGCGAGGCAACGAACAAGCCGCTTATGCCTCCTCCTACCTTGCTTGCGGCAGCCGGAGCCTTCTTTTGCGGCTTCGCGACCGTTCGCTCCCGAAGCACCGCCAGCAGTTCCGCTCTCATTTCCTGCGCCGTGGCAAACTTCCCGTGAAAAGCCTTTAACAAAGGCACTCGATACGGGTACAGGCTGTCACTTTTCCGTATTATATCACAGAGCAATCCCGTGTGACGCGGTTCACGAAGGCTACTTTTCCACGTTTCCTTTCCAACGGTCAAACGCACCATCATGACGGCTGCGGAAAACAGATCGTAACCGGGTTCGGCCCGTCTGTCCCCTGCGTGCCAAAAAGCCCGGTCGTACTCCTCCGTAAACTGACGAACCGCATTTCCATGCTTCGTCACGCCGCCAAAGTCAATCAGCCGCACCGTTTTGTCCGTTTGGCTCACCATGATGTTCTCCGGCTTGAGATCGCCAAAAATGTAGCCATGCTTGTGCAAAACATCAAGTCGGGCCAAAAGCTGGACGATCATGACAGGCACCCATTCCGCCCCTTCCTTTTGGATGTACTGATCCAGCTGTTCGCCCTCCAGATACTCCATGGCGTAAAACGTACACGGCTTTCCGTTGACGACGAGGTCGTCGACATCACAGAGGAGCGGGCCCACTCTGGAATCCCGCCCCTGCTGTATGCTTTTCAGCACGTTTACTTCCATTAAAATATCCATGCCTTCCACGCCCACCTTGACAGCACGACGCACGCCGTCTTGGGAAACGAGGTAGACGGTACCGTTCGCACCACGTCCCAACTCCCGCAGAACGTGGTACGACTTCCGGTTCCATTTGCCCTGAAAATACTTGGGCAGATCAGGAGTCGCTGCCTTAGAAGACATGGTCGCGCAGACTTCCGTTCATGTCGTCGTTTTCTTCTTCGTCGCGATAGCGCTCCTGCAACGCGCTTGGGAGTTTGTCCTGCTCAAACAACGCAATCGCTTCGACAATCGCAGGTCCAGTCGGCGTAATGCCGCTCATGGCCAAATCGCTGGTCAGCTGATGCGCCTGCTCCACCTTGTCTGTCCACGGAATGCGGATATCCAGATACTTTTGTTTCCCAGGAAATGAACCCACTGCCATTCTGCTGTGCCCGCTTCGGGAGTGCAAGCTGATGCTAAAATCGTGAATGGCTTGCTGAACCGCCGACAGCTTTGGCTTCATGCTGCCCGATGTATCGACCAGCATCACGACGTTCAGGCTGCTTTTTTCTCCCAGCTCATCCACCATGCCTGCCACCTGCACGCGCTTGTCAGGAGCCAGTTCCTCTATACCGGAATCGCCCAAAATCTCTTTCAATTCTTTATTGACCACTTGATGGATGGTTCGCGTCATCGCCTTGCGCGTCAGCATCTGGACCGTTTGCGCCAGCTGCTGCGGGTAGACGATGTCGCACAGGCCGCCTCCCGCTTCGGCGATTTCGCGGATTTCACGCTCCCCCTTTTCGCCCAGTTCGCTTTTGTCAATAACGCCAATGACGTTTACCGTAATCCCTTGCTCGCGGGCAAGGGCAGCAGCTGCAACCGGGCTCATCCCCGAGTTGGAGCAGCCGTCTGTTACGACCAGAATCTGACGAAGTGTCGCTTCTTTCACAAATAATCTCCCCATTCAGCCTGTTTTAGCAACAGTATCGACGCTCTGATGGGAAAACATACCCCTAGCTTACAATCCGCGGTCGCTCCAGCTTCTCCATCCCGTGTACCTGAATGGACGACCATTGTGGCACAAAGCGGTCAATCCGCGCGACAAGCACGGTCATGTCATCGACAATTTTGCCGGAGTGCTGGCGAATGACTTTCTCCAGAAGCAGATCGGCGACCTCCTGCGGATCGTCCGTCTCCAGCTCGCTGATGATCCGCTTCATCCACGCTTGCCTGTTTTCGATATGCCGCGGAGCCTCGTAGATGCCGTCAGACATCATGACGAGCAGATCGCCCGGCTTGAGCATTCTCGACACGACGTCGACCTCGATTTCTTCGAGAATGCCTACGGGCAGATTGTTGGCCGTAATCGTGATGACATCGTTTTTGCGTTTGACGAAGCTTGGCGTAGAGCCGATTTTGATGAAACGGGTATGAGCTGTCTGCAAATCGATCAGCGCCAAATCAACCGTCGCGAACATTTCGTCTGTCGAGCGCAGCGCCAGAATGGAATTGACCGTCTTGATGGAAATTTTTTCGTCCATGCCGGAGCGAAGCAACTGCTGGAGCATATCGAGCGCGGACTGGCTCTCCAGGAAGGCCCGCTCGCCGTTGCCCATGCCGTCGCTGATCGCCAAGGCCATCTTGCCGTTGCCGAGATCCATGGTGCGGAAGCTGTCGCCGGACAGTAGCTTGCCGTCCTTGGCTGCGCCAGCCACGCCAATTTCGATCTCATAGGTTTTGGCGGAAGCGAGGCACATCGTGCAAGAGCCGTCTTTTTGCGCTTCGCATTGCCGCTCGCGTACCACAATGTTTTCGCCCAAAATTTCCGTCAGCATCGGTGCGACGATTTTGCCGCACTCGTCATGGCCGTAGCAAGTCGGCTGACTGATTTCGATATCGACCTTGCCTTCTTCCAGGCTGTGAATTTCCACCCGACGCACGGACAGTCCCAAGCCTTCCAGCGCCTTCGAGACTTGCTTTTCCTGAAAAGACAGCTCCATGCCTTCCCGCTGAATCTCGCGGGCAAAATCGCTCATGACCCGGGAAACGCCCGAGAGCTGATCGGCCACCAGCTTGCGGCTTTCTTTCACTTGCTTCTTCAATTGGTCAAAAGCTTGCTGACGATCGTACTCTTGCTCCATCACGGTCAGCACCTTTTCCGTCTTGACGCATTTTCGCTCCCAGTCGCGCGGCGGGGTTACACCTGCGAGCGTACCGTTTTCGTATACTTTTTCCATGAGATAGCGCATGCCCTCGTACGTAGCTTGCGTATCCTTTTCCCAGCATTGTTCCTTCTTCCAGCATTTTTGGCACGTGAACTCGGAGACGCGGCTGAGGAAGGCATCTGCCTGTTCCTCAAGCTCCTCCTGCTCGGCCGTTTGTGCAAAGCTGCGGGAGAGCTGGGTAAACAAATCGGAGAACTGTTGAATTTTGCCCGCCGTCACATCGCGGACTCTGCGCATATATTCCTGATGCGATTGCAAATTTTCGGGCGTGCCGGGAATGAAGCGGGCGACCTTTTTCCAGAGCACGGCAGGCGTAAGGAGGAAGACAACAATAGCCAAGGAGGTTTCAATCAAGGAGAAGTAGAGCGTATCTTCCGCACCGCCGTAGATGGCCAGGATGGCCGTCCCGATCAAAAGTCCTGCGGAGACGCCTACTTTTCCGCCTTCCTTGAGCAATCCTGCCAAAAGACCGGAAAACGCCAGCAAATTGATTTGCAGAAGGGCGCTTACATTTGCCAAACTGAGGATAAGACCCGTCACGACACCAACGGCTGCCCCCACGGTCCCACCTCCGACGAAGGCAAAGATGAGCAGCAAGTAGCGGGAGAGGACGTGTTCCATCGAGATGCCTTCGATCATCCAGTCGACCGTGCCTGTCATCAGCGAGGCCAGAAGAATCACAAGCGACACGATCTCTTCGTTTTTCAGCGGCTCGTAAGGCTTGGCCAAATGAATAATGGAAAGCGACTGGATAAAGATGAGCGTCAGCACGAAGCCGAGTACCGCTTCGACAGCGACCATGACCAGCTCATACGTGTTCACTTGATTGGTCAACACGGCGTACAGCAGCCGACTGACAAAGATGGTGATTACCACAAGCAGCGGCGTCCGCGAAAAGTCTTTCCTGCGCAATCGCTCCATCATTTTGCAGGCAAAGAGGGCCAATAGCATACTAAGAATGGTTTGCAGCCCGATGGGGACCGATTGGGTAAAGGCCCCGAGAATGAGTGCCATGCCCGTAACGAGGAGGCAATCTCGGCGAATATAGAACATCACGATAAAATACGGGATTGCAAAAGGCGTCAGTTCTTCCAAGATCAAGGCTCGCCCGAGCAAAAACCCCATCAAAAGCGGAAGCACATTCCATCTTTGTACAGCGTCGGCGATTTTGTCTCCCCATGTTCGTGCGGTCGTATCCATTCGTTCAGACACTTGGCGCGCCCATGCTTGACCAGCCTGGGACATGTTCTTGTTTGCGATCATCTTCCGTTCCACCCCGTTCTTGTTCAATGTGTTTCTCCATTATACGGAGGTGGGATTGTAAAATTTGTCAAAAAACCAGCGCATATTCACAGAATCGTGCGACAAATAAACCCGCGAATTTGGACAAAAAAAACCGACGTTATGGCGGATAACGTCGGCTGACAGGTGATTCGCGCTTTGCGAAACGGGCTTACGATACCTTATTCGTCACTACTTTCAAATGACCTTCCTCTTTTTTCTGTCAAAATAAGCTTTTGGCAAAAAAAGAAAAGTGATAATTTTCCGACCTGACATTACCGACCGCGTCCCTTTTTCTCTCCGCTCTTTTTCAGAGAGGACAGGCGGTCTTCGCTTTCTTTGAGGAAGCGGTTCAGCTTATCCTCAAAGCCTTCCGTTCGCTCCCGTGGCTGGCGGGGCTGCCGTTCTTTTTCCTGTGCCTTCTTGATCGACAGTCCGATCTTGCCTTCTTTGACACTGAGAACCTTGACCGTCACGATATCGCCGATTTTCAGAAACTGATGAATATCCTTGACATAGACGTCGGCGATCTCACTGATGTGCAACAGTCCGGTCACATTCCCCGGCAGCTCTACAAACGCGCCAAATTTGGTAATACCTGTGACTTTTCCTTCCAGTTTGCTCCCGACCTCGACTCCCATGTGCGTGGAAAGCCTCCCTCTCCTAGAAGATCACCCTGTGAGCTTACTCCGGAATCACGTAAATGCTTTCGCCCTGCTTCGTGTAATAAATCCGTTTGCGCGCCAGTTCCGCGAGGTATTCCTGATCGTTCAGCCGGCTCGCCTCATACGTCAGCTCCTCTTGCTTTTGCTGCAAGATAACCGCTTCCTGTTTGAGGGCTTCCAACTCGCTTCTCTTCTCGGCCAGCACCCCGCTTTGCAAATAAAGCGTATAGCCAGTCCAGATGAAAAAGCAGAGAATAAAAAAGAAAAAGAGCCGCATTCTCCGTCTTTGCCCTTTTCGATTGCTTGGAGAGGTCGTTGTTTCTTTCATCATCTCGCCACCTCGGTTTACTCCCGCTTTCTCTTTGAGTGAAACCAATTCTTCCAATTGGTCCAGATTCCTGTTGTTTTTCCGAACATTTTTTTCCCCAAATGTTGACCCCATCTGGCAAAAGGAGCGGTGACAAAACGCGTCACTTTCCACAAAAAGCCGAGGATCACGAGCAGCATGGAGGACAAAAATGTCAGCACCATGAAGATCACTCGGTATAAAAAGAGCACAGGACGCACAACCAGGGTGTCAATGATTTGTATCACCGTTCGGTACAACCACTGACAGAATTTTATCATGCGGTGTAGGAAAAGGATATACTTCTTACTGCCTAATAAGAAGTACAGCCACGCGCCAAAAATCATTCCAAAAAAGAGGGGAAAGCGAATAATTCCGTCGTTTACCTTCACTAAAATCCAGAAAACGGCGACCATACTGCCAACCCAAAACAGGATATCAAAGAAGAAGACCAGCCAGAGCGGCAGCCTGCTCTTCCCTTTCAACACATGGTACGTATCAAATCCCATCCCCATAAGCGCTCCGCATGTCGACATGGCCAAAACCGTCTGCAGCTGAAGGATGATATTCACTTGAACAACTTGCCGAAGAATCCTCGCGACCGATCCCCGGCCTGCCCCTGTTCCAGATAGGCCATTTCGTGAACCAGGCCCTCGATTGCCACTTCTCCGGTTTCCAGACTCAGATTTTTCATATGCAGGTTTTGGCCTCGTATGGTCAAAAAGCCGCCGTCCGTCTCCAAGAGGAATTCTTCGCTGTCAAAGCTTTCGACGTTTTTCACTCCCGAAATCGCCAAGCTGCGTCGATTAATCATCACGATTTCGTGGCGCGGCCGCTTCGTGTGCTCATTCATGATTACTCCCCCCTAACGTCCCCTTCTTGTACCATCGTATGGAGGGGGATGTCCTTTTAGAACAAAAAAACCCCGCCTGGAAGCGGGGTGACTTCTGTTCAACCTCATTTGTATACGGTGTAGTTTCCGTTTACGTAGATGATTTTGTAGCCGGTGCGATCGGCAATCGCCTTGAGCGGCAAGGCCGGGATGTTGTTTTTCAACTGAACCGCTGTCGGCAAGGTGACGTTTTGGCCGTTGACGTTCATGATGTTGGAGCCGACCTTGAACTGCATCACGGTGTTGCCGTTGATGACTTTGGCGGTTGTTTTCGTATAGCTGACCGAGAAGCCGAGTGCGTCGCGGAAAAACGTCGTCGGGATGAGGGTGTGTCCATTGACGGTGTAAGGAGCGGCTGCCAGCGCCGTTGTTTTTCCTGATTTGGTAAACGATGCGACATTCGCCTTGAAGCTTACGCCGTTCAGTGCGACGACATTGACCGGACGGGCGAAAAGCAAGCCTTTTTCCTCGGAGGTGTAGACGCCGATGCTGTAGACGCCCGGAGTAGCCGGATTCACAATCCCCGCTGTTTCCGCCATATTGATTTGCACAGCTGCTCTCGCCGGGATGTCCGTCGAAGGCACGATAATCAGATTTTGTCCGCGCGCGCCTACGTAATTGGCGGTAACGCCGTTCACCGTTACCGTATTGGCTGGTACGTAGGCCGGCACACGGAATCCGGCAGGAAATACGACTTCAATGAAGCCCTGGTTGCGAACGATCGGAACGCCGATTCCTTTGATGCCCACCTGCAAGCCTGCCGGCGTCGCTGCGGTCGCCCGGGTCAGGCCGAGCGTGGCCTGCGTATTGTCGACAGGCACAGGCGCCGTTACCCCGATGATTTGAAAATCTTTGGATTTATACGTTTTGTTATCAATTTTTGCCGTAATCGTATAGGTTCCCGACGACTTGGGATTGGTCAGGTACCCTTCGTAAGCGAATTGGATCGTCAGGCGGTTCGTGCTGGAAAAGCCGCTGGGCGTGCGGAAAAACACCTTGTTTCCGTTCACGCTAAGTCCCGTCACCTGATCGCCGTTGACGGTTACGTTCGCGTTCGTGATGACAGGCGGCACCATTTCCCAGTTCGGGAACTCTATCTGGATTTCTGTATTGCTGTACAGCTTGGACGCCAGATCCATGTCGAACGTGTAGCTGCTTCTCGCCCCTGCTGTATTGTCGGACAGGGAGACGGAGAACGGCGTGCTGCTCGCCCCCGTAATTTCTACATCCTTGGATTGGTACTCCTTGTTGTCATACTCGACGGTATAGAAGTAGGAGTTGCCGGGAGTGGACGGGTTGACAATTCCGGCAGACGAGCTGAATTCCAGCTTGATATAGTTGTCGCCATCTGCGCCGCCGGGAACCTCGATGCGGATCGAATCACTGTCGAGAACCGACACGTACTCGGCTTTGTAGCCGTTCACCTTCACATCCGACTTGCTGATGCTTTTGGGCAGCATGTCTTTGGTGGGAAAGTCGACATAGATGTATTTGCCCTCTTTCAGCTTGCTTTTCGACGCCAGCGTGAATTTGCCCAGCGTCAGGGAAATGCTGTCTTTCGCATTTTTGCTCGTGTGCGAAGCCTCGAAATCTCCCTTGCTGCTGCTGGAGGATGACTTGCCAATCGTGATCTTTTTGCTCTTGTACGTGCTTTCGGTGCTTGTTTTGACTTCAATGGAATAGCTTCCCTTGTCTTCGGGGTTGGTGATGTTGTCGATCGTCACGGTAACCACGGAGCCTTTTTTGATGCGCTCCCCGACCTCGATCTCCACGACATTTTTGTTGACGGACACGCTGTCGATGGTAACCTTGTCGCCATCGTCCTCGACGGAGACATCCGATTTCTTCAGCTTCTTGTCCACCAGAAAATCGGAAGGGAAACGGACGTAGATGAGATCTCCTGACGCCAGGTCCTTGGCAGTTTCAAACTCAATCGTATATTCTGTTTCTTCCTCCACGCCTGTATCGTCTGCCGAAACCTCTTCAAGGGAAAGAGCTTGAGCGGCTTTTGGCTCCATCACCAATGGACTTGTGAGCACCGTGGTCGCCAGCAGGACAGAGATACCTTTCTTCGCGCTTTTGTTCAACGGTAACGCCTCCTTCTCCTGTGAAAAACTTCCCTGGATGGATTCAGGGGGGCGAACAATTCGCCGTTTTTCCAATAGGATGTGGCCGCGTGCGGCCGCAAGCACATGGTCATGTATGTGCCCTCCCATTCCTTCTATGATAGGAAAAGTTCGGCAAGAAAGGGTTACAGACTGGTAACGAACAACCTTGTGCCGCAAACGCCAAAAAAGCTGCCCGATCAAGCTGTCGGGCAGCTTCCTGCGATTCTTCGTTTCGCCCTCTTATTGCGGGGACAGGCTTTCCAGCAAAGCATCTCCGTTGGCCCCGACTTTGATCGTGGCAAACTTCGCATTTCGCTCGAACTCCAAGCCGGTTCCTTCCGGGACGAAGTAGCTCTCGATCCCGTACTCGATCTGTTCTGCACCGAGCGTCTTTCCATTGACGACGACATCGGACGATTCAGCCGTATACGGCTTGTTCCATTGTCCGTCTAGCTCGTAATAGCCGCCGTAGTTGTACAGGTGATCGTCTTGCTTTTTCAGCACCACGCGAATTTTTTTTCCGGACGGGAACCCCTCGTTCTCCAGTGTCGATATCGTATAGCGCAATCTGACGTAATCGCCTTGCAACAGCGAGCGAGGATCAACCGGGGCCAGCTCTAGCTTGACGGAGGTGCCTTTGGACAAAATCGTCTCGCTGTTGTACACCTGATAGCCAGTCATGGCAAATTGCAGCAGGATCACCGGCACAAGAATCAAGGCCCGCTGCGTGAACAGGGCTGGTTTTGGCGTAGCCCACTCGGCTTTTATCCGGCGCTCCAGCCAGTAGCTGGCCCCGAAAAACACGACGCTCAGGAGGAACAGACTGAACGACTTGTGCAGCAAGCTCCACAGCAGGTCGTAGTATTTCATCAGCAAAAAGGCAAACCAGAAGGCGAGGACGATCCCGAAAGCCGTTTTGCCTTTTTGGCGCAAGGTCTGATACAGCAAGTAGGTAGTGAAGACGAAAAATCCTACATTGACCAGCACATTTCCGGCAAGCGAGTCAAAATGCCGCTCTGTCAAAGCGAGAAGCGCGAGCAGCGCATAGATGAGAGAGCTGTTCTGCAAGACGGCAGGCAAGCTTTTGACGTAGTACATCGCCAATTGAAACACAAAGACGATCAGCAAGACAGTCGCTTCCGGCACATCCCAGGTTATCAGCTTGAAATACAGTACGAGCAAAAAAGCAAATTGTGTCAAAAGTCGTGCGGGAACGCCCTTGACGCTCTTCCAGGCGTAAAGCAGAGCGGCGAGGAACAGGACCCAGTAAAACCCTTCCAGATAAAGCGAGGAGCCGACGCCGAGCATGTAGCCCATGGTGAGCAGCGTATAGCGCACCGTCGTGTTGATCTTTTCCACGATGAGGACAGGTGCAAGAAATCCGACCAGAGACAGGAAGAAGAGACAATAAGCAGCCACTTTTTCTTCAAAAAGAAGGGCAAGCAGCCCGGTCAACGAAATGGCTCCGATTAATGCCGCAATCGTCGTCACGAATACCGTAAATGCTTCCTGAAAAAACGGCACCCATTTGCTTTTTTGATGGGCGGATTCCTTGCGCAACCAGTTGATGCCGACAACAGCCCCCCAGACGATGCCTCCGGCCGCCAAAAGAGCGAGGAGGAAAAAGCCCTCGGAGTAATGCTCCAGCATAAAGGAGAAAAACTTCGCGAACAAGAACAGAGCCAGCAAGGAAGCCGTCACCATCAGCATGCCGCGATGGGGCCGCCATTTCAAAAAGACGACAAACAGGAGCGCCCCGATGAAGAGGTACAGCAATTCCGGCAACGCTCCGTACGCATCGACAAACGCCGACCAGAACAGGCTGACGGAAAAGACGAGAAAGGACAAATAGTAGATCGGCCGGGATTGCAGCTTACGTGTCGAAGTCAAATAAAAGAGCAGGATGTTGCCAAGCGCAATCAGCCAAAAAACCATATACCACCACTCTTGCTCATGGGTCACATGCACGACCGTGGGATCGAGGAAGAAGCCGAGCGCCAGGTGCGCAAGGACGTAGCTGATGACATAAAACGGCTGGTAGCGGGTGAAGATGGCGAAAAGCAAATTGGGGATGAGCCAAACGACAAACAGCATGTAGCTGTCTGCGTGGGAGTTGTAGATTTGCCCCACCAAAGCGACAGACAAGCCAAATGCCAGACCCCCGGCAACCAGCAGCCAGTTGCTGAGAAACGAGTGGCGCTTCCATACAAGGGATGCGACATAGGAAAACAGATAAAAAAGAACCAATACCGCGGCGCTGACGCCAATTTTCTCCCATCGATCCAACACCGGCCAGTTGGAGGCAAAAAAGTAAAACAAAGCTGAGAGCAAAAGTGAAATGGCCAAGAAGTACCCTGTCTGAACTCCTCTTTGCTCCATCCGCACCACATCCCTTCTCATTTGCTTCCATTATATCCTTCTTTCGGGCAAAAGCGTCCTGGGGTTTTTTAGAATAGCGAGATTCCTTGCATAAGAAAAAAGGGAACCCAAGAAGTCAGGTTCCCTTTTGCGCCATGACGACAGCCTGACTGCCACAACATCAGCCGCAACAGCGCTTGTCCTTTATTGTCCTTTGAGATACGCGTCTTCTTCCTTCTCGTCACGCGGAACAGGCACTTCGCCGATGACGGTGTAGAGCGAAGCCGCTTCTTCTTTGCGCGGGTTTTCCTTGATGTCCTCCACTTTGACGGAGACGATCTTCTGACCGAAGCGGATCGCCAGCTTGTCGCCGATTTTGACAGTGCTGGACGCTTTGGCCGGACGGTCGTTGATTTCTACCCTGGCTTTGTCGCACACTTCTTTGGCGAGCGTGCGGCGTTTAATCAGGCGGGATACTTTCAAATATTTATCCAGTCTCATCCTTACCCTCTCCCTTCTGTCTGGTGTTTGGCTTCCTCCCACCATTTGTCCATTTCCTGGAGGTCTGTCTGTTCAAACGTGCGCCCCGCCTCTTGCAGCTTGCTTTCGATATAGGCAAAGCGTTTCTTGAACTTGTTGTTCGTCAACGCCAGCGCTTCTTCCGGATCAAGCTTGAGGAAGCGGGCGAGATTGACGACAGCGAAGAGCAGATCGCCCAACTCTCCCGCGCGTTCTTCTGCGGGAGCTTCCCGCAGCTCGCGGTATTCTTCTTCCACCTTTTTGTAGACGTCTGCAATATCGTCCCAGTCGAAGCCGACCTCTGCCGCTTTTTTCTGGAGCTTGTAGGCGTACATCAGGGCAGGGAGATCGCGCGGAATGCCGGACAGCTTGGACGCGGCGGCCACGTCAATGCCTTTTGCCGCTTTTTCCTGGGCTTTGATCTCCTGCCAGTTCGCGAGCGCTTCATCCGAGTCGTTTGCGCTTTTTTCTCCGAATACGTGCGGGTGGCGGCGAATCAGCTTTTCATTCAAGGTCGCAACCACATCGTCGACAGTAAAATACCCGTCCTCCGCTGCCATTTGCGCGTGCAGCATAATCTGCATCAACAGATCGCCCAGCTCCTCGCACATCGCGTCCGGGTCTTCGTCGTCGATTGTCTCCAGCACTTCGTACGTTTCTTCGATCAGGTTTTTGCGAATGCTCTGATGCGTCTGCTCGCGATCCCACGGGCAGCCGTCCGGGCTGCGCAAAATCGCGACGATTTCCTTCAAATAGGAAAACTGACGGTAGAATACCTTCTCCTCTGTCGCTGGCGGTACGTACACCAACGACAAATTGCCAAAATGATCGACTCGATCCAGCTCATACAGCGGTACGCTCTCGATGCGCTCCTGCCCGGCTACTCCTACCGCCGTGGCCACCGTCACCCGATAATCGTCCGGCAGTACCTCCATCAAGGTCAGCTTCACGTCCGAAGCGACAAAAGCGTCGTAGACCTGAGCGATAATCGTGTGCAGACCCGGCGATACCTGATCCGCAGACAGCGCCGTTCCGTCCAGCAGGGAAAAGCCTTCGATCGGGTCGATGTGCAGGCGGGCAAAGAGCGGATCGATAAAGCTCTGGCCTCCGCCAATCTCGATCCGCACCCCGCGCTTTGGCCCTTCCGCGAGCAGCAGCTGAACGGTGCGCTCCGCCACCAGCGGATGACCGGGAACGGCGTAAACGATGCTGCCTGCTTCCTCCGCTTTGGCAAAAAGCCGCTGCACAATCTCGGCGTACACTTCGTCAAAGCCGTCATGCTGCTCGTACACTTCGTCAAAGGACGTCAGCGCGATGCCCTCGTGTGCCAGCTGGGCCACAACAGGATGTTCCTTTGTGCGCAAATAAAGCTGATTCGCTTGCTTGAGCGTCCGGTAAATGCCATAGGGCAGCTGGTCGAGATCGCCTGCGCCCAGCCCGACTACGGTAATGGTTTTTGGGTTCGTATCCAATCGTTTCGCCTCCGACATGCCTATGATTTAGGAAGAAGCTGGAACCGTGTCAACAGCGCAGCAATTCGCTTTCCTTTGGGCAGAAAATGAATATCGTTTCTTGTCAGTCCGCCCGTTTTCAACAGCGCCAGCACGTAGACCACTGCCCCCGCCCCTACGGAAAGCAGGCCAACCCCTGTCTGGAACAGCCGTTCGGACATTCCCGCCATGCCGAGCAGAGCGCTTGCTCCCCCTTCTACAAGCAAAACGACCACCGACATGACCAGGACAGACAAAAACGGTTTGAGAACCGTTTGCCGCAATCCAACCTGCGCTCCCGTGTATTTTTTTACCGCAAGCACATTCAGCCCCATCGCTACGAGATAAGCAATCACCGTCGACAGCGCGGCGCCTGCAATCCCCCAGAGAGGAACGAGCGCGAGATTCAGGACGAGCTTGACCAAGACGCCGATAAACAGATTGCGCGCTGGTCGCATGACGCGCCCCAGACCTTGCAGGATGCCGGCGCTGGCGATGCTCAGCGTGGCAAACATAATCGTGAACGATTGTACCGCGAGCGCTTCTGTTCCGTTGCTGTCGCCATACAGCATGACGTTGATTGGCTCCGCCAGCAAAGCGAGGCCAAACGAAGCCGGCAGTCCCAGTAAAAAAGTCAGGCGAATGGCGATTTCGGAACGAGACACGATCATGTGATGCTGCCTCTGCGCCACGGCTTCGCTGATCGCAGGCACGAGCGCCAACGACAGCGATGTCGCAAAGAACGTACCGAACTGGATGAGCGGCTGACCGCGGTCAAACGCCCCTTTTAACAGCTTGGCCATATCTTCCGGTGTTCCGCTAAGCTGGAGCATGTTGACAACCGTAATCGAGTCCACCAGCGGGATGAGCGGCAAAACCAGCGCTCCCATGCAGATCGGGACAGCGTACATCAACAGGCTGCGCAACACCTGACGATTGGTCCAGGTACTCACTCCCGCTCGCTGTGTCTGCTCGGGAATCAGTTGAGCGCCCTGCTTGTCCCTTCTCCAGTACCACAGCAGGACGAGAATGGCGGCCACACCTCCTGGAAAAGCGGCAAATACCGCTCCGGTACCTGCGAGATACGCGTCCTGGTACACATTCATCGCCCAGAAAGCGGCGAGCAAAATGAAAATCACCCGAATCAGCTGCTCGATGACCTGCGAAACTCCTGTCGGCATCATGTTCTGGTGCCCTTGAAAATATCCGCGCAAGATCGCTGCCATCGGCACGAGCGGCAAGGACCAGGCGACTGCCCGCAGCGGTGTCGTCAAATGTTCGTCTCCCATGAATCGGGCAATGACCGGAGCCCCTCCGTACAGCAACACGAAGAAAAACAAGCCGAGCACGACCAGCGAAATGCTGGCGACGCGGAACGCTCTTCGCGCACCCAGCGCATCGCCGATGGCGATACGCTCCGAAACGATCTTGGAGATGGCGATCGGAAAGCCAGCCGTCGCCAAAATCAAGAGCGTGGTGTATAGCGGGTATACTTGCATATATACGTACAAGCCGATATCGCCGGCAATGTTTTGGTATGGAATGCGGTATACTGCGCCAAGCAGCTTGGAGACAAGACCGGCAACCCCGAGTATGGCTGCGCCTTTCACAAATTGAACGGATGCCTTTTCTTGAGCCATGTGCGTGAAATTTCTCCTCTCCAACCAGAAACTTCGTCCATTATACCACAAGCAAATCGGCGAGAAAAAATGTGGGAAGGCTCGCCCGCAACAGACCAGGCAAGCTGGTCGGCAGCAAAAAAACAGCCCCGGCAAAATCGAGGCTGTTCTCATGCATACTTGCTATTGCTCCATTTGCTTCGCCAGAAAACCGGCTGCGGTCTCCGCCATTTTCATCTCCAGATCACTCATCTTGGTCGATTCGTTTTTGTTCAGGAGAATCACGGAACCGATCGGGTCACCACCGGCCACGATGGGAGCGACGACGAACGAGCCGTATGTCTCGTTCATATCGCGGCAAATCTCATAAGTACCGGCGTTTTTCTCCAGTCGGGTTTTGCGTTCCTCCAAACATTTTTCCACAATGCTGCCAATGGCTTTTTCCAGGTACTCTTTTTTCGATGCTCCAGCTACGGCGATGACGGTATCCCGATCTGAGATCAATACGGTATGATTCAAACTTTCATACAGGGAATCAGCGTATTCTTTGGCAAAATCACCTAATTCTCCTATCGGTGAATACTTTTTGAGAATGACTTCTCCGTCACGATCCACAAAAATCTCAAGCGGGTCGCCTTCACGAATGCGCAATGTACGACGAATCTCCTTAGGAATCACGACCCGACCGAGGTCGTCAATTCGACGAACGATACCAGTTGCTTTCATGTCATGTTGCCTCGCTTTCCCTGAGAAGTGGGTAGTGAATAAATGGTGGTTGGTTACTTGTATTTTTTCCTCAAATTCTAATTTTAACTATGGGTGCTTGCATCAATTTTTACCAGTTGCTTCAGTTACTCTCCCCCGGGTGGTAGCGAGTGATAATAGTATTTGCCCATGTTTCAAGAATATGCGAGAAAACGAAAAAACAGGGAAAGGAATTCCCTGTTTTCGATCTGCTGCGTTTTTTACTTTTTCGCTGCCTCGTTATTGGACTGCGGCAGGTTGTACTTCACGATCAGCTTGTCCAGCTCGTTTTTGCCAAACGCATCGTAGCCAGCCTCCAGCGCATTTGCGCGGAGCTCTTCCTTCATTTCATCGAAGGTTTTTTCCTTGCGGTTTTCAACCTTGATGATGTGGTAACCAAAGCTCGTTTTTACCGGAGGTCCTACTTCCCCGACTTTTTGCGTCAACGCTGCGTTTTTGAACTCAGGCACCCATTGGCTTACGTCGGCATTTTCGTACAGGCCGCCGGTTTCCTTGCTGCCCGGGTCGTCCGTAAACTCCTTCGCCAGCTTCGCGAAGTCCTCGCCCTTTTTCAGACGCGCTTCGAGGTCGTTGGCGATTTTCAATGCTTCCTCAGGCTTGCGCTTCTCCGTGGAAATCAGGATATGGCGTACCGATGCGATGGTGCGGGACGCTTTGTCCATCTGGTCGTACTTCTGCTTCAATGTATCGTCACTGATGTTCTTTTTCAGCACGGTGATCGATTCGTTGATGAGCGCCATCTGGTTGGTCACCATTTCTTTGGTGACGCCTTGGCCTTCCATCAGCTTGTTGAACTTGGCCTCGTCCTTGCCCAAGAAGCTCATGTACTGACCTTTGATTTTCTCAAAGGTCTTTTCCGCCAGGGCTTTCGCTTCCTTCTTCATGGCGTCATCAGAACGACTCGCCAAAATTTTGGTTGCCGTATACTCGCGCGCGAAAGCTTTCAGCGCTTCGTTGTCGGCTGCCTCGATCATGGTACCTTGTTGCGGATTCATGAAGTTGATGACGCGCAGGAACTCTTCGAACTCCTGGCCTGTCACCGTGCCGCCCTGATACTCAACAAAAGCCGCCTTCGCATCTCCCGTATAAGGCAAGGTCAGCTTGGGAAACTGCGTGAGTGGATCGTTGGCATCAGCAGCTTGATTTCCCTGTTTATTTCCGTCTGTCTGACTGGCTGCGTTTTGATTCGGCTGCGCATTATCTTCTGCCTTTCCGCAGCCGGTCATGAGTGCCACGACCAGAACAGCAGAAGATAAAATCGCTACAGAACGTTTCATACTAGGAATCTCCCTTCCCGGCAAGCCCCCTGTCCCTTAGGACACAGGACTCTCCGTACCGGTGTCTTTACGCACCTGATGAAATTGACGCAGCAGTTTTTCAACCAACTGTACGCCCTCGTCTTCTCTTAACCCCTTTACTTTAACAGTAATGGTGATCTGTTGTCCACCCGAGAGCCCCAGTCTTCGGCTCCAGTTGCTGGCAAGCGCGAACAGAGCGCCGCCGTCAATGTTGTTGTTCTGGCTAGGATGTAACACCAGCTTGATTTCATCCGGATTTTTTTGGCTGATCTCGGTAATGTGGTGTTGCAAGGCGTAGACGCGCAAGCGGGAAATCGTCAGCAAATTGTCAACCGGCTTGGGGACAGGACCAAAACGGTCAAGCAATTCCTCTGCCAGATCGTCGACATCCTCCAGCGTGGAAACCGCCACGAACTTTTTGTACATCTCGATTTTCTGGCGGCTGTCGGTAATGTACATGGAAGGAATGTACGCATCGAGTTGCAGGTTGATTTCCACAGGCGTCGCCACCTCCTGCTTGGTCTCGCCCTTCAGCTCGTCAATCGCTTCCTTGAGCATCTGACTGTACAGATCAAAACCGACTGTATTGATGAACCCGTGCTGCTCCGCGCCCAGCAGGTTACCGGCCCCGCGAATGGACAAGTCGCGCATCGCGATCTTGAAGCCGGAGCCAAGCTCGGTAAACTCCTTGATGGCTTGCAGCCGTTTTTCCGCGACCTCTGTCAGCACCTTGTCCCGTTGATACGTGAAGTAGGCGTAGGCGATCCGGTTCGAACGGCCCACCCGTCCGCGCAGCTGATACAGCTGGGACAAGCCCATTTTGTCGGCGTTGTAAATGATGAGCGTATTGACGTTCGGGATATCGACCCCGGTCTCGATGATTGTCGTGCTGACCAGCACGTCAAAGTTGCCTTCCAGAAAATCGAGAATGACGCCCTCCAGCTCGCTTTCGTTCATCTGTCCGTGCGCTACGGCAATCCGCGCATCAGGAACGAGCATGGAAATTTGCTCCGCCATTTGCTCGATGCCCTGTACCTGGTTGTAGAGGAAAAAGACTTGGCCGTCGCGCGCCAGCTCGCGTTCGATCGCTTCGCGTACAAGCGCAGGGCTGTATTCCATCACGTACGTTTGTACCGGAAAGCGGTTTTCCGGCGGCGTCTCGATGACAGACAGGTCGCGCACACCAAGCATCGACATGTGCAGCGTACGCGGAATGGGCGTCGCTGTCAGCGTAATCACGTCGACATTTGTCTTGATTTGCTTCAGCTTTTCCTTGTGGCTCACACCGAAACGCTGCTCCTCGTCAACGATAAGCAGTCCCAGATCGCGGAACAGCAAGTCTTTGGAGAGCAGACGATGCGTCCCGATGACGACGTCGACCGTGCCTTCCTTCAACCCTTTTAGCGTGGCGTTTTGTTCCTTGCGCGAACGGAAGCGGCTGAGCACCTCGACGCGAATCGGATACTCGGCAAAACGCTCGCGGAACGTCTCGTAATGCTGCTGGGCCAAAATCGTCGTCGGCACCAGTACCGCCACCTGCTTGCCATCCATGACGGCCTTGAACGCAGCGCGAATCGCGACCTCGGTCTTTCCGTAGCCGACGTCCCCACATACAAGACGATCCATCGGGCGTCTTCGTTCCATGTCTGCTTTGACCTCGGCAATCGCCCGCAACTGATCCGGCGTCTCCTGATACGGGAACATCGCTTCAAATTCCCGCTGCTCGGCCGTATCGGGAGAAAAAGCATGCCCAACCGCTGCTTCCCGTGCAGCGTACAGCTTAATTAAGTCTTCGGCAATATCTTTGACGGAAGACTGGACTTTATTTTTGACCCGTTTCCATTCGCTGCCGCCCAGGCTGTAGATTTTCGGCTGGGCTTCCTCGCTTGCCACGTATTTTTGCACGTGGTCGATCTGGTCGATGGGAACGAACAAGCTGTCTCCGGCCGCATATTGAATATGAAGGTAATCTTTATGAATTCCGAGTATTTCCTTGGTTTCAATTCCAAGGTATTTACCAATTCCGTGATTCACGTGTACCACGAAATCGCCGGGCTTCAGCTCCAAATAATTTTTGATCCGCTCCGCGTTGTTCATCGTCTGCTGCACTTTGCGCGCTTTGCGCTGCTTGGCGGTAAATACTTCGCCTTCCGTAATCACGACCAGCTTGTTTAACGGAAGCTCGAAGCCTGTCTGGAGGTTCCCCAGTATGATCGTAGGACGCCCTGGCGGCACTACATCCACCGGTTCGGTCAACACGTCCGCTTCCATCTCATAGTCGTGCAAGACGCGTTCCAGACGCTTGGCCCGCTCCAAATCGGCGGCGACAAACACAATCTGATCCTGAGACTTTTTCCAACGAGCCAACTCTGTTTTCAGCACATTCATCTGTCCGTGGAAGTTCTGCATGGTGCGACAGGTCAGGTTGACGATGTTTTGCGGCTGGGTTTTGGGAGACTGCCGGAGGAACAAAGACAGGTGGACAATCTGCCGCTTTTTCTGCGAGACGATATCCTCATACGTGCGAGACAGGCTGAGGTTCGCCATATACTCGCCCTGGGCGATTCGTCCAGTCAGCCACTCCGCCTCTTCCTTTTGCAGCTGGGCAGCCGTATCCAGGACGCGGGACGGTTCATCCATAATCAGAAGAGTCTCAGGCGGCATGTAGGACAACAGCGTGTCCTGCGACGGATAAATGACCGAGATGTACGCGTACAGCTGGGGAAAACGCTGTCCTGCTTTCATCCGTTCCACATCCGCGCCGATGCGCTCCGCCACTTTTTCCTTGGCTGCGCCATCTTTCAGCTTGGCAACGGTTTCACCGAGCTTCTGCTCTAAGCGGACAGCCGATTCCATCAGCAAATGCGTAGAGGCGATCATTTCCTTTGCCGGGCCCAAAACGTACGTCTGCACGGATTCCATCGAGCGTTGGGAAAGCATGTCAAACGTACGGATCGAGTCAATTTCCACATCGAACAGCTCGATACGCACAGGCCACTCGGAATCGATCGGATACAAGTCGATAATGCCGCCGCGAACACTCAGCTCGCCTTTTCGCTCGACCATATCGACGCGCTCATAGCCAAGCTCCACACAGCGGGACAAAAACGATTCGACATCCAGCTCGTCGCCGACGGACAGCGTGATCTGCGCTTCTTTCCACACCTGGGGCGGAACGACCAGACGGCGCAACCCCGCAAACGGCGCAACCAAAAAACCCGTAAAGCCTTGGGCCAGACGGTTGAATACATGAATGCGCTGCGCCAGCATCTCCGGGCTGGCGATGGCAAGCTCGGAGCCGATCAGCTCGTTGCCGGGATAGAGCAGCACTTGATCGGAGGGAACCAGCTCAATCAGGTCCTCATATACTTTTTGCGCTTGGTACATGTTATGCGTGACGACACAGACCGGACGCCCGGTCATTTGCTGGAGTGCCGCCATCAGTGTCTGCCGGGCCGAACCTGCCAGACCGGAGACGAGCTGCTCATGCAGACCTTTCTCCAAACCAGCCACAATTGTCCCGACGTTCGAGTCTTGTTTCATCGGGTTAATGATGACTTGCATTCACTAATCCCCTCTCTAATTCTTCTGTCATCTGCAACCAGAGCCTGACTGAGCTTGCGATTTGGGCCGCAGGTCGACCATGCGAAAAGAAGCCTTAGCTCCCCAAGCTAAGGCCTTGTCCGTACAAGCCTTCCTAACGAGTATCCGCTCCTCTTTTATTGAAGTGGATTTCCAACTAGCGAAAGCTCTGGATGCTGAATCAGCGCTTCACGGCAGTAATCGCACGTGATGCTGACGACCGTATCTCCACTTTGTTCTCTCGATATTATAAGAGCACGTTCCTCCGGGGTCAAGAAATCAAACCCGAGCTGCGCTTCCGTCACTTGCGATTCGTCAAATTCCGCGATTTTCATGCCGCAACAACGACACGTGTAGCGTATGCTCATGAATATGCCACCCCCATACCTTTTCCTATCGCTTAGTATGGTCGGTTGGGTGGAAAATCATACTAGCACAAACGTCTGCGCCCTTCTTGGCTGCTACGCTCCTCGCTTATTTCTGCAAGCTGTTGAAATGGTTCATCACCTTGACAAACGGCTCTCTTGTCCACATGACCGCGGCGTCGGCAGCATGCTCCACCGCTTCCTGAATCAACGTTCTTTCCGCAGCAGGGAACGATTGGAGTACGTAATCACTCACGCTTCTCCCCGGCTCCGGACGCCCGATCCCCACTTTGATTCGTTTGAATTCCTGGGTCCCCAAGTGCTGAATCAGCGATTTGATGCCGTTGTGGCCGCCCGCACTGCCTTTTTCCCGCAAGCGCAACTGTCCGGTCGGGAGGTCGAGATCGTCAAAAATCACGACCAGTTCATCGGGAGTCAGCTTGTAAAATTTCAACACCTCGGCGACCGACTCCCCGGAGAGGTTCATGTACGTTTGCGGTTTGACCAATAGCACCTTCTCGCCTTCCACTCTGCCTTCTCCGACAAGCGCACGAAACTTGTTTTGCGCAACGGGAATGCCCCATTTGTCGCTAATCTTATCTATGGCCATAAAGCCGGCATTATGTCTCGTGTCTTCATATTTTTTGCCTGGATTGCCCAATCCGATGATGACTTTCACGTTCATTCCCTCCTACTCTCTCCCATTGTACTAGAATGGTATCGCGAACAAAAGAAAAAGGGCCCGGCAGTATCGCAACCGGACCCTTTCGCCATGATTCGACTTTTTCCCTTATTCGGTCGCAGCCGCTTTTTCCGCGACGGCCTCCGCCTCTTGCTCCGCTTCGACAGACGCTTCGGACTTGGCTTTCACTGGCAGGACGCTAATCAGCACTTCCGTAGGCTCAACCAAAAGCTCTACGCCCGCCGGAACTTCCAGATCCGCGGCCAGTACGACGTCTCCAATGTGGAAGCCGTCGACATTCACCAAAAAAGACTCCGGGATGTTGCCCGGCAAGCAGTGGACGTCGACGTTGTGGCGCACGAGCGTCGCTACGCCAAGCTCCGGATCGCCGGTCATGAGCACAGGTACCGATGTGTGTATTTTTTCATTCATATCGATCTTCTTGAAATCAGCGTGCAAAACATGACCCCTGATGGGATGACGCTGCAATTCGTTCACCATCACGTCATGCGTGGTCCCATCGACAACCAGTCGGAACGGCTTGTTTGTCGTCTGCTGGCGCAGGGCGGCATCCAGCTCGCGTCCATGGATTTGAATCGACTGGCTGGTCACATCGCTTCCGTACACAACACCCGGCACCCAGCCTTCGCGGCGCAGCACCCTCACAGAATTGCCTGTCGTCTGTTTTCGTACGTGAGCCTGTATCGCTTCCACAAAAAAACCTCCTTGGACCGCTAGTAAAAGTTTCCTTATCTAGCTTGTCCAAAGGAGGTTTATTTCAATCCCCAAAAAGGGGAGGCTTTTCCTTAATCGAACAGCTTGCTGACGGACAGCTCTTCGTGTACGCGAATGATCGCTTCGCCAATGATCGGCGCCACGGACAGAACCGTGATCTTGTCAATCAGTTGCTCTTGGGTAAGCGGAATGGAATTGGTGACGATCAGCTCTTTGATCTTCGAGTTGGCAATCCGCTCAATCGCAGGACCGGACAGCACCGGATGCGTGCAACATGCGTAGACTTCACGCGCCCCTGCTTCCACGAGCGCATTGGCTGCCAGTGTGATCGTTCCCGCCGTATCAATGATATCGTCAATAATGATCGCTGTTTTGCCTTCGATGTTACCGACAATGTTCATGACTTCCGCTACGTTTGGTTCAGGACGGCGCTTGTCGATAATGGCAATAGGCGCTTCCAGACGTTCGGCCAGCTTGCGGGCACGCGTAACCCCGCCGTGGTCAGGCGACACTACGACGATATCCTTCAAGCCTTTTTCGGAGAAATGCTTGCCCAAAATCGGCACACCCAGCAGATGATCGACAGGGATGTCGAAGAATCCCTGAATTTGCGTCGCATGCAAATCCATGGTAATTACGCGCTGCGCTCCTGCGGTTTCGATCAGGTTGGCAACCAGTTTGGCCGTGATCGGATCGCGTGCGCGCGCCTTGCGATCTTGTCGGGCGTAGCCGTAGTAAGGGATGACAACGTTGATGCTTTTTGCGGAAGCGCGTTTCAATGCGTCGACCATTACCAAAAGCTCCATCAAATGCTCATTAACGGGAGCAGACGTTGGCTGAATAACAAATACGTCACAACCGCGAACGCTTTCGTTCAATTTAATTTGGCACTCGCCATCACTAAAACGCACAGCTTGCGCGTTACCGAGCGGCACGCCGATGTGTTCAGCGATTTCCTTTGCCAATTCAGGGTTTGCGTTGCACGTAAATACCTTCAGTTTGGGGTCGCGGTAATTAGCCATGATCTTCTCTTAGAACCTCCCGTTATGATTGCTTTTTGCCCTTGCGAGGCATTCTGCTAGCGTAGTCTAGTTTATTCACTTGACGCTCGCGTGCAATCGCAAGCGCATTGTCTGGCACATCCTGATTAATGGTCGAGCCTGCTGCTACATACGCATTTTGTCCAACGGTAACCGGAGCTACCAGATTGGTGTTGCAGCCGATGAACGCCCCGTCCTGGACGGTCGTTTTATGCTTGACGGCCCCGTCGTAGTTGACGGTGATCGTTCCACAGCCGATGTTTACACCATCGCCAATCTCCGCGTCACCGATATAGCTGAGGTGAGGTACTTTTGAGCCTTCGCCGATTTTGGCGTTCTTCAACTCGACGAAGTCTCCGATCCTGGCTTTGCGGCCGATCTGTGTTCCGGGACGAATGTAGGCAAATGGCCCAACGGTTGATTCCGCTTCCACACTTGCTTCTACCAAGACCGCATAAGAAATGGTTACGTCTGAGCCGACCTGGACATCTGTCAAATCAGCCTGCGGCCCAATCACGCAATTCGCACCGATGGTTGTCCGCCCGCGCAAAAACGTTCCCGGCTGAATCACCGTATCGGCCTCGATCACGACATCTGCTTCAATATACGTAGAGGCTGGATCGATGATCGTCACGCCGTTGCGCATATGGCTGACGGCAATTCGCTTCCGCATGTACGCTTCGGCTTCCGACAGCTGTACACGGTCATTGACGCCCATCGTTTCATCCGGATCAGCGGCTTCGAACGCCACTACCTTTTCGCCTGCTTCCCGCAAAATGCCGATCACGTCTGTGACATAGTATTCGCCTTGCGCGTTGTCATTTTTCACTTCCGCCAAGGCTTTCCATAATTTACGATTGTCGTAACAGTATATGCCTGTGTTGATTTCCCGGACCGCCCGTTCCGCTTCGGTCGCGTCCTTATGTTCCACGATTCGCAATACTTCGCCCGCCTCGTTGCGCACGATGCGCCCGTAGCCTGTCGGATCGGGGAGCACGGCGGTCAAAACAGTCGCAGCCGCTTGCTGCTCTTCGTGATAGGTCAGCAAGGCGGACAACGTCTGTGCAGACAAGAGAGGGACATCTCCGTACAAAAGAAATGTAGTGCCTTCTTTATCTTGTAAAAACGGCGCTGCCTGCGAAACGGCATGTGCCGTTCCCAATTGTTCTTCTTGCAGTGCGTAAGTGACGCCCTCGCCTAGTGTGGCGCGGACCGCGTCAGCACCATGACCTACGACGACAACGATGTCCTCCACCTGCATAGAGCCAAGCGTATCCACAACATGCTGGACCATTGGCTTCCCGCAAACAGGGTGCAGGACCTTGTACAGCTTCGATTTCATCCGCGTACCCTGACCAGCGGCCAGAACCACGGCATGGATCTTAGACATGTCAACCCTCCATCGTAGAAGTTCCACAATGACTATATCTTAATCATATGTGGATTTCAAGACAATCGATGCAGGATTATCGCCGTTTCCCTGACATTGCCTGAAAGTTGTTCATCTAACAGACAACATTTAATAATCTGATAAAAAATGATATAGTGATGGGCGAAAGAGGTTTGGAAAAGGAGGCCGGAAGGAATGCCAGCAAATGTCTACTTGCTGACCGGATATTTGGGCAGCGGAAAAACGACCCTTTTGCAAAAATGGCTGACTCATCTACGCGTCCAGAACGAAAACGTAGTCGTCCTGATGAATGAGATGGGCGAGGAAGATATCGACGGCGAACAGCTGCAAGGCTTTGGCTTTCCTGTCAAAAAGCTGCTCGACGGCTGCATATGCTGCTCGATCAAAGGGGAGCTGACCGAAGGCTTGCGCGACATTTTGAACGCGTTGCAGCCGGATCGCATCCTGATCGAAACGACGGGAGTTGCAGACCCGATCGACGTGATCGACACGCTGACCCACCCGGAGCTGTACGATCGCATCGAGCTGAAGGGCACGATCAGCGTCGTGGACGCGTCCCGCTTTTTGGATCTGAACTCGCGCTTTTCCTCCACAGGCTCGCTGGTCAAAACGGTACGCAACCAGGTGAAGTACGCCGACCTCATTCTCCTGAACAAAACGGATATGGTCAGCGATGAACAGCTCCAGCGCGTCAAGAAGAAGCTGATCGAGCTGAACCCGCAGGCACCGATTCACACAGCCGTTCAGGCGAATATCGACCTCAATCGGCTGCAATCCCTCAAGCGATTCGAGCATGCGCGCGATACCGAGGCTGTGCCCGCTGTCCCTGTGCAAAAAACAATCGGCCGCATGTCGGCCATGGACAGGCTCAAACAATCGCTCGGCCTGAAAACCAGCACACCTTCTCTGTACAATAGTATCGAAACGTTTTCCTACACCTTCACAGGACCGGTAGACGAGAAAAAATTCGAGGACTTTCTGTACGATTTGCCCAAAAATGTCTATCGGGCAAAGGGATACGTGCTTTTCCACGGAAAAAAGGAGCTGATTTCCTTTCAGCACACGGACAATCAAGTGCTGTTCTTCCCGTTTGAAAACTTTGGACCGAAACTGGTCGCCGTTTTTATCGGGGAAGGATTGGATCAGGAGGAAATCAAAAGAAATGTAGCCAAATGTTACACGTAGACAGACGCCGAAGCACCCTGCCAAAACTGACAGGGTGCTTTTGTATGGGGCACTATTTAGGCACCCGCTTCGATCGTGCTCTCTTCTTCTTGACCCACGCGTTCATACTCGGTCAAGACAGCAGCTTGGATCTTTTCGCGGGTGGTCGAAGAAATCGGATGGGCAATATCGCGAAATTCTCCGTCAGGTGTACGTTTGCTTGGCATTGCTACAAACATACCGTTGTTTCCGTCAATGACACGGATATCATGAACCACGAACTCATGGTCAATTGTAATGGATGCAATCGCTTTCATCCTACCATCCGTATTCACGCGGCGCAGTCTTACGTCTGTAACTTCCATCTAGTTCACTCCCTTTATCTATGAAACGCGTTTAGGAGTATTTCCACCCTCTGGGTAAATATTCCTGCTGATGTTATGCAATTTTTTAAAAAATATATAAATAGGTTCGGGATCGCGGCACAACAAAACAGCCTCATGCAACGAGCATCAGGCTGTTTCGAGCTACCCTTTATGGACTTCCGTACGATTACGCCTCGATATACGCGACAATCTCGATCTCGACCTTGACGTCGCGCGGCAGGCGTGCCACCTCCACCGTAGAGCGTGCGGGCTTGTGGTCGCCAAAATAATGGGCGTACACTTCATTCAACTGCGCGAAATCGTTCATGTCCTTGATGAAGACAGTCGCCTTCACCACGTTGGAAAGTGTTCCTCCTGCTTCCGCCAGAACAGCTTGCAGGTTGGAAAATACTTGATGAGTTTGTTCCACGATGTCGCCTTCCACCAGCGTGCCGTCTGCCCGAAGCGGAATTTGACCGGACGCAAACAGAAACGGACCTACTTTGGCAGCCTGGCTGTACGGGCCGATTGCTGCCGGAGCCTTGTCAGTGGAAACAAAAGAGATTGCCATCGCGATCTACTCCCCTCTATTTTCAAAAAAACTGCCTAGCTCAATTTCAATCTGCTTGCCCTTGAAGTCGACATCCCGCAGCTTGGCAAGAGACACGTATTCATCAATCAAACGCTCGGAAACATCTGCCGTCGTCTCGACGAGCACTCCGCAGCCCACGACCGTCGCCCGGAACTCCTGAAGCAGATCAATCATGCCGCGTATCGTGCCGCCTGCCTTCATGAAATCGTCTACAATCAGAACACGAGACTGCTCGGCCAATCCGCGGCGGGCAAGAGACATCGTCTGAATCCGCTTGCTCGAACCGGATACGTAATTGATGCTGACCACAGAGCCTTCCGTCACCTTGTTGTCACGGCGCACAATGACGACCGGCACGTTCAAAAACATGGCGGTCGCATAGGCGAGCGGAATTCCCTTGGTCTCCACCGTCATGACCACATCGACGTTTTTGTCCGCATAAGCGGTGGCAAACAGCTTGCCGATCTTCGCCATCGTCGCCGGATTGCCGAGAATGTCGGACATGTACAAATATCCGCCTGGCAAAAGCCTCTCCGGATTGGCCAACTGCCCGATCAGTTCGCGCATGAAGTGAAGGGCCTCTTCCATTTTTACCTGGGGGATATACTTCACTCCGCCTGCCGCTCCCGCCACCGTTTTCAACAAGCCGACACCCTGAACCTCAAACGCTTCCTTGATGATCGACAAGTCTTCACTGATGGATGATTTCGCCGCGCCGTATTGTTCCGCAAACAGAGTGAGAGGAGTCAGCGTATGGGGATGGGCGAGCAAGTGCTGCGTCATGTCAACCAGACGTGCACTTCTGCGCAATTTCTTCATGGCTCTTCCTCCAAAACCGAATGTTATGCTGCTAATGTATCATTTTTATACGTGTTCATGCAAGTATTTCCCCTTCTTGGGAGCCTAACATTCGGACAACAAACACATCTTTGACAAATCCTCTGAGCGCATTGTAGATCCGATGCACTTTCGCTTCCTTTTGTACGAGGGCAAATACCGTCGGACCGCTGCCGGACATCAATACTCCATCCGCTCCGGAAGCGATCATCAGTTCCTTGATTTGCCGCACTTGCGGATAGAGCGCGAGCGTCACGTTTTCCAGCACGTTTCCGAGGGACTGGCACATCAAGGAAAAATCCTGCTCGGAAACCGCCCGGAGCATCTGCTTTGTATCGGGATGATTGTCGATTTTGTCGACACGCAAATTTCCGTATACATCAGGGGTGGACACACCGATTGGCGGCTTCGCCAGGATGACCCAGCAAGAAGCAGGCGTTCCCAGGTGCGTGATTTGCTCGCCGCGCCCTTTTGCCAACGCCGTTCCTCCATAGACGCAAAAAGGAACGTCAGAACCGATTTCTGCGCCGATTTCCGCCAGCTCGTCCACGGTCAAGCCAAGATTCCACAGCTGGTTCAAGCCGCGCAGCGTCGCTGCCGCATCGCTGCTGCCGCCGGCCAGTCCCGCTGCCACCGGGATCTGCTTGTCTATATACAACTGTACGCCCTGGCGCACCTGATAGCGTTCTTGTAAAAGCACGGCCGCTTTATAAGCATGATTGCGGATATCATCCGGTACGAAGCTGGCAGAGCAGTCCAGCGTAATCTCACCATCTTCGCGCAGCGTCAAGTCTACACGATCTGCCAAGTCGACGGTAGTCATCACCATTTCCACTTCGTGATAACCGTCCGGCCGTTTGGCAAGCACATCAAGAGTCAGGTTGATTTTGGCCGGAGCTTTGACCGAGATACGCACGTTGTTCACCTCTGCCTACTTTACTAAATTTCCTAGTCTCTTATTGTAGCATAGCCCCTCTCTCCCCTGCCACTTGAACCCCTAAAAAGAAGAGGATCGCGATCATTATGGTTATTTCGAAAATTCAGCAGTGGATTCCAGCAGCAAAAAAGCCGGGAAGCCCCGGCTTTGTCAACGGTCTGTCTGGTATGATCCGTAATTGGGTGTGTCCGCCTGCGCACAACAAACGGCTATGACCGTCTTGCGGCCAACGCCTCTTCCGCGAGCTGTACAGCCCGCTTCACCATGTTTCCCGCGTCACGCGTCGTGATGCCTCCCCAGCCTTCTGCCTTTACCTTATCGTAAAAGCCAAGCTCCTTGGCGAGTTCCATCTTGAACTGCTCCGACATCATTCCTCGTCTGCGACCCATAGCATCCTCCCTTCCCGTTGACAGGTATAGTGTATGCGAAGTCCAGACCTTTCATTTGAAACCCAACTATTTACAATATTTTGATCCCAAAAATAAAACAGTAGAACCCACAAGGGCTCTACTGTTGTACAAATGTGATGCGGATGTGCTCGTTTTCGCGGCACACCGTCAACTCTACTGTTTCCGTCAAGATGTCAGCATAGCTGTAAGAGACCCGCTCAAAGAGCTGATCGTCGTCAAGCTTTACCACAAACACAGATGGGTATGTTTCTTCGAGGATGCCACTTCGTTCGACGGTTTTGCGGCGACCTCCATTGGCTTTCAGAAGGATGCGCTCACCAATGTGCCCGTCTAAACTGCGTTTAATGTCAAGTAACGCGTTTCTTGCCATTGTTCCATCCACCTCGCTTACATCTATTATAACAGCTCACATATATTTTGTCAAAGAAATAAAAAATTATAGCAACCCTGCAGATATTTTGTCAACGGGGTTTTTTTCATCAAAAAAGTAGATAATTGTCGCCACTTTGGCATCGTCTAGGCGCGCCCTTCCAAACCCTTGCTTCCGCAACGCTTTGGGGCGAAAGCCTGGCCGCCAGGGCTGCCCTTTTTCCTTCTGAATCGACAAAAAAACCCCCGCTTTTGGCTTTTTCAGCCCAAAAACGGGGGAGAGGCTTGTCTAATGCGCGATCAGCCCGCGCCGCAAGCCTTCGTTGGCTAGGCGGGCGAATTCTTCAATGCTGAGGGTTTCACCGCGTCGGGTCGGGTCAATGCCGATGTCGTCGAGCATCTGTATTACTTCATCCTTCTGTGTTTTTAGAAACAGACCGTTCAGCAGGTTGTTCAACAAGGTCTTTCGACGCTGGGCGAACGAGCTGCGCACCACGCGGAAAAACACGTCCTCATCGTCCACCTCGACAAGCGGACGCTCTCTGACTGTCAGCCGGATCACCGCAGAGTCGACGTTTGGACGAGGAATAAACACACTGGCCGGGACAATCATCGCCACTTCTGTTTCCGCATAAAATTGTGCCGCCACGGAGAGAGAGCCATAGTCTTTCGTTCCCGGCTTGGCTGCAATTCTCTCAGCCACTTCCTTTTGAATCATCACGACAATGTTCTCAAGCGGCAATCGTTCTTCCAGCAGCTTCATCAGAATCGGCGTTGTGACATAGTACGGCAGGTTGGCTACGACACTCAGCTTCTCTACCCCGGAGAGCTTCTCTTGGATCAGCGCTTTCAGATCCAGCTTGAGCACGTCGCCATGCACGATTTCGATATTTTCATACGGCGACAAGGTGTCCTGCAAAATAGGCAGGAGCCGTTGGTCAATCTCAATCGCCATGACCTTGCCTGCTGCTCGTCCCAATTGCTCGGTCAGAGCGCCGATGCCTGGGCCGATTTCGATCGCGCCTTTTTCCTTTGTCAGGTCCGCTTCGGCCACAATATGATGCAAAATGTTCGTGTCTACCAGGAAATTTTGTCCCAAGCTCTTTTTAAACGAGAAGCCGTACTTCTCCAGAATTTCTTTCGTTCGCGTAGGTGTGGCAATATCCTTGCCCGCTGCTTGCGTCATTGCTTACTCCCTCTCCTTGTTGATGGCTTCGATCGCCGCCTCGAACTCCGCGCGACTGATCTGGAAGGCGTTGAGCCGTTGCAGCATTTGCTTGGCATTGGCGTATCCGATGCCCAATGCTTCTCCCAGTTTGATTCTCCGCTCTTTGGCATCGCTTCCTGACGTCAACCCGTTTTCCAGCAGATCGTCAGCCGTAATTTCTCCGGCCGTTTCGGCCATCTCTGTGCGTACTTCCGACAGCGCGCGAATAATGACGTCAGGCGAAGCGTTCTCTACTCCGATATCGCCCTTTTTCGTGCCGTCCTCTTGGGTGATAAAAGCGTGCTTGCAGCCAGGCACGGATCGGCTGATGATTTTGCGGATGCGCTCTCCCTGATAATCCGGGTCAGTAAAAATGATGACGCCGCGCTTTTGCTGCGCCAGCCGGATTTTTTCGATCGTTCTGGCGTGAATGGCGGAGCCGCCTGTTTCAATCGTATCCGCGTTAACCGCTCGCTTGATCGCGGCGGTATCGTCTCTCCCCTCCACCACGATCACTTCTTTTATTTTCATCATGTACTCCCACTTTCGTACAAGGTTGCATTTGAAACTACCCTCGATTGGCGAAACGTTTCTGCGCTAGAATCCGTCTCTTTATTCAACAGCTTATCACGACTATTCCCCAAACGCCAAAGACAAAAGACAGGAGCGTTCGCCCCTGTCCTACGGTTTGTGCGGCCCAATGATATAGACGGTTCGGTTGCGCTTGCGGCCAAATTGAACGGCCTCTGCCTCTGTGCTGACAAACACGTCAATTTTTCCGCCGCGCATGGCTCCACCTGTGTCTTCTGCCCGGCGATACCCAACGCCCTCGATGTAAACCCACCAGCCATACGGAATCACTTTTGGATCTACAGCGATGGTATGACCTGCCTTTGCCTTTACGCCCGTCGCCGTACGGCCGTAGCCTGGCGAACTCGGATGTTTGCCTCCCCCGGCAGGGGAATAGGCGGTCAAGGTAACCCCGTTCAGTACTTTTTTCGGCCTAAATACTTTTCCACCACGCGAGACCATGCCCGATGCAGAAGCGACCAGGACCCGTTGCGACGGATCGTTGGTTTGCAGCGAAGGAGATGCTGTTCCAACCGCTACCACCTGGTCTTTCTTTGGCACGAGCACGTCTCTGGTCACCAGTTCACGGGAGACCTCCTTCCCGTCTTCCATGACCAGCTTGTAGTGTGCAATTGCCTTACCCTCTTGCCCGTTTTGCAATACACGGGACGTGCCTTTTGTTAACGCTGGGTCGTTTTTGCGTATTTCCTGAAAAGCAACTCGCTCCTCGACTTGTACCATCTTCTCGACGACACGCTTGATGCGGATCGTAGCGTCTTTGGTCAGCGAGGCGGTCAAGGCCGGTTCCACCCGGTCCTTTTCCCCCAGCGTAATGCCGCTGTCCTTCAACGCGTCAGCCACATTGCGACTGCGTGTCTGTATCGTTTTGGTCTGCCCGTCAACCTGGACCGAAATGGACCAGGCTGTATGTAAAGTAATCGTTGCTCCGTCTGATAACTTCGTCTCAGGTGTCGGTTGAAGGAAATCTTTTTCCGTTACCGTAATGTTTCGTTCGGTGAGGAACTGCTCAACGGTTCTTGCTTTGGTAGCTACCGTCTGGCTCTCTCCGTCCAACGAAAAAATGACCTGTTTTGGCTGGGTAGCCTGGGCAGAGAAATAGCCAATCATGGGAATGAGTATAAGAGAGAGGATGCCAAAAAGAACAAGCCCCCGGTTCTTATACCTATCCCATATCGCGCGTAACTCCATTTCCCACACTCCTTTTCCTAGAAAAGCACGAGGCTTCTCCTGTCTAGCCAGGTAAGGGTCGATGTAATTGCACCAATATTCTGGAAGTGGCCAGTACTTCGCAAGGTCGGTTTTGATTGTATGTCACTTTCCCGGCTTTGTCAAATTCACCCTCCCTTGGCTGAGCGATAACGCTAACAGACTAGCAAAAACCAGATGGCGAATGGTAGCGGATTCCTGTCGAGGAGCCGTGTCGGATGGACAATAATCGTTCGACACATTGTTCAAGGTATGCGCCGCCAAAAACGAGTAGAACAACAAGATCGCGGAACAAAAAACCGGGAAATCACGTGACAGGTCGTGATTTCCCGGTTTTGCTTGCGGTTTGTTTACGGTTGAAGGCGGAACAGACGCCTTGCGTTTTCCGTCGTGATTTGCGCCATTTCTTCGTAAGACAGGCCGCGAATGTTCGCCATTTCCTCGCAGACGTAGCGCACGTATCCACTCTCATTTCGCTTGCCGCGGAACGGGTGAGGAGTGAGGTACGGGCAGTCTGTTTCTATCAACAGCTTGTCGAGCGGTACTTTGGCCGCTACTTCTTTTGGCTGCTTCGCATTCTTGAAGGTCAGCGGACCCCCGAACGAAATGTAAAAATTCATGTCCAGCGCCTGCTTCGCTGTCTCCCAGCTGCCCGAGAAGCAGTGCATGATTCCCCCGACTTCCGCTGCCTTCTCTTCTTTGAGGATCGTCAAAACGTCCTGATGCGCGTCCCGGTTGTGGATGATGATCGGCATATCGAGCTTTCGCGCCAGCCGAATCTGCTTGCGGAACACCTCTGCCTGCACGTCTTTTGGCGACGTATCCCAGTAGTAGTCCAGGCCCATTTCGCCCAGTCCCACTACTTTCGGATCACGACTCAGCTCCTCGATCCATTCCAGATGTTCGTCTGTCATATCTTTGGCGTCCTGCGGGTGCCAGCCTACGACAGCGTAAATGAAATCATAGGTTTTCGCCAGCTCCATGCAGGTCGGGATGGTTTCGGCGTTAAATCCGATATTCACGATCGTGCTGACGCCGTTTTCCCGCGCGCGGGCAATGACTTCCTCGCGATCTTCGTCGAATTCCTTCGCGTTCAGGTGCGCATGCGTTTCGAATAACAAAATAGGTCCTTCCTTTCCCAGCCCTCGTTACTTCACGATCGCTCCGTTCGGCATGCTCGGATCGACTGTTGCCAACGTCAGCTGATCGCCTGCCGACGCTGCCAAAATCATGCCCTGCGACAGTTCGCCACGCAGCTTGACCGGCTTCAGATTGGCGACGAGGATGACTTTTTTGCCGACCATTTCTTCCGGCGTGTAGTATTTCGCGATGCCGGAAACGACCTGGCGCTTCTCATAGCCGAGATCCAGCTGCAAGACCAGCAGCTTGTCGGCATTCGGATGCTTCGCGCATTCGACTACTTGCGCCACGCGCAGCTCTACTTTGCCAAAATCGTCGATGCCGATCTCTTCTTTAGCATCCGCTGGTTTTTCTGTCCCTTCCGCTTGGTTGGCAGTCGTTTCGTTCACAGGTGCTTCCCCTTTCCAGGCTTCTTGCTTTTTCTTGTTTTCCTCTGCTTGGCGGCGCGCTTCCGCGGTCGATTCGTCGATGAAGGCCAGCTCCGCCTGCACGTCCAGACGCGGGAACAACAGTTCTTTGCGGCTGACCGTGCTTCCGACAGGCAATCCGCCCCATACGCCTGCGGATTCCCAGCTTGTTGCCTGCTCGTTGCCGAGAATTCCGAGCTGGTCCCAGATTTTTGCCGGAGCCTTGGTCATGAACGGCTGAATCAAAACGGAGACGATGCGGATGCTCTCCGCCAGATTGTACATGACGGTTGCCAGACGTCCTCGGGTTTCTTCGGATTTTGCCAGATTCCACGGCATGGTCTCGTCAATGTACTTGTTGGTGCGTCCAATCAGCTCCCAGATGTGGGCAAGCGCGTTGGAAAAACGCATTTCTTCCATATGCTCTTCGACCAGCGCCTTTGTTTTCATCGCCAGGCCGATCAGACTGTCATCCGGCTCTCCGGCGTCTTGTGCGGCAGGCACGATGCCATCGAAATATTTTTCGATCATGGTCGTGGTGCGGCTGAGCAGATTGCCAATGTCGTTTGCCAGATCGTAGTTCAGACGCTGAATGAACGATTCCGGCGTGAAAACGCCATCCTGGCCGAAGTTGATTTCGCGCAGCAGGAAGTAACGCACGCCATCGGAGCCATAGCGGTCAATCAGCAGCTTCGGATCAATGACATTGCCCTTGGATTTGGACATTTTTCCATCCGGCATCAACAGCCAGCCATGGCCAAAAACTTGTTTCGGCAGCGGAATATCAAGCGCCATCAGCAAAATCGGCCAGTAAATCGTATGGAAACGCAAAATGTCTTTTCCGACCATGTGCACATTGGCCGGCCAGAAACGGCGGTACTTGCTGTCGTCCTCGGACAAGTAGCCCAGTGCGGAAATATAGTTGGTCAGCGCGTCGATCCAGACGTAAATGACATGTTCAGGATCGCTCGGCACTTTGATTCCCCAGTCAAATGTGCTGCGGGATACGGACAAATCCTGGAGACCCGGCTTCAGGAAGTTGTTAATCATCTCGTTGCGGCGGCTCTCCGGCTGAATGAAGTCAGGATTGGCCTCGATGTGCGCGAGCAATCTGTCCTGATACTTGGACATGCGGAAGAAGTAGTTTTTCTCCTTCACCTTTTTCACTTCGCGACCGCAATCCGGGCAAAAGTAGCCTTTGTCGGTCTTACATTGAGTCTCGGTCCAGAAAGCCTCGTCCGGTACGCAGTAGTATCCCTCGTACTCGCCCAAATAAATGTCGCCCTGATCGAGCAGACGCTGGAACACCTTTTGCACAACTTCCTTATGGCGCGGTTGCGTCGTGCGGATAAAATCGTCGTAGGAAATGTCCAGCTTTTGCCACAGGTCGCGAATCCAGTCGACGACCGGATCGATGAACTCCAGCGGCTGTTTGCCGTCTTCGGCTGCGCGCTCCTGGAGCTTTTGTCCATGCTCGTCCGTACCTGTCAGGTAGTAGACATCGTAGCCGCGCAAACGTTTGTAACGCGCCAGAGCATCACAAGCAATCGTAGTGTAGGCATTGCCAATGTGCAGCTTGTTGCTCGGATAATAAATCGGTGTCGTGATGTAATATGTCGGTTTCATGCAACCTAACCCCTCCTGATAACGTTTAGAAAAATAGAAAAGCCCACCCCAAAAATTGGGGCGAGCTCTAACTCGCGGTACCACCCAAATGCTCCGCCCTCCTCACGGACAACGGACTTGGTGAGTCCAAAACAGACTCTGCCCGTAACGTGGGCGGACGTCACAAATTACTGGGCACGGTTCATGCATCCCGTGGCTGTTCATCTGCAAGACTCCGGGGCCATGTTCAGCCAGCTCGCTTATGCCGGTTTTCAGCTACCCCGGCTCTCTGGAATAAGGAGGATCGGCTTACTCTTCCCATCATGGTCGTTTGCTATGGAATTCCCTCATTTATCCTCTATTGTACACGACCGACTTGTTTTGTAAACATCCAGGAAGGCACAACGGCTACGAATTTCTTTCAGGAAGGAAAAGTCAAAAAAGAGAAGAGCAGGCTTTTTTGTCGAATCGACTCGGATTCATTCGACATAAAGTGACGGACTCCCTGCGTATTACTACCAGTTCACTTGATCTATAAAATTTTCCATCTCGTGCCTGATTTCCTGGGAAACACTGATATATCAGCCTTTCCGCTTTCAAAAAACACTTTTCTTTTCAAAGATTTGTCAAAATGATGTTGACACCTTTGGGAATCGCTGGTATGATAATGCCAACAGAAAAATGTCGAATATTGACGATTAATAGTGAGCGTTTACCAATAGCATCGACATATGAAGACATGAGAGGAGAATTTACTATGATGAAGTCAACCGGGATTGTTCGTAAAGTAGATGAACTGGGTCGTGTCGTTATTCCGATCGAATTGCGGCGCACACTGGGTATTGCGGAAAAAGACGCTTTGGAAATTTACGTGGATGGCGAGCGCATTATCCTGAAAAAATACGAGCCTGCGTGCATCTTCTGTGGAAATGCGGATAAAGTATCTCATTTTAAAGGCAAAATCGTGTGCCAGGATTGCCTGAGCGAAATGCCTGTTGTCAAACGCTAAACACAGAACTCCATACGTAGCTGATTTACATACGATATGCCTTCGCACAGGGACAAGCCTTGCGAAGGCTATTTGTATGGCCGGCGTCGTTCGCGGGTCGATCGGCCAAAAAGAAGAAGCCGACCTGGTCCGGTCAGCTTCCTACTCCTTTTACTTGTCTTCCTGGTCGCGGTGGTACTCGTTATACACATCGCGCTTGGGCAAGCCCCGATCGTCTGCCGCCTGCTTGATCGCTTCTTTTTTGCTCAAGCCCTGCCCGCAGTAATGATCGACATGCTGAACAACGCTCAACTGCTGCCACCAGCTGCTTTCCTCTTCTGGTTCGCCCGTGTCCGCGCCTGTGAAGCCTTCGACAATCACGCAAAATTCGCCACGCACTTCGCCACGACCGAGCCATTCCAGCAGTTCATCAAACGTGCCGCGAACAAACTCTTCGTAGCGCTTGGTCAACTCCCGCGCCAACACAGCCCGACGATTCCCCCACGCTTCCCGCATGGCTGCTATCGTCTTTTCGATGCGATGCGGCGCTTCATAAAAAATCAGCGTCTCCGGGTAGCGCTTGAGTCGTTCCAGCTCTTCGCGCCTCTCCTTGTTTTCCCGACCGATAAAGCCGCAAAACACGAATCGGTCTGTCGGCAGCCCCGAGGCGATCAATGCCGTCAGCCCTGCATTTGCGCCTGGCACCGGAACGACGGGGTATCCGGCTGCAACCGCGTCGCGCACAAGCTCAGCCCCTGGATCGGATATCGCCGGAAGCCCGGCATCGCTCACCAGCGCGATCTGTTTTCCTTCCGCCAGCCACTGCAAAAGTCCCTGGCCGCTCGCTTCCTTATTATGTTCGTGATAGCTCACGGTGCGCTTCTCGATTTGAAAATGGTTCAACAGCTTCCTTGTTTGACGCGTATCCTCGCAGGCAATCACGTCAACCGCCCGCAGCGTTTCCAGACAACGAACGGTGATATCATCGAGATTGCCAATCGGGGTTGCCACCAGATACAGGACACCTGTTTCCTCCTGCGCAAAACTGCGCTGTATGTTCATCGCGGCGTCCCTCCAATCAACTGTTCTTTTTGCTTGCGACTCAGCCGTTTGATTCCTTCCTCGCGCTTCAAGCCCCAGGACCGATCAGGCCCTTCCTCCCAAAAGACAAGCGATAACGGCCCGCGCCCTCTGGTGTACTTCGCACCCTTGCCTTCGTTATGCATCGCGAGGCGGCGCCGCAGCTCCGTCGTATAGCCGGTATACAAGGAGCCGTCCGCACAAGCCAGCATGTAGACAAAATGACTCTTATGCGAGGGAATCTCGTCTGCCAAAGTATATTTCCTGCAGTTCTTCACAGTATTCCTCACCGTTTTCATAGACAATCAGCGGCGGCTGAATCCTCAGTTCCGGCTTCCCGCCCTTGCTTCCTTCGATCAGCACCATATTCGGCTCGGCATCCTTGCGCGGGTAAATCAGCCGCATCCGCTTCGGCTCGATACCGTACTGGCGCATCAAGGAAATAATATCGATCAGCCTGGTCGAGCGATGGACGAGAGCGAGCTTGCCGCCGTTTTTCAACAGCTGGCTGCCCACCCGGATGACGTCTTCCAGCGAAAGCAAAATCTCGTGTCGGGCAATCGCAAAATGCTCGCTTCTATTTTTCTCCCCGCTGGTTGCAGGCATATAGGGCGGATTGCACGTAATCAGGTCGAATGTCCCGTGACCGAAAAGGGATACGGCTTCCTTGACATCTCCGTGGTGCATCTCGATCCGGTCCGTCAAGCGGTTGAGCTTCACGTTTCGGCTCGCCATGTCGAACAGCCGCTGCTGAATTTCGATGCCATCAAAACGGGCTTCCGGCGTACGCGTCGTCATAATCAGCGGAATCGCTCCGTTGCCTGTACACATATCGAGCACTCTTCCGCGCTTGGGAACGGACGCAAATCGAGCCAGCAGCACCGCGTCCATCGAAAAACAGAACACCTCATGGCTCTGAATAATTTTCATTTCATGTGTCAATAGATCGTCAATGCGCTCCGCCTCATAGAGCGGCACGTTGATGACTGGTTCCATCCTTTGTACCCTACTCCTTTATTGTGCAGATAAGAATGGATCGGATTCTTATCCAGTATCCGTGCAACGAAGGCTGCGCCACTGGCTTGGCGCAGCCATGTTTTCTCCATCTTGTTTTGGAAAAAGCGACCTGACACGTGGCACAGGTCGCTTTCTCCATGCGGTGATCGCTTGTCACCTTTATTTTTGAGGGCCGCCGCTCAAAAACGAGAGACAGAACAGGCAATCCCCTTCTTTGCGCAGACTGCCGAAATGCACATTGCAGATGTGAAATCCTTCTGCATACAGCCGGGCAAGGTTATCATACCCTTCCCCGACCACGGCTTTTTTCGTTTTCTCCTTGGCGACAGGGTTTGCCCCCTTCTGTTTTACCGGGGAGCCAGTTTTTTTCTTGTCCAGTCGGTTGCGAAGATGCTGGTTTTCAACGAGTAATTGGGCGTTTTCCTCCATCAAAACGACGATGACATCTTTCAACTCACCGATCTCTTTGTACAGGTCCCCAATTCGTTCTTCAATGCTCGCCATCTTGACGAAGATTTCCCGTTTGTCCACTAGCTCACCTCTCCCCTACCCCCACACTTTATTCATAGGTGGGGAGCCCTATCGCAATCTCATCCAAACCGAATTCCGTGATGCGTTTGTCGATCGAAAGCTCCACCTGAACGGACTGATTCAGAACGTTGACGGAAACGACTCGTCCATTTCCCATCGGGGTAGTGACCATTTTGCCGATATCCGGCATTTCATCACGCGTGCTTTCGTAGTTGTCATTCTCGTATTTTAAACAGCACATCAAGCGGCCGCACAGGCCGGAGATCTTTGCTGGATTCAACGAAAGGTTTTGGTCTTTGGCCATTTTAATCGAAACAGGCTCGAAATCGCCGAGAAATGTCGAACAACAAAGCAGCCTGCCACAGGGGCCAATGCCGCCCAACATTTTCGCTTCGTCACGCACCCCGATCTGACGCAGTTCAATGCGCGTACGGAACACGGAAGCGAGGTCTTTTACCAGCTCGCGGAAATCCACTCTGCCGTCTGCGGTAAAATAAAAAATAATCTTGTTGCGGTCAAATGTGTACTCCACATCGACCAGCTTCATATCAAGCTTGTGCTCCTTGATCTTCGTCTGGCATATGGCAAAGGCATTCTTGGCAGCTTGCTTGTTTTCCTCCACTTGCTTTGCATCTTTGTCGTCCGCCATACGAATGACCTTTTTGAGCGGCAATACTACATCGGACTCAGCGACTTGCTTTTTGCCGATGACGACCTTGCCATATTCGACCCCTCTTGCCGTCTCGACGATGACGGTGCAGTCTTTCTCTATCGGCAGTCGGTCAGGGTCGAAGTAATATATTTTGCCCGCTTTTTTAAAGCGGACCCCAACAACCTCATACAAGGGTTATCCCTCCTGGAATTGAAGAACCAACCGCTCAAGAGCCAACTGTGCGTTGGCGTTTCGCTCTATCCGATTTTTCGTATCCATGACCAAATCTATCCCATGCAAGAGCTCAGCTTTTGTCCATACCAGTGCTTGTCCTTGCAGCACATCCTGTTGGTCGCTGTTAATGAGATGGGCATGCCTGCCTACTTGCACATACAGGATATCGCGCAGCCAAAGGATGAGCAAATCTAAAAAGAGGGGTAGTTCCTCTTTGATTTTGTCGCTCTTTTGCAACATATCATGGATGGTGAAGAGCGCAGACGAATGACGCTGTTTGCACTCATGGCTCAATTGTATCACTAGATTTCTTAGCTGTGCAAACGATTCTGATTGGCTGAGTGCCTTGGCCTCTTCCACATTTGTCGTAATGTGGGAGGCAACCTGCGCCAATCCGGCCGTAACCCCATCTGACCGCAGTTGTTCGGCGATCGTTTCCGCAGCCAGTGGCGAGAACGGAACGATCTGGCATCGGGATAAAATCGTCGGGAGGATCGAGTGGCTGTGTTCCGTCAAAAGCAAGGCAAGCACGCCAGCGGGCGGCTCCTCCAAAAACTTCAGCAGACTGTTCGAAGCCTGGATCGTCATTTTGTCGACGTGTTCCACGATATACACCTTGTACGGGGATTCTACCGCACGCATTGCCATTTCTTTTTGCAGCGCACGAATCTGGTCGATTTTGATGGAGGCTCCATCCGGTGTCACAAACAACACATCGGGGTGGTTGCCCCCTTCAATCCGCCTGCATGTAACACAGGCCCCGCAGGCGTCCGCTTCCCTTTCCGGACAAAAAAGGGACTTCGCCAGATGCAGGGCCATCTGCTTTTTGCCTGCTCCCTTCGGACCGGTGAGCAAATAAGCGTGCGCCAGTCTGTTGTTGAGCAGGCTATGGTACAGCAACTCAGAAGCGCGCGGCTGCTGCTGAGAAAACCGGGTCCATGTCATAATGGTTTCACACCCACTAAAAATACAAATTAATCAGCATGCCGCGGATTTCGCCAATCCGGGCCAACAAATCAATCGTCGGCGCCTGATCGCTAAGCAGCTCGTCTGTCAGACGCAACAGTTCGGCATCGACCTGTTTGACGATTTTGTACAGCCTGCTGCGGCCTCGCCGATTCATTCCTCGTCTGTCGTCGAGAGCGACACCGTACTTGACGGCCTCCTCCATGAACTGTTTGACGAGATTTTTATAGGAATAGAAGTCGCGAACCGAGCGGGATCTGGCGAGAATTTGCCCCATCCTGTCAATGTCACCGAGCAGCCGGTTGAGCAGCTCCTGAGACATGCGCTCGTCTTCTCCTTGCATCATCGTGCCAAAATTCAGCTTTTCGAGCTGAGGATTTCTTCGCGAATCCGCAGCTTTTACCATGTCCAGCTTAGGTCTTAGCCCGTCGCCGATTTTCATCACGCCACCCCACAGAACCGATCAGTAGAGGATTTTTCCCCTATGAGATCCAGTATAAACCAAAGCAGCGAAAAAAGAGAGCAGGAACCTGTAGTGGGAAAAAGGATTCATCGCAGAATGACAACTGCGCCCCATTACATCGAAATCAAAACGAGTGGAACTCTCCAACGTCGAGTACAAATACAGCCGCTCCGCCCACCTGCACTTCCACCGGATACGGCATGAACGAATCCACCGCATTGCTGAGAGGGGAAACGGGCGTGACCATTTGTTTGCGGGATTTGCAGTGGTGCGCAATGATGTCGATGACTTCCGGCACGCTTTCGTCAGACGTACCGATCAAAAACGTTGTGTTGCCAGCTCGCAAAAAGCTGCCGGTACTGGCGAGCTTCGTCGCGCGAAAGCCTTTTTTCACCAGCTGTTGAGACAGACGACCACTATCTTTGTCCTGGACGACCGCAACTACCATTTTCATCGGCTATCACCCTTTCCGCTAGAATCAATCCCGCACGGTTTGCTTCATTGTATGAAAAACACGTAAGCTTGGTACGATATATCGCCTATCTATATTATACAGTATGTACCTGTCCATGCGGTAGCGAACCTTACAATCGGGCAAGCAAGGCACGCAATGCCGACTCATACACCTGCTCCAGCGGCTGCTCGGCATCAATGACGACAAAACGCGCCGGCTCTCTTTCCATGACCAGTTGATACCCTTCCCGGACCAGGCGGTGGAAGCGGATGTCTTCCAGATCGAGACGGTTGACTTCCCTCCCGCGCGCTTTGTTGATCCGCGCAAGCCCCGTCTCGGGCTTCACGTCAAAAAACAGCGTCAGCTCTGGCATGCAATCGCCGACGGCAAAGCGATTGATCTCGTACACCGCCTCGATGCCAAGCCCCCGTGCATGGCCCTGATAGGCCAGGCTGCTGTCGATGAAACGGTCGCACAGCACGAGCTTGCCAGCCGCGAGAGCCGGCAGCACTTTTTCCGCCAAATGCTGGCGCCTCGCGGCAGCATACAGCAGCGCTTCCGTCCTCTCGTCCATCTGGGTATGCGCCGGATTCAGGATAATTTCCCGGATTTTCTCCGCAATATCAATACCGCCCGGCTCCCGCGTCAACAATACGTCTACTCCGCGGGCGCGCAGCTCCTCGTACAGCCTCGCGACGACGGTCGACTTGCCCGCTCCTTCGCCGCCTTCTATTGTAATCAATCGGCCTTTTTGTCCTGTTGTCACTTCCATACTCCTTCCGCACCTGCTGTAACAGGCCACATGCTTCCCATCTTTGATTAGCGCACTACCTGGATTGTGAGCAGCCGGTCATCCTGCACCCCGTGAAACCGGGTATGCCCCCTGCGAAGCTCCGCAAGCATCGCCAAGCTTTCCTCATCCATGCGCTCTCCCGGCACCAATACCGGAATGCCTGGCGGATAAGGAATGACCATCTCCGCCGCCACTCGTCCCAACGCCTGCTCCAGCAAAATGGTCTCCCGCGGAAGGTCGACAGCCTCGTGCATCGGCACCGCCTGCTTCCGCACATAATGCGAAGAGACAACGCCGTGCAACAGAATCCGCTCTTCTTCCTGCTTTCCCTCGGGCGAGATCGATTCCAGCAAGCGGGCGAGCGCATCCAGATCCCGTTGAGAGGTTCCCGCAGACGCAGCCAACAGCACGTGCGACTCGTCGGCCAACTCTGGAAAAATACCATGTTTTTCCATTTGTTCCTGCAAAGCAAACCCACTTATCTGTCTGGTTCGCACATGCAAAAACAGCTTCAACGGATCAAACGTCGTGTACACCCGGCTTGCGCTGGGCTGCGGCCACTCCAGCCATTCCATCTTGGCCGTTCGCTCCCGCAGCTTGTCCAACAGCGGCAGCAATCGCTCCCACTCCTCATGAGCCTCCAGCGCCAGATGGCGTCTGGCCAGATCAAGCGAAGCCATCAATACATACGACGGGCTGGACGACTGAAGCATGGCAAGATGCCGAGACAGCCGCTCCCGGTCGATTCGTCCACCCTGCACATGCAGCATGGAGGACATCGTCATGGCCGCAGTCATTTTATGCGTGGACTGTACGGCCGCGTCCGCCCCCGACTGCATCGCCGAGCGGGGAAACGCCGAATGGAAGCCAAAGTGCGCTCCATGCGCTTCGTCTACCAAAAGCGGGATGTCATGCCGATGCACAGTTGCCGCCATTTTCGCCAGGTCGATGCCCATCCCGTAGTACGTAGGATTCGTTACAAATACTGCCTTGGCATCCGGATGCGCTTGCAGGGCCCGCTCCACATCCTCGCGTCTGACGCCAGCCGCCACACCTGTTGCCAAATCAACGGCAGGCACCAAAAATACAGGCGTCGCCCTTGCCAGGATGATTCCGTGAAACACGGATTTATGGCAGTTGCGTTGTACCAATATCTTATCTCCGGGTCGGCAGACCGTCAGGATGAGGGCGATATTGCCCACTGTGCTGCCGCCAATCAAAAATCTCGTCTCTTCGGCCGCAAAAGCCTCCGCAGCCAATGCCTGGGCTTCTGCAATCACGCCCTGGGGCTGGTGCAGGTCGTCGGTTCCGCTGATCTCTGTCAGATCAAGCTCCAGTATGGCTTGAAACCGCTGCTTGGCGTAGCTGTCAAAGCTGTGCCCCATCTTGTGACCCGGCACATGAAACGGATGCGGGCGATGCCTCGCGTGCCGCTCCAGCTGTTCATACAGGGGCGCACGCTTTTGCCGCTCCCGAAATTCAGCATTTCTCGTAAGCACGCGCGACTCACGTCCTTTGTCATGAATTCCTCATTATTTTAGCACGATTTGACAAGGGAATAACGGAATTTCGCCAAGCTTTTTGGCCATGAAAAAAGACACCGGGAATGCCGATGCCTTTTTCCGTCACGCATCTTTTCGCAGCCAAATACGTCTCATCTGGTGGATAAAAAACGGATACTTCTCGTCCTGGACGTCGGTATTGACCATTTCCTGTTCGCATTTCTGACAAATAAACTGCTCGCAAATGGCGATTCCGTCATTCTGCTCCTGTTCACAGACGATACATCGCTGAGCAACTTTTTCCATAGTGAAAACGCCTGCCCTTTTCCTCAATCTACCAACCATTATACCCCATTATAAGCCACGTCATTCCCAAACGTTCGTCTTTTCGCCGACAGCTCGGTACCCTTGGCAGAAGAGCCGGGCTTCTTGGGCGGGAAAACAGGAGGCGGCATCAATAATCAGGGATTGCCGCATCGTACGTGCCAGCTCTTGCAAGGAAAGCTCGGCAACCACCCCCAGCTCGGCACCGACCACCAGCAAATCGGCATCCTGCACAGCAACCTTCCAGGAATCGCAACGGATCCAATCCGGGCGAGCCTCGTTCGGGTTGGGCTTGTCCTTCCCCGTGTAGACAGCAATCTCCCTACCAGCCAGCCAGCCTTGGGGCATTTTGTCCCACAAGTCTTCCGGGCCGATCAGCGCGATTCGTTCTATGTTCGCTTTTTGCAGGACGTGCTGGCACTCCCGCAGGAGCCACGCACGGACAAGCGAATGATCCTGACACCCGGAAACGAGCCAGCCCTGGCCGATGCGCGTATCCAGCCCCAACGCCCGGGACACCTGCATGAGCGATACGCCTTGGGCGTCACACACCTCGCCCATCTCCCAATAAAACTGCTCCTTCCATGCCAGGTAACGGGGGAGTTGGCGAATCGCTTCATCGATTTCCCGTCGGCTGCACACCATGGAGATTTTACCGTGTTCAGCGAGGAGTCGGCGAAGAAAACGCAGCCGCTGGCCGGCCGGATCGCCTCCAAGCAGCACCCGTTCTTTTCCCGACCACAGGCTCATCCGCACCACTTCGCACGGCAGCTGGCTACTCTCACACGCTGTCGCCAGCTCATCTGCCCAAGCATAGGGCACGTCCTCCCCAAAGACAAGCAGCAAAACGGCGCTGTCTTCCTGACGCAAGCCGCTTCTGTAGATTTCCCGCAGGTGACCGTCATCGCCATTTCTCGTCAGCAGAAGTCCGTCCGCCCCTGTCGTGGATATCCCCGTGTTCGCGACGACCAAATCGATTCCGCATTCTTTGAGCGAATCGCCCCATCGGTATACGATTTGCTCAGAAGCAGCCCATAACGTCAAACGCTGCTGGCGCAATTGTCCTCCTCCTCTGCCTTGGCGACATGCTTTGCCGCCTCTTTCGTGCCCCATCACGGCCGATCCCATTTCATTCCTTTTTTATCGTTCCCATAAACCGCTTGCCCATCACAGAATCGGCTCCGTTCGCCCAAAGCTTTCTGTACAGGCGTCGACCAAAAAAGCCGCCAGTCCGGCAATGGACCAACGGCTTGTCCGTATAAGGGATTGGCTTTCTCAAGATTTGCGACTGTGCGATAATGATGAACAGAACAGAAAACCAGCGTGATCGCGATCGCGACATCCATACTCGTTTCGACAACCAGTCCGCAAAGGAAGTGACGTTTTCATGAAAGGACATGCCCCGCACACATTTTACAGCTACAAGCTGCTCTACCGTTTTCGCTGGGGGCTGACCGGGTACTTGTTTCAGCTCTTGTTGATCGGCCTGTCCCTGATCGGCAGCTCCACGCTGTTGCAGGTTCCCGTCGCCTCGCTCGTCGTCACGCTGGCGATCCTGCCCGTTATTCCGATCTGCCACCTGCTCATTTTTCGGCTTTTCGCCCGACTGCGCGCGCACAAGCCACGAACAACCGCCGACATGCTCGTCTCTCCCTGGTGGGGGGCAGGGTATTCGCTTCCCGTCCCGCTGTCCGTTTATCGGGCCAGCGAATACACGGTGCTGTTCGGCAGCGCCCTCATTGCGGCCGGGGCGTACGTATGGCTTTCGGCCGGCTATGGACTGACTTTGCTGGGCGGTGTCGTCATCGTAGCGCTGCCGCGTATGCTGGCTCTGGCCGCTTCGTATCGCCAGCCCAGCGGAAGCCGGGTCAAATACGAGTACCGCGGCGTTGCCTTTTTACAAACAGATGGGTAACCAATCGTCAAGACATGATCCACAGCTTAATGGCGATCAAGGCAGCAAGTCCTGGCAGGCGGAGAAATCCGGCGACCAAAGCGGTGACCGGGTTGATCGGAATGTGGAAGCTGGCCAGCTCGCCAACCAGATTGGTAAAAAACAGCAGAATGGCGCCAATGACGACTTGCATGACTCCAAATCCGATCCATCTGATCGGATTGGTGCCAGACTTGCTTGCCGCTATCATAAGCAAAATCCCGACAATAAATAGCGCGATGATCCAGCCTGTAGCCATGAACGCCCCTCCTACGCGTGCTTGCGATGCCGCTCTCGTTTTGCCTGCGCCAGCAAATACATATACCGCTTTTCCGTAACGTGCAAATAGTAAATAGCATCCTCCAAACCGCCATCCGGTTCGCTGACTTCGACGAGATGGCGGGCATGCTGCCAATCCTCACGGGCCTGATTCACGGCTACATCCAGACTTTCGGCATCCCAGTCGATGACAACCCGCTCCTTTTTCCCCCACCTGCTCACCTGTAGACCCTCCTTTAGTGGAAATAATACAAAACTCCCGTCATATTGTTCACCGCATGCAGCAAGATCGCTCCCCAGATCGACTGGTAGCGGTGCCGGACAAAGCCCAGCAAGAGCCCGATCACAAACAGCGGCGCAAACAACGCCACGTCCATATGCAAAAGAGCAAACCAGAAGCTGCTGAGGACAATGCCTGCGACTGCTCCCACGCGCCGAACCAGATAAGTCTGGATGACACCGCGAAACAACATTTCCTCTGCGATCGGCACCATGATTCCGATGACCACAAGCGAAGCCAGCGCCGCCAGCATATCGGTATCCTTGGCCGAAACAATCTCCTTTTCAATCTGCTGCTCTCTCTCCGAAGACAGCGAGAGTCCGAGCCAGTCAGCCAGCGGATTGGTCACCAGCACGTCCAGCAACAGCACAATCATCAGGAACAGCGCCAGCAGCAAGACGAGCATTTGCTTGATCCGAACGGGACGGCACACCCCGATTTCCCCGAGTCGCCCGCGAAACCACAGCGGGATCAGGATGAGCAGAAACAATTGAAAGACAGCCGACTCCAATGTGCCCGCAACCGTTCCGACAGCAAATAGCGAGTCTTCCAGCAGGAAGCCGTACACGATCAGCACAACCGTCTGAAACACGTGCATCCACGCTACAATGTGCACCACATCGTTGCCTGTCAGCCCGTTATTTCCCCACAGCCACAGCGTCTGCCTGCTTTCGCGCGCGAGGCCGTAAAGAAAGCCGACGGCTGCGATGAGGCTAAGCACGGCGACCCCAAAAACAAGCAGCCCTACCCATGTCTCCGGCTGGTCTGTCGTGGAAGCAATCCACCTGCCGTCCTCTCCGCGAGAAAAGCGAATCATGGAAAACTCGGCCGCAAACATCAGCCAATACCCGATAAACAGCATGATCGCCCACGGCGTAGACTTTTGTCGCCCAGCCCAACTCGCAAGCGACGGTCCTGGTCCTGTCAGCATTTCCTCACGCTCCTACTTCACTCTATGTCTCGTCCACGCAAAAAAGTCCGCCTTCTTCCTGCGATTTCTTGAATGTACAGGCAGCAGACTCCCAGATACGCACCCATGCTTTTGCCCGTATCAAAACGAATCTGCTGCGGCGCCTGAATCGTCAGCGCCATGCGAATACCCGGCAAGGTGCCCTTTCTCGCCCAAACGAAAAAAAGACAGGCAGTTCCCCCGTCTTCTTTTTCCTTATAGATCGCGCCTGCCTTCCAACGCTTTGCTCAAGGTAACCTCGTCCGCGTATTCCAGGTCTCCGCCTACCGGCAAGCCGTGGGCGATTCGCGTTACGCGAATTCCGAACGGCTTGATGAGCCGCGAGATGTACATCGCCGTGGCCTCCCCTTCGATGTTCGGATTGGTGGCGAGGATCACTTCCTTCACCTGTTCATCGCCCAGGCGCTTCAGCAGATCAGGAATGCGGATATCCTCCGGGCCGATGCCGTCCATCGGGGAGATTGCGCCGTGCAGCACGTGATAATAGCCTTCGAACTCTTTCGTCTTTTCCATCGCCACGACATCGCGCGGTTCCTGGACCACGCAAATGATCGAGCCGTCGCGGCGCTTGTCCCGGCAAATGTGGCACGGGTCAATGTCGGTAATGTTGTTGCAGACCGAGCAATAGTGAAGCTGACGCTTGGCGTTGACCAACGCCTTTGCCAGATCGAGCACGTCGTCTTCTTTCATGTTCAGTACAAAAAAAGCAAGCCGCCCAGCGGTCTTGGGACCAATGCCGGGCAGTTTCATAAAGCCTTCGATCAGCTTGGAGACCGGTTCTGGATAGAACATCGCGAATACCTCTTTTCCTGCCCGAATTTAGAACAGGCCCGGGATGTTCATGCCTCCGGTGAATTTGCCCATTTCTTTGGCCATCATTTCATCGGCTTTGCGCAGGGCGTCATTCACGGCTGTCAGCACCAGATCTTGCAGCATTTCCACATCTTCCGGGTCAACGACTTCCGGCTTGATGACGATGTCTTTGACTTGCTTGTGTCCATCGGCCTTGACGATGACCGCGCCGCCGCCTGCAGAACCTTCCACGATTTTGTCCTTCAGCGCTTCTTGCGTTTTTTGCATTTCTTCCTGCATTTTCTTCACTTGCTTCATCATTTGTTGCATTTGCTGCATGTTTTTCATTCAGGTATCCTCCCTATACATACGTTTTGACTGGCTAGTCTTTTACTTCTATGAGTTCTTCCCCTACAAGCCTGATCGCCTCTGCCAGGAACGGATCTTCCTGCTCTGTGACCGGGTCTTCCTTTTGTCCCGCCTGCTGATCAATGCCTTGCCACTCTTCCTCCATGACCGATAACAGCTGCAACGGCCTGCCCAGTACCGTAGACATGACCCGCTCCACGACGCCCTTCAACTCAGGCTCCATCGTTTTCTCACAATGGATCGCGCTGGAAAAAGTGACGATAACCGCATCGTTCCCGGCAGCCACAGGCTGACCGTTGACCAGCCACGCCTGATACTGGATTTTGATCTTTTTCAGCTCGGTTAAAATCTGGCTCCACTGCCCCCGAACCTGTCTGGTCAAATTCTCATCCAGCGCCTTGGCCACTTCCCTGACGCGATTGAGCGGCGTTCGCGAACTGCCTGCTGCCGCGGCCAACACGCGTCTCGGCTCGCTTTTGCGCGGCTCTTCGGCCCTTTGCTGAACAGGCAGGCTGACTTGACCTTGCAGCACCTGATTCAGCCGCTGCTCCAAGGCGCTGAGCCGCGTTGCCATGGCTGTCAGCTCCTCGCTGCTGACCGCTGGCGCCGTTCCGCTTGCCGCCGCTACCTGGGCGTTTGGCTGGCACAGCTTCACCAATGTCAGCTCCACGAGAACCCGCGCATACGTCGACCATTTTAACTGGGACAGCGCCTGGTTGCACGTCTCGATCGCCGCATACAGCGCTGGCAAGGAATACAGCTTGGCAACCTCCTGAAACTGGTCGTCGATCATGGTTCGCTCGATAATCTCCTCCAGTTGGGGAGCTGTCTTGAGCAACAGCATGTCGCGATAATAGTAGAGAAAATCGTGCAGAAACTGCTCCGGGTCTTTTCCTTGCACCATGACCCGATCAAATTGCTCCATCACCTGTGCAACATCGTTTTGGGCAATCGATCGCGCGAGGACGGAAAAATACGATTGGGCCACCGTACCCGTAATCTGCATGATATCGCTGGCGCGAACCTCGTCCTTGCTGTAGCTGATTGCCTGGTCCAGCAAGCTCAGCGCGTCACGTGCCCCGCCCTCTGCCATCTTGGCCACCAGCTGCAAGGCCTGCTCTTCGACCTTGACTCCTTGCGACTCGCAAATCCGCTGCAGGAGATTGACCATCACTTTTAACGGAATCCGGTGAAAATCGAAGCGCTGGCAGCGGGAGATAATCGTCGCCGGCAGCTTGTGCGGCTCTGTCGTCGCCAAAATAAAGAGGACGTGGGAAGGCGGCTCCTCCAGCGTTTTCAACAGGGCGTTGAATGCCTCTGTCGTCAGCATATGCACCTCGTCAATGATGTACACCTTGTACCTGACGTCGCTCGGAGCAAACTTCACCTTATCGCGAATATCCCGGATTTCCTCGACCCCGCGGTTGGAGGCGGCGTCGATCTCCAGCACATCCGTTACAGAACCAGTGGTGATCGCTTTGCATGTCTCGCATTGATTACAAGGCTCGCCATCCATCGGCTGCTCGCAGTTCACTGCCTTCGCCATAATTTTGGCCGCACTTGTCTTGCCCGTACCTCGGGGACCGTTGAACAAATAGGCATGAGAAAGCCTATTTTCGCGTAACGCATTACGCAAGGTTATCGTCACATGTTCTTGTCCGACTACATCCTGAAACGTCTGCGGCCGGTATACGCGGTATAGCGCGGTATAAGCCATGTTCGTGTGACACTCCCCATCTGCACAGTCCTCATCCATATCTTATTTATTATACACGATTGGTATCGTTCGCACAAAGAAAACGCCCCGTTCACCAGTGTACGGGACGCTTTTGCGGGAACAGGACCTTTACAGATACGGCAGCATGATATGAAAGGTCGTCCCATACCCTTTGGACGACACACGAATCTGACCGCCGATGTCGTGAATGATTTTTTGGCAGACAGACAAGCCAAGCCCTGTCCCTTCTTCTTTTGTCGTAAAAAACGGATCGAAAATTTTGTCGATAATGTAGAGCGGAATCCCTGGCCCTGTATCGTGGATGTCGATGCTCATCCTGTCTCCGTCCTGGTCGAGATGATGGGAAATGTGCAAGGTTCCCTGCTCGCCCATCGCTTCGATTCCGTTTTTGCATATGTTGATGAATACTTGCTTGAGCAGCTCGGTATCGCCCACTACCATCGGCAACTTGCCGCGAGAGGTGAACCGGACTTCGATTCCGTACAAGAGAGCCTGCGACTCGACGATTGGCATGATTTCGTCAAAAACCGTATTGAGGTCGACCATCGCATATTGAATATCGCGCGGTTTGCTCAGCAGCAAAAACTCGCTGACTAGCGAATTGATCCGATTGATTTCCGTCAGCATGATTTCTGTATACGTCTTTTCCCGATCCATGCCGCTGTCGGTAAACGACTTGAGAAACATCTGCAAAAAACCTTTGATGGAGGTCAACGGATTGCGAATCTCATGGGCGGTGCCGGCGGCGATCTGCCCGATCATCGCCAATCGCTCGTTCCGCTCGATTTTTTGCTCAAAGGAACGCAGGTTGGTAATGTCTTTAAACAGGATAAAGGCTCCGACGGTTTTGCCTGACTCATCCTGTAGCGTATGGGCGTCGACGATCAGCTCATAGCGCTGATTGTCATTCGTCCAGGACGTCGCGACATTTTGCAGCTTCACGCCTTCCAGAAGCTCCTTTTTAATCAGCCGATGCGGCTCGGGAATCCCGCTGAATACTTCATCGACGTGCTTGTTGATGACATGGAGCCGCTCCATTCCCAAAAGCTTGCAGGCTGTCTGGCTGGCCTCGATAATACGCGCATGCTCATCGAGAATAAACAACCCCATGCTGGTATCGTAGGTCAGCTTGGTCATGAGCCGCTGAGACAGGACCTGATCGGTTTCTTTCGCCAATTGGAAAAAGTGAACCAAATACAAGGGATTCTCTGCTTGCTGAACCAGTATCATCACAGGCGTCTTCCTGCTTTTCCCCTGTTTGTCGCGCCATTCTACTTCCACATTCGCTCCCGTTTCCTCTTCTTTTTGCAAAAGCTCCTCATACAACTGCTCCATGGAACCTTGGTAGGGGAGGATGGTCGCTACGGGCTGCTTGATGAGCTGATCGCGTGAATATCCGGTAACACGAAGCAGTTGTTCGTTTACTTCCACGATACTACCCGATTGATTCACCAATAAAACGGCAGTAGGCAGTTGATGCATGAACCGCTGCAATCGTCCGGACGAGCCAACGAGATGTAACGAAAAAGGTGCACTCACAGCTTGTCCCTCCTGGCCTATGACGTACTTCATGAACAAAGAAACCCATGGCATTTTTTCTCAACTATATATGAAACTTCGTGAAAAAAAGCGCAACACCTGCCCTCGAAGGCACAACTGACCGGAGAAATGTTTCGCTAGTGCTCGTCAAATTCCAACAAAAAATATATCGATCGGCAAATAAAAAAGCATGCTTCCGATCCGGAAACATGCGTGAGTATTTCATGTAGGTACCGTGCACCTATCTTCGATAATTCTTATCCAAGCGTTACTTATGGCCGCAGCTCAGGGCAGGCCACCCTGCGGCACACGCGATGATCCACTTATGGCTGCTTCCTTCCGGACCTGACCAGGTTCATGGGTTCGCGTTGCACAGGACCCGCCCCTCAACACCGCCGCCATAAGGCAGCCTCACATAAGAAAACCTAGGATAGGAATTCAACCCTGCTGTTGCGGATTGCAGGTTACAGGGCACCGCAACCTCCCCGTCTAGCACGGTACGATTAGAATACCAAAGATACGAGCGGATAGCAAGGTGAAAAGCCATCCAATGCTAGGTCGCGGTATTTTCTTTTCCCATACGGTCCCTGGAGTCGGTCGTCTCTGGCACCTGAATGGCCCCGCTCAGATAGGCCCTTTGAAAAATGGCGACGATGGCCGGATCGAACTGGGTTCCTTTGCAGCGCATGATTTCCTCATATGCCTCTTTTGCCGACATGGCATGACGGTAGGAACGCGTCGAGGTCATCGCATCAAACGTATCCGCGACTGCCAGAATTCGACCAATCAGCGGGATCATTTCCCCCTTCAACTGGTGGGGATAGCCTTTTCCATCCCAGCGCTCATGATGATGCCGGATGCCCGGACTGACATGGGCCAGACTCTCAATCTGCTCGACGATATCGGCCCCAATCGAAGGATGCCGCTTCATGAATTCGTACTCCTCGAAGGTGAGCTTGCCGGACTTCAATAGCACGTGATCGGGAATCGCCACTTTGCCAATATCGTGCATCAGACCGGCATAGCGCAAATCATCACGGGTAAATCCAAGCTGCTCCCTGTCCTTCATATGATCGTAAATGATTAGTGCATAGTGGGTGACTCTCTCTGTGTGCCCGGCCGTATAAGGGTCCTTCATCTCCACCGCCAGATAAAAGCTGCGGACAATCTGATCCAGCCCTTTTTGGGAATATTCCCGCTCCCGTTCGATCAGCGACTGCATCTGGGCGGCCATCATGTTGAACTTTTTTTCCAGGAACGTAATCTCTTGCATGCCTTCAATCGGGACGCGTATGGAAAAATCGCCTTTTACCAACGCATCGGTAGCGTCCACCAGCGTGTAGATTGGCTTGCCGATCCAGCGGGAAATGCGGTGCGCCACGTAACCGGAGAAGATCACCACCAGGCAGATCGTCCCCCACAAAATCATTTTCATCCGTTCCAGCCGATTGGCGATATCTTGATCGGGCAGCCATTCCACATAGGTGATCCCGCTCGTTGGCGAAGTCTGATGGTACGCATAAACACTCTCGTTCACGATAGGGACAGAGACTACTTTTTTCTCTTCCGAAGCGATTACGCGCTTGTGCAGATTGTCGTATTTGGACACAGCGAAAATACTTTTCCCGATCATCTCCCTGTCAGGGTGAATCAGGATTTTTCCGGAAGGCAGCAACACCATCAGGTTGTTGTACTTGGCAATCGGGCTGTTGTTCGCCCACTGGGCCAACTCGTCCAGGTTCATCTCTACCAGCAACAGACCAGATAAGGCATCGCCGTGACCTTCCACTCGCTGCGAAAAAAACAACGATTTCGGGTCTGCGTTTGCATCCGTGCGACTGAACAGCCAAATCCGGCTGTCTCCGGTCCCCCACGGCTCTTTTTGCAGCTTCAGCGACCGTTGCGTCTCTTCCCGGCCATCCTGCCGCCAGGAGATGACCTGCCCATCATCGCGCAAAAAATGCACATTGCGAATCAGATCGCGAAAGTAGGTGAAATGGGCGAAGGCATACCGTATCTTGCTTTGTTGAGCTTCCCACTCGCTTGCGGCGAGAGGGTCCAGTCGATCCTCCCGGGACTTGGGCATTGACAATCGCAAGACCGGATCGTTTGCCAGCTGATTCATGTCGTGTTGGATCGTCTGAAAAAGCGTATTCAGCCGCCTGTCAACAGAATCAAGATGCCCCCCCATGCTTGTCTCGTATTGTTCGAAAACCGCCTTCTGCGCCTCCTGATAGAAGAGAAAGCAGATGAGCAGGATGGGGAACAGGCTCAGCAATAAAAAGGTTGCAAATAATCGGTCTTTCAACTTCAATAACACAAGCCTCCCCCTTTTCTCCTGGTTGATCGCTTCTGCCGTTCGATATGCTTCTTTTGTATCCTTATCCCTATTACCGCACTAGGACAAAACGTAAACCTTTGTTTTACCATATCTGGCTTCCTCTCTTTAGACAAACAGCGGAAAATAGCGATTTTGCTCGCCTATCGAAACTGCAAGTGGCAGGCTTCTCCCAATCCTGCCGGGAAATGCGTACGCTATCCTCCTCCTGCGTAGACAAAAAACCCGTCCTTCGGCAGAAAAATTCTGCACGGGACGGGTTTCATCGTTCGCTGCTCTCTCGTTCCATCGTCAGCGAGGCTGTATTTGGAACCTGGTTCCTTTGTCTTTTCCATACCGTATATCCGTAATAGCTGATCGCGGCCAGAATCACAAGCCCCGCCGCGACGACGACGAGCGTTTGATTGAGCATGCCCACAACGGCATGAAGTCGTTCGACGTTGTTGCCCATCAGGTTGCCGGCGAAAAACAAAATCAGTGTCCAGACAAGCCCGGTCGTGTAGGAAAACAGGGCGTAACGGCGAAACGTCATCTTTCCGATCCCCACCAGATACGGAACCACATGCCGGACGACAGGCAAAAAGTAGCTAATGCACAAGGCGTAGCTGCCGTACCGATCCAGTAGCGCTTGCGCCCGATCGACGTACCGGTTCATGCCCTTTTTCTTGCCGAGCCAGTTCAGCACCGGGGCACCGAGCCATCTGCCCAGCACGTATCCGAGCGACAGACCGGAGACGACCCCCAGATAAGTCGCTACAAATGCCGGAAAAACATGCAGGATCCCAAGCGAGGTCAACACGCCCGCAGACAGGACAATCGCTTCATCCGGGATCGGCATCCCGACAATTCCCAGCCATAACAGGAAAAACAGAGCCAAATACCCAAACTGACCAACCGATTCGGTCAGCATATCCACAATCATCGCTTCCCCCTCCTATCCGGCCAGCTACCCGTGCCCTTTTCGGCACATGTAGACAAATGCCGGCGGCAGATTGAGCGGAACCAGCTTCACAGTCATGTCTTCAAAGACAGCGGACAGCTGCTTTTTCATCTGGAGCGAATACTGGAAGGTGACAAATACCCCGCCTGGCTTCAGGGCAGAATACACTTCGGCCATGATTTGATCGCGCAGCTCCTGCGGAAAGTTGGCAAAGGGCAACCCTGACACGATACAGTCAGCCTGGCCCAAACCGGCTTCGTCCAGAACACGGGTCAAATCGACCGCATCCTCGTGAAACAACACGTGAGGAAATTGCTGTTTTAGCCTTTCGCGCATGCTGCTCTCTTTTTCAAAAGAAACCAGAGTAGCCTCCGGCCGCTTCATCTGCTCGATCCAGGTAGTAAAAATCCCTGTGCCCGCGCCCAACTCGACAATCGTATGGGCCTGGCTCCAGTCAATCGGCTTCATCATCTGCTTTGCCAATGCGCGGGAGCTAGGTGTAATGCTGCCTACTTGCCCAGGTGACTGCAAAAAGGTATAGAAAAACATCAGCCGGTCCTTGATGCTACCCGGATGATGACAATCGATCATCATGTAAGACGCTCCCTTCGTCGTTTCCTTCCCTCTCATCCTTTTCTCCCTACTATAACAGTAAACGTTTGGAAGTCAAAATACCTCCGTCTGGAGTCGGATTTACCGATCACGCTTTTGATGGTTACCATCAGGCAGCTTTGTGGGTTACAATGGGTTCAACAAGATCATTCGTCACACAAGACGAGGAGGACTATTCCATGGATTATCGAGGGGTAAAAGCAATTACGCACGCCAGCACATTTTTTGCACCTTTTTTGGTGCCCATCGTCGTCTGGCTGCTGGTGCAAGAACGCGATGCAAAAGGGATAGCTCTCCAGGCTTTGCTCTTCCATCTGTTCATGAGCATTCTTATCAGCATTTCCTGGTTTTTGTCCTGGGTGCTGATCGGAATTCCGTTTTTGATCGTATTTGGCTTGATGGCGATTTACTACCCGATCAAAGGGATCATTTACTCCCTGCAAGGCCGACCGTTCCGGTACCCGATCATCGGTTCGCTCGTGGGGTAAGCCAGTCCGTGTTTCCCATGCAAAAAAAAAAAGGCCAACGCCCGTTCGGGATCGCTGGTCTTTTTGCCATATAACCTTCTTTTGTTTTAGGAACGGGAGCCAACGGTAAAACGTTGGTTCAGGTGTTTCGGATCTTCGATTTCATCGAGAACCGCAATGGCATAGTCCGCGTAGCTCACATAGCTTTGTCCGCTGCTGTTTACCAGCAGGTGATCTTTTCCCAGTCGGTAGGTGCCTGTTCTCTCGCCATCCGGATCGAAAAAGGCGGACGGACTGATAAAGGTCCATTGAATCCCTTCGGTGGCTTGCAAGATGCGAAGGTTCTCTCCCTGATTTTGCGCTGTCGCGAGATACGCCTCTGGAAAATCGGGTGTTTCTAGCAATCGCGTCGTTTTCGCTTCGTCGACAAACAAGCTTCCTGCTCCGCCAACCACGAGCAACCGTGTCGCAGGAGCGCCTTTCATCGCTTCGATCAAAACGTTGCCCGCCTCGACATGCAGGTGTTCTTGGCCAGCCGGAGCGTTGAACGCGTTCACAACCGCGTCAAAGCCCTCCACGTCTGCGGCTGTCAACGCAAAAACATCCTTCTCCCGTACAGCCACATTCGGCTCGTCGATTTTGGACGCGTCGCGGACGATGGCCGTTACTTGATGCCCGCGATCCAGTGCTTCCTTCATAATCCGTTTACCTGCTTTACCGCTTGCGCCTACAATGGCAATTTTCATCGTTTGGTTCCCTCCACGGTTATAGAATGAGTAGCCAAGAGTGTGACTAGGATACGATAGACCACTTTTGTTGTAACAAAACAAGTTACATCTAACACAAAAAAATGATGGCGTGACTTGCTTGCCTTGTTGTAATCATTTTAGTTACAACGAGTCCGAATGTCAATTCCGTTTTTTCCTTTCCACATGAAAGGCATCTGCCTCGCCTGGGATACAACCGTACGCTGTTGGCAGCTTCAGTGTTGCCCGGATGCAGCAGATGCCTTGTTTCTCATCATCGCTTTTGTTTGGTCGGTCCTTGCCAGGTAATTATTCCACCCTGGAGGTGTGCCATGTGCGCAACGCCGTGTTTTTTCAAGATTTTGGCTGCTTGCTTGCTACGCAGCCCGGTCCGGCAATAGAGCAAAATGTCGTTTTTGGGCGAAATCTCCTTCACTCTCTTGTTCAGTTGGGAGAGAGGGATGTTAACGGCCGTAGGAATGTGCCCGTTTTTGAATTCATGCGGCTCGCGCACATCAATCAGCATCACTCTGCTTTTCTGGTTCATCCGCTCCTTGAATTGCTCTGCCCGCAAATTTTCCAGCCCTTTGACGGGCATGAAGCGGGAGATCAAATACCAGGTGGTCAACGCATAGGCGATGATAAGCAAAATCGTCGTGAGGTCCATGAGAACATCCTTCCTAAGTGATTTAGCGACTTTTTACCAAAAGCTCTACCGCTTCTTTTACCATCTTGCTCGTGTCGCCGCCGTTCGCCTGCTCCTCCAGCAGGCAGTGCTGCAAATTCTCTGCGACGATCTGCGCAATGGCCTTGTCAGACGCGTTGCGCACAGCAGACAACTGGGCGACGACTTCCTTGCAGCTTTTCTGCTCGTCCATCATTTTCAACACGCCGCGGATTTGTCCTTCAATTTTGCGCAAACGTCTTTTGATATCGTTACCGTAGTGGTAATCCATGGGAAGTCCCCTCCTGCTCTTACGTTATCGGATTTATACATATACCCCTAGATGTATCGTGGTATGTGCAGAGGTTTTCTTTGTCAACAGGGATTCATTTTGGATTATGGCAGGGGGCTTTTTCGGGTGCGAAACTAGTTGTTGCGGGGCTTATTTTTGCAGGAGATGAAGAAACCAAAAATGACCCAACGGATTTTTCCGTTGAGCCACTTTGTAAGCGGAGAGAGTGGGATTCGAACCCACGCACGCCTCACGACGCCTAACGCATTTCGAGTGCGTCCCCTTATGACCACTTGGGTATCTCTCCATATTGGTTTGTCAGAAACATTATTTACTATAGCAAATCCAGGTCAAAAGTGCAAGAGTCAACTTCTGTACTTCCCCTTGATTTGCTCGCCGCATTAGGCCAAACTAATAACAACACCCGCTAAGGGGATTTTGGATCAGAAGAAAAGCGAGGAACATACATGAAACGAGAACGTTTGGACAAGGTGCTGGCGAATATGGCGTTCGGCACGCGCAAGGAAGTGAAGGCGCTGGTCAAGCAAGGACTGGTCGTCGTGGACGGCGTGGTCGCGACCGATCCGGGCATGCACGTCATTGCCGAAGAGCAGGATATCACCGTAGACGGGGAGCCGCTCAACTTCAAGCGCTGGGTTTACGTCCTGTTAAACAAACCCCCTGGGGTTGTATCGGCCACCGAAGACAATGTGCATCAAACGGTAGTCGACCTGCTTCCTTACGAATGGGCGGTCAAGGTACACCCGGTAGGCCGACTGGACATCGACACAGAGGGGCTTTTGCTTTTGACCAACGACGGTCAGCTTTCGCACAGCCTGCTGTCCCCGAAAAAGAAAGTGGACAAGGAATATTTTGCCCGCATCGACGGCCCGGTCACAGAGCGGCATGTACAAGAGTTCGCCAAAGGGGTGGAGCTGGAGGATTTCACCACGCTGCCTGCGAAGCTGGAGGTTTTGTCTTCGGGAGAAACCTCGGAGGTTCGCGTGACGATTATGGAAGGCAAGTTCCACCAGGTAAAACGGATGTTTGCCGCCTTCGGTCTGCATGTCACCTACCTCCAGCGCATCCGCATGGGCCCGCTCCACCTCGACCCGGCACTCGCTCCCGGCGAATACCGCGAGCTGACCGAGGAAGAGCTGCACCTGCTGCAAAACATAAACAAGGAATGATGTGCCCGCTGCCCGGCATGCACGGACGGCGCCCACGACAGTCGGATCAGCCCTTCTCCGACTGTCTTTTTTTGCGCAAACCGCGGAAAAAGTCCTTGAGCATCTGGGCGCATTCCTCTGCCAATACGCCGTCCAGGACGGGAACCTGATGATTGAAGCGCGGCTCGGCCAGCAGATTCATCAATGTCCCGGCACACCCCGCCTTGGGATCGCGTGCGCCGTACACCACCTGCTCGATGCGGCTTTGCACGATCGCCCCGGCGCACATCGGGCACGGCTCCAGTGTGACATACAGCGTGCAGCCGATCAGCCGCCAGCCGCCCAGCCGTTCACTGGCCTCGCGAATCGCAATCATTTCCGCGTGCAGCGTAGGATCTTTTTGCGTTTCCCGCAAATTGTAGCCGCGTCCGACAATTTCCCCGTCGCGGACGATGACAGCGCCAATCGGCACTTCACCGATCGCAGCCGCTTTTTGCGCTTCTTCCATAGCCGCTCTCATGTATGCTTCGTGTTTGCTTGCTTCCATCACGATGGGGAAAACTCCTTTGTTGACGTATTCAGCATGCTGGTTAAAATGCTGTTTCGCGAAGTTTTTGTCCATACCTGTTCACATACTCTCTGTGAGATTACATACATTAATGATGTACGGAAAATGTTTGCCTTTTACAGATTGCCTCTATACTGGAGGGATGCGAGTGGGCTTAACCTCTGCAAACACGTTGTTTGATCGTTTTCACAGTCCGACGATAGGTCAGCTGGCCAAAGAAGACGTGTTTTCCCACATTGAACAAACTATCTCCTCGATGAAGGGACCGTTTGAAATTATTGTGGGAGCCGATTCCCAGCTAAAAAGTCGCGGGACCTTTTTCGCCTTGGTCATCACGGTGATTCACCCCGGACACGGCGGGACCTTCTTTTACCACAAGTTTCAGGAACGGCGCTATTCATCCTTGCAGCAACGTATTTTTCAAGAGGCCCTGTATGCGGTAGGTCTGGCTACAGAGGTGCGCCAATATTTGCGCGATCATCAGCTCGATACCCCCATACGTTTGCACTTTGACATCGGCAGGAATGGCCCTACCCGTAAGTTTATCCAATCGCTTTTGAGTCTAGCAGAGACCAACCACTTCCGGGCGGAAATCAAACCGAACTCCTTTTGTGCATCGACGATTGCCGACAAATTCACCAAGTGATGAAGAGCATGCTTCTTCCTTGAACAAAGCGTGCAGGCGGATTGCTTTGGACGCATCCGCCCGCTTTGTTTGGGTTCTTCGCTGATCGGATGACGTATTTCTGGACAAGCAGGCGGAATTCCTTCTGCCCGGTCGCATCATCAGCCAAAATCATCCCGTCCGCCGTTTACCACTTGCGAAACGGCGTGAAGATCGTCAAATAGCCCGGTATCGGCAATCTGCCGCACCGGGCCTTTGCGTATGGGCATAGTGTCCTTCGTTCAATTGAGAAGCTTGGCTTTGCCTGCCTGATACCCGGAAAAAGGACGCTGCTTCCCTAAAAATGCCGGGCATTGGAGCCAACGAGCGCCCGTTCTGACGGGAACAGCGCTTGTTGCTCCAGCTCGGTTTCAAACCGCATGAGACGATCCAAAAATCCTGCGCATGCCGATTCGCTGTATGGCGCCATCATCTCGATTTCGTAGGATAATGTTTTTTTCCATAGCTCCAGCTGTCTCCTGTTCGCCTCCCACGCCTCCAATTCCATCCACCCCTTATCTGATATCCTCCCTTTGCTAAAACAACAAAAACAAACTCATAAAAAGCTCATGCAGCCCGCACTTCAGCTTCTTTGCCAAAATCGGCAGATGGTTCGCCTTAAAGTCGTATTCTCCCTTCTCGTATTTCAGGTATGTGGAAGCATTACGAAAACCGAGTGACTCCGCCATTTCCTGCAGCGTGAGCTTGCACTCACTTCTTCGTTTTGCGATGAATGAGAGGTTCAGACGTTCCATATTCAGCTTCCCTCTTCCTTTGCAGAAATGGCAAATATTTATAGTTACATGATATCGTTTCAATTTCAGCAAAGTCAACACATTCTTTGTCGTTTTAGCAATCTTGTTTTTTCCGTTATGGAAAATTGTTAGAATGATAGTGCCAAAACGAAAAAGGTGGTTTCACGATGTCCATAGTCGGTCAAAGGATAAAATGGCTACGCGAGCAAAGGCAGTGGTCACAAATCCAATTAGCTGAAAAGCTCGGCATTCACAACACGGTTTTGTCGCGAATTGAATCGGGCGAAAAGAAAGGCGTGGATTCTCAGTTGATATCCAAAGTCGCCGACCTGTTTGACGTATCGACCGATTACCTTCATGGAAGAACAGATAACCCGACGCCATTTTGGCGGCAAGCATCTGTGCGGGAAACACCCACTCCCTTTTTGGACATTGACGGGTTAACGGAAGAAGAACTGACGGAAATCAAGCGGCATATCGAATTTGTCAAATGGAAATCCAGGCATAACGAGCCGCAGGAAGACAGCTAGAGAACCGGGAAGCGTTCTCTTCAAGCCTAAGCATGCAGGAGCGGACGAATCGCTTGCGTGCCTGTCCGTGCGATCGGCACCGTTTGCGCTTGGCTCACGGTAGATGTTCGCCACCCCCTGTTCGAGACTCCCCCTAGAAATGACGCCCATGCCGGGCGTACAGACGAAAACCCCTGGACGACAGGGGTTTTTGCGTGGAAGGACCGCTTCAATGGATCAGCGCCAATAAACTCTTGATACTTTATAGAGCTATAACTGTGACTAGCAAAATTCTAAGTTCATACCAATTACCTTACACGAATTGATATTGCTAAATGACTTATTCTGCTGTTATTCCTGTACCTTTTTTGATCTTCTTATTCTCATAATCCCAGTTGTACAGGGTCGTGCTGTTTAACTCCCCGTCTGTATCAAAAGTCTGCACATATATGGTATTTTGTCCCCCACTGTATAAGCCAAACACGCGATTGGGAGCATCACCTACTTTGATCTCTCCCAGCGATGTAAGTTTCCCTGTTTCATATTGAAGGAGTTGTAAGAAAACCTCACTTCCGTTTCCATAATGGAATACATAAATTTCATACTTGCCATCATTGCTGAAGTAGTCCAGTTCAGCGAGTGCGGGAGTGAGCGAAAGCACCCCCGAACTTTTTCCCTCTAATTCTGCTGGAGCAGGAATAGGAAGTTTAATGCCGTGCATTCGATCTTCAAGCACTACTGTATTCCCAGGATTCCAGATAAGATGTAAGCCTTGTCCAAGCGGGGTGTCCGTTGACGCTGAAGTAGTGCTAGTCAATGTTGCATTGGGGTCTGTAAAACGAACCGCAGGAGTCTTGTTATCCCACTCCTGCTTGATCCCGAGCATATTGGCTACAGTTGCTACAGGAGCATATACGTTTCCGTTATAAATAAACGGTTCAGCTTTCGTGCTAATCGTCTGTCCGTTAACAATTAATTTTATGTTCGCAAACCGTGCTGAGATTTTCTCCATTAAACTTTTAGCAAAAACTGATGTTCCTCCAAAAATAAGAGTAAAGCCAAGAACACCTGCTAATATGTAATTCCATTTTTTCATGATAAATATCCTTTCTAATTTCAGCATGATAATAGACGAAGTATTTGGAGATTAGTTGCGAAACGAAAATAGCATTGCAACCTTCATTAGATCCATGTGATCCATGTGCCAATTATAAGCCTTTTACCAGAAACAAATCGCGCCCTTAAAAGGAACACCTTTAAATCCGAATAAAAGAGCTTGCCAAACAATCACCTCCATTCAATCAGGTACATCATTCCTCACTTTTCTCACATTCTTTGACACTGGCACTTCATATTTTTCCCTCTTCATCTGACTACACCACCTACTGTAATTAATCATTTCCACATTCTTCGAATTTTTCGTTAAGCTCACAACTTTCCCCTCCCTTTTGTCGTCTATAACGAATTGTTTAAAAAGAAAAAATTAGAAGAAAATAGGAAATGCAGAGCGGCGATTGTGGCGGAATATGACCTCACAGCCTCCGCTTTAGACCGCTAGATCAAGCAGGCTCAAACAACAGGCTCCTTGTGCGGGTCCAAACAAGGACACTGCACGGATTTCCCGCGCTTTTGCGACGGTACAAGGCGATTTACGCCAGATTGAATGGTTTCATACCGACTGTGGCAGCGAGTTCAAGAATCAAAAGATGGATGCGCTTTTGGAGACGTTTGAAATCGGCCAATCCCTAAGTATGAAAAGCTGTCCGTACGACAACGCTGTGGCTGACACCTACAAGGTCATGAAAACAGAGTTTGTGAACCAGATGAACTTCCAAAGTCTTCGTCACCTGGAGTTGGAATTATACGATTACGTGAACGGTTTTAACAAGCATCGTATTCCTGGAACATTAGGCTATATGACGCTTGTTCAGTATCGCCATACAGACCTTAAAAAGTTGTCTGATTTACTGTTGACAATCCACAAGAGTATCGGTGAATGGGGGGAACTGATGGGCGATCCGATACTTGCTACAACTATTCTGGATCGGCTCTTACACCATTCCCACATCGTCAATATTAGAGGGAACAGTTACCGACTCAGTGAAAAAAATGAGGACTGGAGCCTACGGCTCCCCCTCTTCTACCTAACCAACAAAAATCGACGGGTGGGTCAAAATTAAGTCGGCGTTGACAGCCAATCTATTCATGGAAGATGATGAGTTCATTTTTACATGGATCAAAATCCGCAAAGCCAGTTCCTAGCTTTATTGAAGAGTCATCTAATAAACTGTAATATAAAATTTCATTAGTTCTAAATTTTTTGGTAATAACACACTGGGAATTTCCCTCCAATATTCTTTCGTCAGGCGAAGTAATAAAAATGGTGTTTTCGTTCTCCAAATCGATGAGCCTCTGTTTCTCCCCCTGTTCCTTAATCAGAAAGTAGTTCCCATCTGATTGTTTTACTCTATTTTCTACCCCTTCTATGGTAGTTTTCTTGCAGATTTGTCCAGAATCAATCTCAATCATTTCCGTGTTATGAAGGTCGAAATTGTATCTGCAATAAAAAATAGGACCATGGGAAATCATCAAAGAGAAAGCACTTTCGTTCATACATGAATCCAGGATCGAGTCGACTCCAATTGGCACCGATTTTTTTACCCTAGTAATAAACTGCTTTATTTCCAGGCAAATGATGCTCTCCTTTGCTTCTAAACTCCTGTCACAATGATTTTGGTTCTTACGCACTTGATAAGCTCTTCTTTTTTCTGATACAGTGAATCTTCCCGTTTTCAAAAAAAGATAGGCATCGCCGTTACATTCTTGTATATACAGCTGATCGAATCGGGAAAACAACTCATGATCCCCCACCATATCCGGTATCGGATACAGCCTCTTTTCGACACTATCCAATAGGAATACTTGAAAAAAAGATGAGGTGTTAGCATCATCACTCATCTTTGGCAACGCGACAATGCAATAGCGCTCATCCATACCATATAATTCCATATGGGCTATCGTTGAATTTCCAAGATGCGATCCATTTTTATCCGCGAGATTGATTGAACAAATAAATCTGTTCGTAAAGGTATCACAATCGAAGTTATAAAATTCTACCCGTACTTCATGATTGTCCCATTCTGTTGAGGCATAGTACATAAAATGATGATCGCTTACGTGATTACTTGTAATGCCAACCGGCTTCGGAAAAAACCACTCTTCAAATTCATTGAAATGTACATGGTATTTCACAAGCTTATCGAAGTACATATCTTCGTGTTGAATGTTTTTGTACACCAGGAAAACTATACGATCTTCTAGACCTATCATGGACGGAACAATATTGTTGTTTTCAAATCCCCGTACATTTACTACTCGAATCATTTTTTGCCTCCAAACGATATGATTATCTATTTGATCTCCCCCGCGAGTATTTGGGTGATTATGTGGGTAATATCCATCCAGGAGATCACACAGTTATTTATAAGCCAGGCAATTAGACCAGCAGTTTCATGCCGATTGAAACCACAGTCCCCCTCACTTGAAAAGGGAAACGGTTGGTCATCAAGGTACCCATAAAAAAAGAAAAAGCCTTGGTGACTCAAGGCTTTTTTGTATGGCGTCCCCGAGAGGATTCGAACCTCCGACCTACAGTTTAGGAAACCGTTGCTCTATCCTGCTGAGCTACGGGGACATCAATTTTTCTCTTCCCATTATAAAAAGAATCACGTCATTTGGCAAATGAAGGACTAGGAGGCTCATCCCCCTAGTCCGCCGTTGTGTACCGCTATTTAGTTGTGCGCGAACTGCTCTTCTTCTGTCGACCCGGTCAAAGCTGTGGTCGAAGAATTTCCGCCAGCGATCACTTGCGCTACCTCATCGAAATAGCCGGTACCCACCTCGCGCTGATGGCGAGTTGCTGTATAGCCGTAAACCTCGCTCGCGAATTCGGCCTGCTGCAATTCGGAGTAAGCCGCCATTCCGCGATCGCGGTAGCCGCGTGCCAGCTCGAACATGCCGTAGTTCAGGGCGTGGAAGCCTGCAAGTGTGACGAACTGGAACTTGTAGCCCATCTCTCCCAATTCCTCCTGGAAGCGAGCGATCGTTTGCTCGTCGAGCTTCTTCTTCCAGTTGAAGGACGGGGAGCAGTTGTACGCCAGCAGCTTGCCGGGATATTGGGCATGGATGGCTTCCGCAAAGCGACGTGCTTCCTCCAGGTTTGGCTCGGACGTTTCGCACCAGATCAGGTCTGCGTATGGAGCGTAAGCGAGTCCGCGGGCAATAGCCGCGTCCAGGCCGCCGCGCAGGCGGAAAAAGCCTTCAGGAGTCCGCTCGCCAGTGAGGAACGGCTGGTCTTGCGGATCGACATCGCTCGTAATCAGGAAGGCGCCGTTTGCGTCTGTACGCGCTACGATGATCGTCGGAACGCCCATGACATCAGCAGCCAAGCGGGCTGAGATCAGGTTGCGGACAGCAGCCTGCGTCGGGATCAGCACTTTCCCGCCCATGTGGCCGCATTTTTTCTCGGAAGCGAGCTGGTCTTCAAAATGCACACCGGCGGCTCCCGCTTCGATCATGCTTTTCATCAATTCAAATACGTTCAGAGGCCCGCCAAAGCCCGCTTCCGCGTCAGCGACAATCGGAGCAAACCAGTACGTATCGGTGCCGCCCTCGGATTGGTCGATCTGGTCGGCTCGTTGCAAGGCCTGATTGATTCTTTTTACGACGTGGGGGACGCTGTTTGCCGGGTAGAGGCTTTGATCGGGATACATTTGACCGGAGAGGTTTGCATCCGCCGCCACTTGCCAGCCGCTCAAGTAAATCGCCTTCAGCCCTGCTTTTACCTGCTGGATCGCCTGATTCCCGGTCAAAGCCCCCAACGCTTTGATATGATGCTCGGTATGCAGCAGATTCCACAGCCGCTCCGCCCCCAGTCGAGCCAACGTATGCTCGATTTGGACAGACCCGCGCAGGCGGTACACGTCCTCAGCCGAATACGTCCGGGTAATCCCCTTGAAACGCTCGCTGTTCCAGCTTTGCTCAATCTGTTGAATCGCTTCCTGCTTTGTTTGTTTGCTCATTTTCTTTTCCCCCACTCGTTTTTATATGATGGTTTTATAGATAGCGATAGCCCGGTACAGTCAGAAAATCCTCGAAGTCGTCCTCCGTCACCAGCCTCAGGAACAGCTCGCCGGCAACCTGAAATTTGCTGTTTTCATAACGTTCCTGGCCAATCGCTTGTTTCAATGCCTGCAATTCCTCGCTCAGCCATTGCTTGACCAGACCCTCGGTGATCTTGCGGCCATCCTGGAGCACACCTTGTCGATGGCGAATCCAGTGCCACACCTGAGCCCGGGAAATTTCCGCGGTCGCCGCATCCTCCATCAAATTGTGGATCGGCACTGCGCCATACCCGCGCAGCCACGCTTCGATGTACTGCAAGCCTACGCTGATGTTGGTGCGCACGCCTTCTTCTGTGATGACGCCCTCTGGTACAGCCAGCAGATCGCTTGCCGATACCTGCACGTCCTCGCGTTTATACCAGATTTGGTTCGGCTCCCTCATCAAACGGTTGAACACTTCCATCGCCACCGGCACCAGGGCGGGATGGGCTACCCACGTACCGTCGTGTCCGTCGTAGGCTTCCCGCTCCTTGTCAGCGCGTACTTTGGCGAGCGCTTCCTCGTTTTTGACCGGGTCGTTTTTCACCGGAATTTGTGCCGCCATCCCGCCGATGCAAGGCGCCTGGCGCTTATGGCACGTCTTCACCGCCAAAGTGGTGTAGGCTTTCATAAACGGAACGGTCATCGTCACTTGCGCCCGGTCAGGCGTGATGACGTCCGGCTGATTCCGCAGCTTTTTAATGTAGCTGAAAATGTAATCCCAACGCCCGCAATTCAGTCCTGCGCTATGCTCCCGCAGCTCATACAAAATCTCATCCATCTCAAAGGCAGCGAGAATCGTCTCGATCAGAACCGTCGCCCGAATCGTGCCGCGCGGAATATTCAGCTCCTCCTGCGCAAACACAAACACGTCGTTCCAGAGGCGCGCTTCCAGATGGCTTTCCAGCTTCGGCAAATAAAAATACGGGGCTGTCTTGTTGGCCAGCAAGGCATCGACATTGTGGTAAAAGTAGAGACCAAAGTCGAACAGGCTGGCGGAAATCGGCTTTTGATCGAGAAGGATGTGTTTTTCATCGAGATGCCAGCCACGCGGCCGTACGATCAACACCGCCGTCTTCTCATGGAGGGTGTAGTGCTTTCCTTCCGGGCTGGTGTACGATATGTTGCGGCGAACGGCGTCCTTCATGTTGATCTGACCCTGAATGGTATTCTCCCAGGTAGGCGAGTTCGCATCTTCAAAGTCTGCCATGAAGATACGCGCGCCCGAATTGAGCGCGTTGATAACCATTTTGCGGTCGCCAGCAGGCCCGGTGATTTCCACTCTGCGATCCAGCAGATCAGGTGGAAGAGGAGCCACTGTCCAATCTCCGTTGCGAATGTCGGCTGTTTCCGGCAAAAAGTCGGGCAGTTGACCGGCATCTATTTTCCATTGGCGCTCCTTGCGATCGGCAAGCAACTGCCGCCTCCTGTCGCCAAATGCTTGTTCCAGCTTGATGACGAACTGAATGGCTTCCGGCGTGAGAATATCCTCGAAGCCGGAGCGCATCTCGCCGGTGATCTGGATTTCCAGCGGATACGGGTTTGTTGGAATCGCAGTCAAAACGGTTCACCTTCCTTGATAGCATTGAGTTATTATGGTACAGATAGAATTTTGTCGAATTATTATAGTACAGATGGTACAAAAAAAATGGTCTAATCCTGATATCCGCTGCCACTGCAATGACTGCAGCTCACATGTCCATCTCCCAGGCAATGATGGCAAGACACCCCGTGGTCATCATTACCAATGCCTCCGCACCTTGGGCAATTTTGTTCCCCGTTACCTTCACAACGATAGCAGTCCATTTTCATTCCCTCCTTATCTGTATTAAAACATTGTTCCTGTGATTTGTTTTTATTATATAACAGAGATTGGTACAGTGCAACACAATTTTCTAAAAATTATAACTGTATTAGAACACACTTTCCAAGCTGCCTGCTACGCTTTGCTTTCACGGCTTTCCCGGGCAAAAAGAAAGCAGCCCCTGACCCGGTTTCGATCAAAGGCTGCCGTCTTTATGCGTTTTTTTCCGGCGCTTATTTCGGCGCGATTTTTGCTACGCCACCCATATATGGACGCAGCACTTCCGGAATGGTGATGCTGCCGTCTTCCTCCTGGTAGTTTTCCAAAATAGCCGCTACGGTACGGCCGATGGCCAGACCAGAGCCGTTTAATGTATGCACGAATTCCGGCTTCGATTTCGTGTCGCGGCGGAAACGAATATTGGCGCGACGAGCCTGGAAGTCTTCGAAGTTGGAGCAAGACGAGATTTCGCGATACGTATTCGAGCTTGGCATCCATACCTCCAGGTCGAATTTTTTCGCGGCCGTAAATCCGAGATCCCCTGTGCACATGCTCATGACGCGGTAAGGAAGTCCAAGCAGTTGGAGCACCTTCTCTGCGTCCTTCACCAGTTTATCCAGTTCCTCGTAGGAATCTTCCGGTTTGACGAATTTCACCAGTTCCACTTTGTTGAATTGGTGCTGGCGGATCAGACCGCGTGTATCGCGACCTGCCGACCCTGCTTCCGAGCGGAAACAAGCACTAAAAGCGGCATAGTAACGCGGCAAATCGGCTCCATCCATGATTTCATCGCGGTGCATGTTGGTGACAGGCACCTCCGCGGTAGGGATCAGGAAATAGTCCGGTCCCTCCAGCTTGAAAGCATCTTCCTCGAACTTCGGCAATTGCCCGGTTCCGGTCATGCTTGCACGATTGACAATATACGGCGGGATTACTTCCTCGTATCCGTGCTCGTTGGCATGCAAGTCCATCATGAAGTTCATCAATGCGCGCTCCAAACGAGCCCCCAGCCCTTTGTAAAAGACAAAGCGGCTTCCCGTTACCTTTGCGGCCGTCTCAAAATCGAGAATCCCTGCCTGGCCCGCCAACTCCCAATGCGGCTTTGCCTCGAAGCCAAAATGGCGCGGCTCGCCCCAGGTCCACGCCACAACGTTGTCGTCTTCCGTTGTGCCAATGGGTGTGCTCTCGTGCGGCAGGTTAGGCAAGCTCAGCAAAATCAATTCCAGCTGCTCATCCAGCTGGCGAAGCTCTTCGTCCAATGTCTTGATCCGCTCATTTACTTCCTTCATTTCCGCAATCAGGTGGTCGGCGTTCTCTTTGTTGCGCTTCAACACCGCTACTTGTTCCGATACGGTGTTCCGTTTATTTTTTAGCGCCTCTGCTTCCTGAATCACGTGGCGGCGCTTTTCATCCACCTCTGCAAATTGATCCAGCGCCGAAATATCTTCATTGCGATGCGCCAAACGGCGTTTTACTTCTTCCAAATCCTGACGCAATACTTTTACGTCCAACATGTTCGAACCCCTCCGAATCCGTAATAAAATGCAAAAAACACCCGTCCCCTCATAAGGGACGAGTGTTGTGTACCCGCGTTGCCACCCTCGTTGATACATGCCCGACCTGGCGCATCTATCCACTCCATCCGTCATAACGGGACGGTACCGGGCAAAGTTCATTCCTTTGCCGCTCCGAGATGGATTCCCTCACATACCGGATCGGTTTGCACCTACCACCGACTCTCTACACCAGGTTGATGTGAAGTACTTGTTCTCGTCATCGCATTCTCATTCTTGCATACTTCTATTGTTAACTGTACTACAGGTTCTATACGTATGTAAAGGCCGCTCCGCCATCATCTTGTCCCCAAAAAGAAAAGACCGGCATGAGGAGTGCCGATCTTTTCGCAAGCGTTGCTTTTGTCAGCTTCGGTATTCCTTCACCATGTCGAGGAAGTATTTGTGCAATCTTGCATCTTCCGTCAATTCCGGGTGAAAGGCCGCTGCCAGGTAGTGTCCGTCTCGTGCTACCACGATTTTTTCTTCGTACTTGGCCAGCACCTCTGCGCTTGCTCCGACTTCTACGATATAGGGCGCCCGGATAAAGACTGCCGGGTAATCGGCACCGACGCCAGCGACAGGCATCGTTACCTCGAAGCTATCCTTTTGGCGGCCGAAGGCATTGCGTTCCACCTTGATGTTCATCAACCCGAGATGGCAGTCATCTTGCCCCTGGATCTCTTTTGCCAAAAGAATCGCGCCCGCGCATGTACCGAAGATCGGCTTCCCTGCATTTCCGAACGCGCGGAGCGCCTCCATGAATCCGTACTTGTCCATCAGCTTGCTGATCGTCGTGCTTTCTCCGCCAGGGAGAACCAATCCGTCGAGATCGTCCAATTCTTCCACTTTTTTTACGGGAACGGCTGTCGCCCCTGCCTCTTCCAGCATGTGCAGGTGTTCTCTTACCGCCCCTTGCAAAGCGAGTACACCGATTTTCATCCTGTTCACCTTACCAGCCGCGCTCTTGCATGCGGTCCGCTTCGCGAATTTTGGAAATCTCGATTCCGGTCATGGCGCTTCCCAGACCTTTGGATACGCGAGCAATCAGTTCGTAGTCGGTATAGTGCGTAGTCGCTTCTACGATCGCGCGAGCGAATTTCTCCGGATTTTCCGATTTGAAAATACCGGAACCGACAAACACGCCGTCCGCACCGAGCTGCATCATCAGCGCCGCATCCGCCGGAGTCGCTACGCCACCCGCCGCGAAGTTCACTACAGGCAGCTTGCCGGTTTTGTGTACTTGTTCCAGCAGTTCGTAAGGAGCACCGAGGTTTTTCGCTTCTGCCATCAGCTCATCGTAGGACATCGCTTGAACTTTGCGGATTTGCGCCATCATCGTGCGCATATGGCGAACGGCTTCTACGATGTTTCCGGTTCCTGGCTCACCCTTGGTACGGATCATCGATGCCCCTTCACCGATACGGCGAAGCGCTTCCCCCAGATCGCGCGCGCCACATACGAACGGCACAGTAAATTCCTTTTTGTTGATATGGTACAGATCATCGGCCGGAGTCAACACTTCACTCTCGTCCAGGTAATCGACACCCATCGCTTCCAGCACGCGCGCTTCGACAAAGTGTCCGATACGAGCTTTTGCCATAACAGGGATCGAAACAGCGTTCAGTACTTCCTCCACAATGCTCAGATCAGCCATACGAGCGACTCCACCAGCTGCACGAATGTCAGAAGGTACGCGCTCCAAAGCCATGACAGCTACGGCACCGGCAGCTTCCGCAATTTTTGCCTGCTCGGCGTTCACGACGTCCATGATGACGCCGCCTTTTTGCATTTCAGCCATACCTTTTTTTACGCGGGACGTTCCTACTTGTACCATGTGAAAATTCCCCCTACATCATGAAGTCAGAACCGTAACTGTTATGCTCTGTTATGGTTCCTTGTTACCGTCATTGTAAACGATAGAGGAGGGGGAAAACAACCGTTATTTAATTTCCTGTTCCGCTACTGAACAAATTTCCAAAAAATTGAATGATGCTGCGGAAGAACAAGCGAATCCAGCTGGCTTCTTCGACTTCCTGGCTGGCGACCAGATCTGCGCCTGCTTTCGCTGCGTCTTCCGGCTGCAAGTAGTCGGTGTCTTTGGCGCCTTCTTCTTTCAGGACAAGTTTCCCGATGACCTGACCTTGCTTGATTGGGGCGGTCAAGTCTTGATACGTGACGGTCGGCGTGAATTTGGTTTCTGCTCCGATTTTGGTCAGCACGTTCACTTCGGTGGCTGTTACGGCGGGTACGCTGAGTTCTACTCCGTTCGTTACAGGTGCGGTTTCAAACCCTTTCACCGAAACATTTTTATCCAATTGCTTCGTTAGTTTGAAATTACTGAATCCATAGTCATAAAGCTTTTTGGTTTCCACAAAGCGTTTTGTTTTGCTGTCTGTTCCCATCACAACCGAAATCAATCGCATGTTATCGCGAACGGCCGTACCCGTAAAGCAATTGCCTGCTGCTTGTGTATAACCCGTTTTTAATCCATCTACACCCGGATAGTAATTGGGTAGGTCAGGCAACATCCAGTTGTTATTCGCCATTTTTAATTCATTTTTCGAACCGGGACGGAAGGTAAAACGCGGGATCTTCGATACTTCCAACGCTTCCGGGAAATCGCGAATCAGATTTCTGGCAAGGATGGCAGAATCACGGGCGGACATCAGATTTTCCACTTGGTCGGTCTTGATGGAGTACGGCCCCAGTTCATTCGCTGGCAAGCCACTGGATGTGACGAAGGAGGTATTTTTCATCCCAAACTCGGCAGCCTTCTTGTTCATCATCTGCACGAAGTTCGCTTCACTGCCTGCGATCTTTTCAGCAAGCAGTACCGTTGCATCGTTGGCAGAAACGACAGCCATGGCATTGTACAGCTCTCTGACCGTAAAGGACTCCCCGAGATTCAGGTACACTCCGGAGGTATCGGAGATTCTTGCTACATAGAAGGCATATTCACTAACAGGTACCTTCTCATCCCAACTGATTTTTTTCTCCTTGATCGCTTCCAACACGAGGTATTCGGCCATCATCTTGCTCATGCTGGCAGGAGGCAGCGGGGCATCTGGATTCATGCTGTACAATATTTTTCCTGTTGATGCCTCTACCAGAATGGCTGATTTAGCTGCCAGTTGCAGATCAGCTGCAGGTGCTGCTTCCACCTTTGTCGCTGCTCCTCCCATTCCGGTAGCAAACATAGCGACAGAAAGGATAAAACCTGTCAGTCGTTTTGTCCAAGTAGTTCGCTTCATTGTTTCTTCTCACTCTCCAGTTTCTGTCATTAGTTCAAAAGGTAATGGCGCACCAAGTGTAAGTTTAACATACCATTACGATCGCATTGAAGTCCAAATAGGCTCATGAGAATCGTGCACGTTCACTATGATTTGTATCAATTTTTTTTGCCACTACCCATTTGGTAAACTAAACCCCCCTTTCTGGAGAGAAAGGGGGGTAGTTCTTTTTACCCTATGAGATCGAGTAGTTTGGCGATTCCTTCGTAATTTGCACATCGTGCGGATGGCTTTCGCGCAAACCGGCACCAGTGATGCGGACAAATTGGGAGTTCTGAATCAGATCTTCAATCGTTTTGGCTCCACAGTAGCCCATTCCTGCACGCAAACCGCCAATCAACTGGTAGGTCACATCAGCCAAAGGCCCTTTGTACGGAACACGGCCCTCGATGCCTTCTGGAACAAGCTTTTGCTCGTTCTCCTGGAAGTAACGATCCTTGCTGCCCGCTTTCATCGCACCAATCGAGCCCATACCGCGGTATACCTTGAAGCGACGGCCTTGAAAAATCTCAAATTCGCCTGGGCTTTCCTCTGTTCCGGCAAACAGGCTGCCGATCATAATCGCCGAAGCACCCGCCCCGATTGCTTTTGGCAAATCACCGGAGTATTTAATGCCGCCATCGGCAATAATTGGAATATTGTATTCGCGAGCTACTCGGGCACAATCGTAAATGGCGGTGATTTGCGGAACTCCGATACCCGCTACGACACGTGTCGTGCAAATCGAGCCTGGACCGATCCCGACTTTTATAATGGATGCTCCTGCTTCGATCAGGTCACGAGTAGCTTGTCCTGTCGCAACATTTCCTGCCACGATGGTCAGGTTGGGGTATTCCTTGCGAATCGCTTTTACTGTTTCGATGACGCCTTTGGAATGCCCATGCGCCGTATCGACTACAAGCATGTCCACGCCCGCCTGCACAAGCGCCGCTGTACGTTCAAACGTATCTGCGGAAACCCCTACTGCCGCCCCACACAGCAAGCGTCCTTGCGGGTCTTTGGCTGCTTGCGGGTATTGGATCGCCTTTTCAATGTCTTTAATGGTAATGAGTCCACGCAAAATATTATGCTCATCGACCAACGGCAACTTTTCGATTTTATGCTTTTGGAGAATCGCTTCCGCTTGCTGCAGGGTGGTTCCTACCGGAGCCGTAACCAGATTCTCTTTTGTCATTACTTCCTTGATTGGTGTCGAGTAGTCATGCACAAAACGCAAATCGCGATTGGTCAAAATCCCGATAAGATGCTTTTCTTCGTCGACAATCGGAACACCGGAAATGCGGTATTTCCCCATCAGAGCATCCGCTTCTGCAACGGTGTGATCCTGGGTCAAAGAAAACGGATTGGTAATGACGCCACTTTCCGAGCGCTTCACGCGGTCTACTTCACTCGCCTGTTGCTCGATCGTCATGTTTTTATGAATGACCCCGATACCACCCTGACGAGCCATCGCGATAGCCATGGCTGATTCCGTTACCGTATCCATTCCGGCACTGATCAGAGGGATGTTCAAGCTGACCGTTTCGCTCAGTTTTACGCGAACGTCTACATCCCTTGGCAACACTTCGGATTTTGCTGGAATGAGCAGTACATCATCAAATGTTAGTCCTTCTTTGACAAATTTATCTTCCCGCACAGTAGAAAGCCCCTCTCGGCAAATATTTTAAGACAGTTTAACAAACGGCATAATTTACTGTCAAGGAATGAGTAAAATGTTCGGTTATGGAGTTTATTAGACAGATAAATCAAAAAAATAATTAGAAAAAACAACCAAAACACGAAAATTGTTGGAAGGTGGTCACGATGAATCCTGCATGGAAAATGTTCCGTTTTTTCGAAACGGAGCCTACTGCTCGCAAATATTTGACAGCCTGCTACGACAGCATGGGATTGGAGCATGCTGATCGCCTGGCCTTTCACCAGAGCTCTCGCTTTCTTTTTTTATGGAAGCAGGCGAGGAAATTTTATACAACAGCAGCAAATGCCGATCTGTCCATCCAGCCATTGCTGCTCTTTTATGGATGCTCCCATCTGCTCAAAGGCATGCTCCTCACTCGCGATCCGTCCTATCCCCAAAACAGTCGAGTGCTTCAGCATGGGGTCACCACCCGAAAGCTGAAGAGAAACACTTACTTGCTGCTAGAGGATGAGGTTCGACCACAAAAAGAGGGCTTTTTTGCTTTATTGGCCCAGCGCTTTCATCTTTCCCCTTTGCAGGATCGCTACGCGATGCATGATTTGTTTGCTTCCATCCCGGCAGTCAGCGATGTTTACGCCGCTCTGTCTGAAAAACCGCAACACTGGTTGCAAGTAGACTGGAGCAAAATCTACAGAACCGAGCAAGCCCCCTCTGACAGCGAATCGTGGGTCCAGATTACTTTTCCCGAGAAAATGGACGGGCCTTTGGCGTACTCGTCAGAAACCTTTATTCAATACATCAACAGAGTCCGAACGGAGAGCTCCGGTTTGCAAGTACACTGGCGAGAAGGGAGTCCCAAGCAGGTACTTCTTCCCTCGTCCGCCTTGTCGCACCTGGATCGGCACCCTTTGTTTCGCTGGCATGCGCATCGTCTTTTCTTTTGGAATGGCTCATCCGATTCTCTGCCTCTTCCTGAGTGGGCCAGTCACTTTTTACTTTTGTATTTGCTGAGCATGCTTTGCAGATATGAAACGGAGTGGTGGGGAGAGCTGGTCTTATCCCACGGCCTTGCTGAACGCTCTCTCGTGGAGCTTTTCTTGGAGTACCATATGTCTGACTATCCCGCTGTTATTATGAGACAGATCCAGCAAAAAAACTCTTCGCTCGCGCTAGGTCTCTCCTTCGATGCTTACTGAGCTGTTTTCCTGGGTATACAAAAAAGCTGCATTCTCCATTACTCGAAAAGTAATCGGGAATACAGCTTTTTCTTGTTCCTTCAAAACTGGATCTGCATGTTAGCCAAGTGTGTGGATAAGTCCTCGACCGATTAGTATTCGTCAGCTCCACGCGTTACCGCGCTTCCACACCGAACCTATCA
>NZ_JBQCKK010000014.1:0-115357 GCF_051967035.1 Brevibacillus sp. SAFN-007a | reverse complement strand
CCTAGGGAATTCAGGGCTACAGCCGCCTAATAATACAGCCTCAATTAATATCTGTCTACTTGACAGGGGTCAGACCATCTCAAGCTGGCGGTCATTACTCCGTTTTTGAATCAAGAGGAGAAATGGAAAGAAGGGACGCGGGATTACTACCGACAGATTGTGGGGCAAGCCGACTATCTCAATAGCGTCTATCAGACCCCTTACCAGGGGAGGTGGCAGTTTGCCGAGAAAGACAAATTCCTGCTGGCTCATTCAGACGGTCTCTTGTTGGTTTACGACGAAGAAAACGAAGGCTCCCCCAAGTTTTTAAGCAAGCTCGCCGCCAAAAAAGCGGATCATGGCGATTACCGGTTCATTCGAGTGAACGCCTATGACTTACAGACGATCGCGGAGGAGCAGCAGGCAGAATACCTTGACGATTTCTAAAACAAAGCAGCCAGCTTTTGAATCGCTGGCTGCTATTTGGGCATAGTCGCTTCGGAGGCGAAGGGGCTGTCCGCTAGGGGCGGTCCTTTTGGTAGCGTCTTGTTTTGCATCAAAAAGTCGATAAACGTGCGCATAATCCCGTTCACGGACGTATCCTTCAAGTAAATCAGCTCGAAGTTTCGGTTGATTTGCGGCAGATGGAGGACGTCCACTTCGGTCAGCTCGCCGTCGCTCAAATCTTGATGGATCGCAAAGCGCGGCAAAAAGGCGATGCCCAGCTTCTGCTTGACCATGCGTTTGACGACCTCGATGTTGTCCGCCTCCATGACGACGTTGTTTTGCAGGTGAAAATGACGGAAGGCGTTGTGAATCAGCTTCCAGTCCAGCGAGCCGCGATTGAACAAAATGAGCCGTTCGCGCGCCACCTCTTCGATTGCCACCTGCTGGCGATAGGCAAACGGATGCTCGGGATAAATCGCCAGCACCATGTCGTCGGGCATGAGCTGAATCCGGTTGATCTGTGGATGATTCACCGCCCTGGCGATGCCGAACGACACCTCGTGGTTGAGGACCATATCGAGTACCTGATGCGAATGTCCCGTGAGGATCGTCAGCTTGATCTTCGGATACAGCTGCTGAAACTGCATGACGAGATCCGGCAAGATGTAGAAGGCAGAGACGAACACGCTCGAAATAGCCAGCTCGCCCTCCACGTCGCCCTGTGAGCGCTGGATGGCCTGCTGCCCCTCCTGTAGCATGTTCATGATGTTTTTCGCGTAGGGTAAAAACAAGTCGCCTTCCTTGGTCAAGGAGATCGAATGGCCTGTACGCTGAAACAGCTTGCAGCCCATCGAGGTTTCCAGCGCCTTGATCCGCATGCTGACGGTTGGCTGGGAGAGGTACAACAGATCGGCTGTCTTGCTGAAGCTCCCTGTCAAGGCGACAAAAATAAACGCTTCCAGTTGTTCCATATTCATAGGGCGAAGCTCCATTATGGAAAGAGTCGAAGATGCTCCAACCATAGATTACCGTAAAAGGAGGGAAAACGGTAGGGGCGTTGAGAAAAATAGAGCGAGGGCTGATGAGGCGATGAGGGGAATACCGATCGTTGATTTGCATTGTGATGCGCTTTTGAAAATATGGGAGCAAAAGGGCAATCTCACCTTTGCGGATGCCGAACAGCTGGATGTGAACCGCAGCCGTCTGCACGAGGGAGGCGTGAAGGTGCAGTGCTTTGCCGTTTACACGCCAGTCGACCTGCCTTCGGACAGCCGATTTTCATGCGCGCTGGAGCAGATTCACTACTTTTACGCAGAGGTGCTTGGCAAGCATCCGGAAATGAAGCAGATTCGCGACTGGGACGATCTGGACAGGCTGCGGGACGGCGAGATCGGGGCGCTCTTGACGCTGGAAGGGGTAGAGCCGATCGGCAACGACCTGAAAAAGCTGCACATCCTCTACCAGTTGGGGGTACGCTCTGTCGGCTTGACCTGGAATTTTGCCAACCTGGCGGCAGACGGGGCGCTGGAAGCAAGAAACGGCGGGCTGACCGCGTTCGGCAAAGAAGTGATTCAGTTCCAGAACGAACGAAACATGTTGACCGATGTCTCCCATCTGTGCGAGCGCAGCTTCTGGGAGACGCTGGAGCTGGCGACATACCCGATTGCAAGCCACTCCAACGCACGTGCGGTTTGCGACCATCCCCGCAATCTGACGGACGAGCAGGCGAAGGCGCTGTTCGCCAAGGGAGCCAATGTCCACGTCGTCTACTGCACGACGTTTATCAACGACGCGGCGCCGACGACGATTGACGACCTGCTCCGGCATATCGATCACTTCTGCTCGCTCGGCGGTGTGCGCCACATCGGGCTTGGCTCCGATTTTGACGGAATCACGGCAAAGGTCGTGGGACTTGAGCATGCGGGGAAGAGCCAGAACCTCATCAACGAGCTGCTCAAGCGCTACACGGAAGACGAGGTGCGCGGATTTGCCTATGAAAACTTTTTGCGCAATCGCCCGGTGTAGGGGAGACGACCAGAAGAGGAGGAAGCTGTCATGAAGCGTACCGGAAAAGGGAAAATCCGCGAGTTGGGCGTAGTGGTCGGCAAGCTGCCCACAGGAGCGAAAAACGATCTGACCGATGTGCCGGGAGTGCGCGTCGGCCATGTGACCATTCATCATGAGTTGGAAGACGGGGAGTGTGCGTGTACGGGAGTGACTGCCATTTTGCCGCACGGAGGCAGCCTGTTCCGTGAAAAGGTGACGGCAGCCAGCTACGTCATCAACGGCTTCGGCAAGACGACAGGGCTCGTCCAGGTAAACGAGCTGGGCTTGCTGGAGTCGCCGATCATGCTGACGAATACGTTTTCCGTCCCGGCGGTCACGCAGGGCACGCTGGAATACATGCTGGCGACGAATGAAGAGATCGGCGATACGACGGGAACGGTCAACATCGTGGTCGGGGAGTGCAACGACGGCCACCTCAATTCGATCCGCCGCTGCATCGTGCGGCCGGAAGACGCGGTGGCGGCGATTGAAAACGCAGCGGAGCACGCCGTAGAGGAAGGCGCGGTCGGAGCAGGGACAGGGATGGTCGCATTCGGCTACAAGGGCGGAATCGGCTCGTCCTCGCGCGTCGTGTCCGCCTCCGGGCATACGTACACGCTCGGCGCGCTGGTGCTATCCAACTTCGGCAACAAGGACGACTTTCTGGGCGACAGGCTGTTTGCCTGTGCCACTGGCGAGTCGGCGGTCGCAGAGGCAGTCGAGAAGGAAGAGGACGGCTCGATTATCATGGTGCTGGCGACGGACGCGCCGCTTTCCGACCGCCAGCTTCTGCGTGTCGCCAAGCGGGCAGGGATCGGCCTCGGCCGTACCGGGAGCCACTTCGGGCACGGCAGCGGCGACATCGTGATTGCCTTTTCCACCGCGTACAAGATCCCGCACCGGACGGAGTCGGTTACGGAGACGCGCGTACAGCTTCGCGAGGACCATCCGGTGATGAACGAACTGTTTGCCGCAGCCGCAGAGGTGACCGAAGAAGCGATTTACAACTCTCTTTCTCAGGCAGTGACGACGGCAGGCCGAAAAGGGCGGACGGTTCACGCCATGCCGCTTCCGCTGCGATAAGCGGGCAGCACGTCTGGGGTTTCATCCGGTCAGAAGGCAGCCAGCTCGAACCGGACGACGGTTTCCTTGCTGGCAGCTAGCTTTTCTTGCTCGACAATCCGCCAGTTTTTCGAGACGGTCTGGCGCATCCAGCGCAGCGCCTCGTCAGACAGGCGAACCTGGTCCAGCGCGGTCTCCTCTACCTGATAGTCCTGTTCGGGTTGGAGGTTGTAGCGCTTGTTCAGCAAAAATTTGATTCCGTTCAACGTCGTGAACTTGATTTGATAGCCATCGCGGATCGCCTGCTCAAGCGCTGCGGAATCGTTCTGGTACAGCTCAAAGAGGGGAGCGTAATCGTACCTGCCGCCTTCCACATCCGCAAAAGGCCGCGAATCGCCCGTTCTCAGCTTGTGGATGATTTCTTCATCGACCAGCCCGTGGGCGCGTGCGGCCTCAAGCAGCATCGTCTCCCATTGGGACAGCTTGACTGTAGACGTAGACATGAACAGCCCTCCTTGTTCTTTCCGGGTGGTTTCTCGTAAAAAGTCGTCATGGCACGCTACTGTCTAGTATAAGCATGGCAGCTGTAAATCTCAACCATAATTCCGACTGTTTTTGTATGGAATGAACGACCGTGCAGGAAAGCGAACGCGCTACCTCAAAACAAGGGCAAGGAAACAGATGGAGTCGTGTAAAAATAACCGACAATCAGATACGTGAACAACAGGAAAAAACAAATGCCGGAAATGGTCAGGTGGAGGCGAATCGGCTTGGGGTGGTACCCGAACAACCCAAGCAGCAGGTAAACAAAACCAACAATCCCCAACACCAAAGGAATCGCGATAATCGTAATCTCACTCATGACAAATTCACTCCGCTCGGTTTCAGACATAGAGGCTTCCCGTGCAGATCAGCGCTGTAGCGAGTGATCCGGGAGGGAAGCTTTTCAAGCTCTTTTGCACCCAGGCACTTGAAGAAGCGGAAAACGGGATCGTATGGTTTGAAAAAGGAAGGATATGGTTCATCATACCATTTTTGCAGAGAAAACCGGAAGCAGGGATCAGAAAGTAAGTTCGAGGAAGGGCAAGAAAAAATCGCCATCCTTTTGCCGCTGATCGGGGCAGAGTCCATGCTGGGCAGCCGTCTCCTTGCAAGAAGAAAGTTACGCTGGAAATCATTCGAAATAGTTGCTATTTTAAATAGAGAAACGCAGTTTCAAAAAGATAGAATTTTTCCAACTAAGGGAGATGTAGAGGATGGAGTGTCAGGTAACCATTATCCGGACAGAGCAGAAAAAAGAGAAGCCGGCACGCGATAAACTGGGGTTCGGCGTACATTTTACCGATCACATGTTCACGATGGATTACACGGAAGGCAGAGGATGGCACGATCCCCAAATCGTCCCGTATGCTCCCCTGTCGATTGATCCGGCAGCAATGGTCTTCCACTATGGACAAGCGGTTTTTGAAGGGCTGAAGGCATACCGCAACAAGGAAGGCAGGGTGCTTCTGTTCCGCCCGGAGCAAAACTTCAAACGGATGAATCGCTCCCTGGAGCGGATGAGCATGCCGCAGGTCGACGAGGAATTCATGGTCAGTGCCTTGAAACAACTGGTAGCGCTTGAAAAAGAGTGGATTCCGGCAGAAAGCGGCATGTCGCTCTACATTCGTCCTTTTGTCATTGCGACAGAGCCATGTTTTGGCGTGCGCGCCTCGCACACGTACAAGCTGATGATCGTCCTGTCTCCCGTCGGCGCTTACTATGCCAATGGCATGGAGCCGGTGAAAATTTACGTGGAAAGCAAGTACGTCCGCGCAGTCAGGGGCGGAACGGGGAACGCAAAAGTAGCGGGCAACTACGCAGGCGCCTTGAAAGCACAGGCAGAAGCCAAGGAAAAAGGCTACGAGCAAGTGCTCTGGCTGGACGGCGTAGAAAATAAATATATCGAAGAAGTCGGCAGCATGAACGTGTTCTTCAAGGTGGGGGACGAAGTGTGGACCCCGGCATTGAATGGCAGCATTCTGGAAGGGATTACCCGCGATTCGACGATCCAGCTGCTGCGGGACTGGGGTATCCCGGTTGTGGAAAAGCGGATTTCCGTCGAAGACTTGTATGAAGCGCACATGAACGGACAACTGGAAGAAGCGTTCGGCACAGGGACGGCCGCTGTCATCTCTCCGGTGGGCGATCTGAACTGGAACGGCCATCAGATGATTATCAACGGGGAGAAAACAGGCCCGTTGACGACCAGACTGTATGAAACGATGACCCAAATTCAGTACGGGGAGCAGGAAGACAAGTTCGGCTGGTCCGTAGAAGTAACGGAATAGGATGGAACAGAACACGAAGAGGCACGGCGCTCTCGCTCTGGCGAAGAGGGGCCATGCCTCTTTTTCGAATCGAAGCACCCAAAAGCACTGCCCCCGAAAAGACAGTGCAGCGCTTACCCGCCAGAACGATTAGACGTGAGCAAGCTCGGGAGCCTGCGTGTGAAGGGGCGGAGAAATCAGCCAGCCTTTTTCCTTGAGAAGACGCAGCAGTCGATAGCCAGACTGCGCTTTTGTCACGTGGAACTCCCCGAACATCATGCCGATATCTTCGCGGATGGACTGGCTCATGATCTGGCTGCACGTCAGCAATCCTCCTGCGATATCCCGGGAGATGCCAAGCGCAATCTCGGAATCGTTCAGCCGGGCGCCAACGGGAATGCTGTTCGGGTCGGCGACAGGTCGATCCGGAGGGCTGGGCGGCAAGGCGACGCCAGCCAGTTTGAGCAAATCCTCCAGACGGTGAATTTCTTTTTTCATCGTTTGCATGAGATCTTCGAGGAAGTCTTTCAAATCCGCATCGCCAGCATGGTTCATCGCGGTCTGATAACCAGCCAGCAGCGCTTTGCTTGTCGCTACATACACCCAGGCGCCAAATACTTCGCCGTAATGCATCGGCTCATGCTGTGGATTTCCGCCAAATAGTCCCATTGCTTGTCCCTCCTTTGATCCTGGCAGGTCTGACTGTTTTCTCCCCACCTTCTGATAAGATTCTCCACGGCGGAAAAATTCATCGTGGGAATTATAGTCACGAAGAATCCGCTAGCCAGCTTCCCCCTCGAACTGGTAAGGTGGGAGAGACGAGGAAACCGATGCACGAATGAGGTGGAGAAAGTGAAGGAAGAGCTTCTGGATATTATTGACGATTCGGGCAATCCGATCGGCGTGAAACCGCGCAGCGAAGTGCACCGCGTCGGCTATTGGCACCAAACGTTTCACTGTTGGGTGTATCGGGTGTGTTCGGGACAGGCAGAGCTTTTGTTCCAGAAAAGACATCCGCAAAAGGATACGTGTCCGAATCTGCTGGATATTACCTCGGCAGGCCATTTGCTCGCAGGCGAGCAGCCGTGTGACGGGGTGCGCGAATTGCAGGAGGAGCTGGGGCTTGCTGTATCCTGGGAAGAGCTGCGCCAGATCGGCGTGATTCGCGATGTGAAGACTGTGCCAGGGGTCATCGACAAGGAGCTGTGCCACGTTTTTGCCACTCTTTGCGATCAGCCGCTTCTGGAGTATCGCTTGCAGGCAGAGGAGGTCACCGGGCTGTTCTGGGTGAAGCTTCGCGAGTTGGAGCGATTGTTTGCGGGCGAGCTTGTGCATGTGCAGGCGCAAGGATTTTGGACCGATGAGACGGGGAACCGCCGTGAGACAACTGTGCAAGTGGACCAGAGCGCTTTTGTTCCCCATGAAGCGCACTATTACCAGACCGTGATTCGCGCCATCAAAAGCTGGAGCGAATAGGGGCAGGAGGCAGGGCTGGCAACAAAGCACCGCCTCCTTTTCCGCTTGCTTGCGGCGGGACGGCAGAGGCGTCTGCATGGCGCTATCGCCAAGTGGCTTCGCGCGATGTTGGTTTCGTAGGTAAGCAATGCTTGGCGGGCCGATCCCCATGCTTGGGGTGAATCGAGATCATGTGCAGAGACAGAGAGGAGAACGAGATGAGAGGAAAGATCATGGTCGCGCTGATGCTCGCAACCTTCCTGGCCGCCATGGAAGGGACGATTGTGAGTACAGCCGTGCCGCGCATTACCAGTGAATTGTCGGGATTTGCGCTCGTGAGCTGGGTCTACGCCATCTACATGCTGGCGACAGCCGTGTCCGCGCCTATTTACGGAAAGCTCGCTGACTTGTTTGGACGCAAAAATGTCCTGTTGATCGGGATTGGCCTCTTTTTGCTCGGATCCACGCTATGCGGCGTGGCAGTGACGATGGGGCAGTTGATCGTTTTCCGGGCGATTCAAGGATTGGGGGCTGGCGCCGTCATGCCGATTACGATGACGATCATCGGCGACTTGTATGCCGAGCAGACGGCGAGGGCCAAGGCGCAGGGCTGGATCAGCGCTGTCTGGGGTCTGTCGGGTGTCGCCGGGCCGCTGGTCGGCGGCTTTTTGGTCGATACGCTTTCCTGGCGCTATATTTTTTTCCTGAATGTGCCGTTTGGACTCGTGTCCTTTTTTATGCTGGTCGGGTTTTACCGCGAGAAGCTTTTGGCCAAAGCGAAGCGTCACATTGATTATCCGGGGGCGCTGATTTTCACCGTCGGTACCATCGCGCTGCTGTACGCGCTGTTGACGGGCAGCCAACATCAGTCCTGGACCAGTCCGGTGACGATTTCCTTGATCGTCTTTGCGGCAGCGACCTATCTCGTGTTCGTTTCGGTGGAAAAGAAATCGCCGGAGCCGCTGATTCCGCTCTCGCTGTTGACGAACCGCAATGTCACAATGATGAACATGCTCACCTTCCTCACGAACGGCATCGTCATCAGCATGGTCGTCTACTTGCCGATCTGGAGCCAGGGCGTGCTGGGCGAAAGCGCGACGATGGCGGGCTTCGTCCTGACGCCGATGCCGGTCTGCTGGACGATTGGCTCGGTGCTGTCCGGCAACCTGCTGGGCAAGCTGCGCGCCGAGCAGTTGATTACGAGCGGGACCGCCATTTTGACCGTTGCCGCCACGCTGCTGACGATCCTGTCCTCGCATTCGGTCGGCTATTTGATTTACGTGGCCGTAGGCTTGATCGGCCTCGGCATGGGGCTGATTAGCCCGATCGTCATGGTCAAAATCCAGGCGGCGGTCCCCGTGGACAAACGCGGCACAGCCGTCGCGCTCAACACCTTTACGGGTACGTTCAGCCAAACGTTCGGCGCGGCCGTTTTCGGCATGCTGTTCAACCTGGTAACGGTAGCGGGCGGGCATGAGAACCTTGGCGCTTCCTTTGAAACAGGCTCCATCCCTGCCGGGGAGCTGGCAGCGATCCGCGATGTGCTTGCCTCCGGCGTTCACGCCGTCTTCACAGGCACTCTTGTGATTGCCGCAGGCTGCTTCCTGCTGTCGCTGTTGATCGCCAGAAGCCAAAAGCAGCAGGCGGCGAACCACCAATAGTCCGATCAAGGGGGCCAGCAGCTAATGAGCTGCTGGCATTACAGAAAGTCGGCTGCCACCATCCTTGTGGGGTAGCCGACTTTTTGCAAGCTTGTCATTTGCTACAAATGAACAGTCTGTGACCCGCAGCCAGAAGCCGCTACCATGAAATGTTCCACCATATACAAAAATCTGTTGCCATTTCCCACGCTGATTCTATAAAATTTTTTTAGACTCGCAGAAATCGGCGAGTATGACAGCTTTTTCACCTGAAAATTGTCACGATTTTGCCATAATTGGGTATCTTGTTTTGCTCCTTCCCATATGTTGTTAACAAAAGGGGAGGGGGCAAAGTTTATGATTTACCTCACGCTTGTCATCTTTTTTGCGTTTTTGTTGGTCGTCTGGTTTGTGATCAAGCTCCTTTTCCGTTTGGATAAGCGCGACTCCATCGTGTATGACCAAAGAGAGCTGTGGGAACCATTTGATAAGAAGTTGCAGGATATGCGGTACGAGAAGCAGAAAAAAGAAGAGAGGCGGCCATCAGGGTAAAGGAAGGTGAGGACAATGGCAGGCAGATCAGAGGGTCATCAGCGCGAATACTTCCGGCTGAAGCTGGAGCATCCCCTCTGTGCAGACATGACCATTGTTCTGGTCAAAGGGAAAAAGCTGGAAATTGGCAGTGCCAAGGTACTGGTGGAAGATATCAGCGCAGGGGGACTGCGTTTTCTGTCCCATCTCAAGCTGCCTGCCAGCGACCAGCTCGTCCTGCAGTTTGAGACAGAGCTGTGCGCGGAGCCGCTGAAAATGTACGGACATGTAGTGCGCTCGCAGTCATGGGAGCAAGTGTACTATGAATATGGCGTTCGCTTCACCATGGATGAAGTCCAGCATCAGGAGGTCAATCGATTGGTGAACCGGCTGGCGATTCGCTATCGGCACAATCGGGGGGCGACAGAGGGATGCTACTGGAAGGGCGATCGGCAAGCATTTTTGCAGGAGCTGGCGCTCGCCAGCCAATAAGGCCACCAAACTAAATCAAAAGGGTCAGTGTTTCGTGTGTAATTGCCATATTCCCACCCCCTGTTTACGACATGGGAAGAGGAGCAGACTACCATAAGAGATGCCGTGTCATGTACTCGTCCCATGTTTTACTATGCTTCTGAAAAGTATGCCAGTCTACTTCAAGACCCCCCTCACTATTAAAGGGGGGGTTTTTAGTATCCGCGCTTCTCTAAGCCATTATGATACGGAATGTAAACGTCGAGGGTCATCAACTATATCTAATGTTACTCTAGGATCAAGATTTTCATCATAAAGGATTTCATATTTCTATATAAAATGTTTTATTTAAATTTTTTGGATATAAAGGGTGGTTTTGGTTTATGGACAGAACTACAGGAACCATGTTTTGTTTTATTGGTGTGACGTTAATCGGAATTCAATATATTACAGCGGCAATTCATAGTTTAAGTCCTCATTGGGGGCCACATCCATTTGATTCCATTATGGATCAAGTGGGGAGGCTACCTTTGTATGTAGGGCTATTCTTTCTATTGACTGGTACACTTTTATCTATTTTTGGAAAAAGAAATGGAGGGTCCCGATAACATACAGTACAGGACAAAAACATAACGATAGACAAACAGCTCCGTTGTTTGCGCACATGCGCGAAAACGGGGCTTTTTTCTTTTGACATAAAGCAAACGTAATGTTAAATTGTCTATAGTAAAACAAACGAATTGGTGGTGTGTTTATTTTGGGCGTGATGGAGCAGTTCTGGAGCGCTTCCTTGGAGGAAGCCAAGCAAGGATATGTAGAGCGGCCGCACACGTATATGTGCTTGCTGTGCGGGGCGGAAGTGGAAAAAGGCATTGTCTATCCGGTCGACGGTGTCCTGTTCGAAGCGTCCCGTTATATGCGCTACCATATCGAGCAGGAGCATGAATCGGTGTTTGCCTATTTGAGCGGGCTGGACAAACGCCTGACCGGGCTGTCCGATCATCAGGCAAGTCTCTTGCGCCTGTTTTTTGCCGGCAAGACGGATGCCGAGGTGCAGGCGGAGCTGGGCATTGGCAGCGCGTCTACCATTCGCAACCATCGCTTCGCGTTAAAGGAAAAGGAGCGGCAGGCCAAGGTGTTTTTGACGCTGATGGAGCTGTTGCGGGAGGCCGACAAGAACAGCTCTTCTGCCTCAGCGGACAAAGCAAGGCCGCGTAAGCCGGAGGCGGCAGAGGTGGAAGCAGGGTCCGCCGAATATGAAGCCATCCTGCAAAAATATTTCCCGCAGGGCCCAAGCGACGCCCTCGTCCGGATTCCGCGCAAGCACAAGCACAGGCTCGTCATTTGCCGCGAAGTCGCCAAGCGCTTTGCGCCGGACAAGATGTACACCGAACGGGAAGTCAACGACATGCTGGAAGCGGTCTGTACCGATTACGTCACACTGCGACGGTATTTGATTGACTACGGGTTTTTGGATCGAGAGGCAGACGGCAGTGCCTATTGGCGCACGGGCAAGGACAACAACGAAGAGGAACAGGAGGAGAGGTCGGTGAATCGCAAGCAAGAACTGAAGCAAATGTATAAAGAAGTCAAGAGCGAGGCGGGTGTCTACCAAATCCGCAACAAGGTGAACGGCAAGGTCCTGGTGGCGAGCAGCCTGAACCTGAAAACGATCAACGGGAAAAAATTTATGCTCCAGCACGGCTCTCATCCCAACCGGGAACTGCAAAAGGAATGGAACGAACTGGGAGCGGATGCGTTCGCGTTCGAGGTGCTGGAAGTGCTGAAACCAAAAGACGACCCTTATTTTGATGCCAAAGATGCGCTGGAAAAACTGGAAGAAAAATGGATAGAAAAGCTGGCCCCGTACAACGAGCGCGGCTATCATCAGGAAAAACGGATGTAGTCCGGTTAATCAGCAGCAGGCTGCCTGTTTGCGGGCGGCCTGCTGCTGTCATGTACGGGAATCGAGCAGGTGAAAGCGCTCCAGATGGTTGCGCAGTCCTGCCTGCTGCAAAATCTCTGTTTGCTTTTGGCCGATCAGGTCAAAGTGGGGAAATGGCTGGCGATGGTGGATATAGGCGGGATTCAGTCCGTTGGCGGTGCACCAGTCCGCCAGCTTTTGCGTGTCGGCGCAGCCTACCTTCGTCACCGTCTTCATCCCGGGAAAGCGCGGGTCCAGCCAGTAATGGGTCAAAAAAGCGATTTCCCCGCGCTGTACGGTCTGTTTCCATTGGTTCAACTCGGCGCGTGAAATGCCAAATGCCACGAAGTCTCCTCCTCTTTCTTTTCCAGCCGGCTCGCCAGCTTGGTCGTTCCCCCTATTATAACAAAAAGACAGCTTCTGTCCGGCGCGAGACGGAAGCTGTCTTTTTGGGTTTGCAACCAAAGCTTAGCGCACTCCTGGCGGGAGGGAAGGAGGAATGTAGTTCAGTTCTTCGTCTGCCGTGATGTAGTCGGTATTGACCATGAGCAGCAAGTAGCGCTTGCCTGTTTGCGGGTCGCTGAGGATGATGTGGTCGCGCCCGGCTGTCTCCAGCACGCCGCGGAAAATTTTCGCGTTCCATTGACTGTTGTTTTCAAACGTTTGGTACACCGTAATGACTTTGCCGCGATTCATGCGCAAAATGTTCTCGACATACGACTCTTCTACGACCTGGCCGGGCGTGTAAGGCGGGCCCGGAATGAGCGCACCGCTTGGCTGCATAGGAACCAGCTGTGGCTGCTGTTGCTGCATGCCGAAAGGATATTGGGTGGAAGGATACATGTCATACCCGTATGGATAAGGTTGGTAGGGTATTTGCTGACTCATGATGAACTCGCTCCTTTATCTATCTGCTAGTAAACGCGCGGACAATCCTCTCGTGCCGGAACGAAGAAGCAGTGCGCCTTGTAACGACCGGAGTTCGCCTGATTCCACCAGGTAGGGGGGCAGTTTCCGGTAGGGCGGTAAAACCAAAGCGCATTGGTGGCGGGACGGGTTCGCTCCCCATTAATCGTGCGCTGGGCCAAACGTCTTTCCCGATCGCGGGCGCGCTGGTAAAAATACGGTTTTTGGACGGCTTCATACCCGCCGGGAGATTGGTACACCATATCGCGCATCGTCCGAATGTTTCGGAAGTCAAGGCAGTTTGCGAGAATCCTGTTGACTCCGACGTTGCCGACCATAAGCATCCCCAGCTCGCCTTCTCCTTCCGCTTCAGCGCGGATTAATCGGGCAAGCAAATCGACGTCATTACTGTTCGCTTTGATGACGGCCATTGCTTCACCTCCTCCTAAAACTCACAATGACAATATATGGGCGTATGCCGGATCGGTGAATGCTTCCGCGAATTTTTGGGCAGGAAAGCTTCCGTTGACGTTAACGTAAACAGGCGGTAAAATATGGGTAGTCAATACTTTCTGAAAATTGAAAAGAGTTGCAAAAGGAGCAGGGGTACATGAACCGAGGAGGCGACGAAAAGCGAACGTCATGGTCGATCTCTGATCTTGCTCAAGAACTGGATGTCAGCACGAGAACGATCCGCTATTACGAGGAAGTCGGTTTGATTTTGCCGGAACGGACGGAGCGGGGAATCAGGCACTACAGCCGTAAGGATCGGGCCAGGCTGCGATTGATTTTGCGGGGAAAGCGCTTCGGGTTCTCCCTGGATCAAATCCGCGAGATGATCGAGCTGTTTGGCGAAGACCGCAGCGGACGCGCCCAGCTTTTGCGCGCCATCGATTACGGCAACCGGAAGCTCGCGGAGATCGATGAAAAAATCAGGGAGCTGGGAGAACTGAGGGAAGACATTCTCGCCTTCAAGCAAGGGTTCGAACAAAAACTGCTGGAAGAACATGGGGAGGGAAAACGATGAACGTATCAGCTTTGCTCGCTGCAAACGGACGCAAATACGCCGACAAGCCTGCACTTGTCACAGAAGAGGTGGCCGTCACCTTTTCCGAGTGGAACGAGATCGCAAGCAGGTGGGCCTACCGCTTGAGACAGCTAGGGGTCGAGCCGGGGGATCGCGTCGTACTGATGCTGCCGAACTGCCCGGAGTTTGCCTTTTTTTACATAGCCGTCATTCGTTGCCATGCGCTTGTCGTGCCGATCAATGCGCGATCGACGAAGGAAGAGGTACGCTACATTTGCCAGCACGCGCAGGCAAAAGCGCTGATCGTTCACGAGGCTCTCGTCCATGCCGTCCATGAATGGATCGAAGAGGAACCAGGGTTAATCGCGATCAAGACAGGGAACAGTCAGGGAGCGTGGCAAGGGACCGCGGCCTGGGATGCGGAGGAAGACGTGCGGCTGGAGGAATTCGGCATCAATCCCGACGCTCCCGATGTGACGGAAGACAGCGAGGTCAGCATCTTGTACACCTCAGGCACGACCGGACGGCCAAAAGGTGTGCTGTATACGCACAGAAGCTTGCTGACCGTCGCCAAGATGATGGCGATCGAGCTGTCGATCCAGCATCGTTCGCGGATTCTCCAGCTCATGCCGCTCAGCCATTCCGCGCCGCTGCACCTGTTCTTCATCTCGGGGCTGATGGTGGGGGCGACGCAGGTGATGGCGCTCACCTTTTCCCCGAAGCTGCTCCTGTCGCTCGTGCAAAAGCAGCGGATTACGCATTTCTTCGGGGCACCCGTCGCGTATCTGTTGACGATGAAGCATCCCGAGTTTGCCAAGTACGATTTGTCGTCCGTGGAATATTGGATGTACGGCGGCGCTCCTCTGTCCAGGGAGATGGCTGTCCAGCTGGAGCAAGCGTACGGCCGGGACAAGTTGGCGTGCGTGTACGGCCTGACCGAAGCAGGGCCTACTGGCACGTGCCTGCTGCATCGCGAGCACCCGGACAAGGTGGGCAGTGTCGGGAACCGCGGCGTGCTGTTTGCCGAAGTGGAAGTCGTCGATGAGAACGGCCTTCCCGTCCCGCCGGGCACTCCTGGCGAAGTGCGCGTGCGCGGCGAAGGCTCGATGAAGGGCTACTACAACAACCCGGAGGCGACAAGAGAGACGCTTCGCGACGGCTGGATTTACACGGGAGACATCGGACGCTTTGACGAGGACGGCTTTCTGTGGATCGTCGACCGGAAAAAAGATGTCATGATTACAGGCGGGGTCAATGTTTACCCGAAGGAAATCGAACAGCTGCTGGAGCGTCACCCGGCGATTGCTGAAGTGGCTGTCGTAGGCGTGCCGCACCCGGAATGGGGGGAGACGGTGACCGCCTATCTGGTGCTCTGCCCGGATGTAGACGCGAAGCGCGATTGGCTCGCGGAGGTGCGCGGCTTTTTAAGCGGTCATCTTGCCGACTACAAGCTGCCGCGGCAAGTGGCAGTCATTCCGCAGCTGCCGCGAAATACGAGTGGAAAAGTGCTCAAGCACGTCTTGCGCGAGTCTCCCTCGGCAAAGGAAGTGGAGCTAACATGAGCGAGCTGCAAGCGAAAATCGACCAGCGCCAGTACAGTGACAACATCCCGCATCCGCGTTCGGGCAGCGAGCAAAACTTTTTCGCCGCCGATCCCAACCTTCATTATTTGCTCCAACGCTATTTGCCTGCCCCCATGCACGAGTGGGCGACGCAGCAACTGCATTGGCTGGGAGCGCAAGCGGCGGGGCCAATGGAGGAGCGGGCGGCCTATACGGATCGGGAAGGCAAGCCGCGCCTGCGCAAATACAACCGGCTGGGCGAGGACGTCTCGGAAATCATCACCAACGAAGGCTACAAGGAAACGGTGGCGGAGGTATACGGAGCGGGGATTGTCAGCTATTTGTACCACGATATTCCGGAGCTTGGGCGCAAGGCGCCCTACAGCTATTCGTTTTTGATGGGCTATCTCGTCAGCCAGACCGAGCCGGGCTTTTATTGCCCTGTCACGCTCACGATGTCGGCGGCGTACCTGATCGACCGCTACGGCAGCGACGAGCAGAAACAGCAGTATCTCAGCGGACTTACCTCGCGGGAACGCGCCCGGCTGTACGAGGGCGCGACCTGGCTGACGGAGCGCCAGGGCGGATCGGATGTCGGCGCGAATCTCACGGTGGCGAAGCCCGTGGAGGGACAGCCTGGCGTCTATCGGCTGACGGGCGAAAAGTTTTTCGCGAGCAATGCGGGGGCGATGGTCGCCACTGTGCTGGCGCGAATCGACGAGAGCAAGCCGGGGACAAAAGGGCTGGGACTGTTTCTCGTCCCCTGGCTCAAGCCGGATGGGACGCGCAACCAGATCGAGGTGCGGCGCCTGAAGGAGAAGCTCGGCGTGAACGCGGTGCCGTCTGCGGAGGTGCTTCTGCATGGCGCGGAAGGCTATTTGATCGGCCAGCCGGAAAACGGCTTCAAATACATGGCGGAAGCGCTCAACCTGTCGCGCATCTGCAATGCGGTGGCCTCCATCGGCATCATGCGCAGGGCGCTGTACGAGGCCACATACTACGCGAGCCGGCGGCGGGCGTTCCAGAACCCGATCGACCAGTATCCGCTGGTCAGAGAAATGCTGGTCAGCCTGCTGCTCGATACGGAAGTGAGCACGGGCGCGGTGTTTGACATGATTGCCGTGTACGACCGCCTCCAGGACGGCAGGGGAAGCCGCGAAGATATGGCGCTCATGCGGCTGCTGATTCCGCTGTTGAAATACCGGACCGGAGAGGAAGCCGTCGAAGCCGCCCATACGGCGATCGAGATTCACGGCGGCAACGGCTTTATCGAGGAGTACGTGACGCCGCGCCTGCTGCGCGATGCCCAGGTCTTGACAGTCTGGGAGGGCACGTCCAACATCCTCGCCCTGGACATTTTGCGCGTCATGCAAAAAGAAAACAGCCACGTCGTGTTCACCCGGCTGCTGCGCTCCCGCATCGACAGCTGGCGACACGCCTTTTCGCAGCCGTTTGCGGAGCTTTTGCAAGCGGAACTGGCGATCCTGGAAGAAAATATCGCCTATCTTTTCCGGCAGCCGCCCGATTACGTGACCTATAAATTGAAGGCGCTCGCCGACCACATGATCGACCTGTACGCGCTCTCCTGCATCGTCAGCGAAGCGGAGGACCAGGTGGCAACCGACAACAACGCCCGCAAATACGTGCTGGCGAAGCTGTACGCGAAAAAGCACCTGACGCCACAAGCGAAGCGCGGCATTCAAGGCGACGAACTGCTGGACGTCCAGTTTTTCCGGGAGCTGGTGGACTGCGAGCCGATCCCGGTGGAAGCGCTCAAGCAGCAGCCGGCCTTTGCTTCCGCTACCTGAAAACAAGCGAAAAAACGCCCGGGCAGTTGCAATTGGCACCCCCGGGCGTTTTTTGTTGTCACGAAAGCTTTTCAGGCATCGCGTTTGCGGCGCTTGTTCCAGATGAACCAGCCGATCGCCACCAGCGCAGCGGCACCCAGCAGCGTGACTTCCAGGTATTCGTCCAAAAGCACCTTGGCGTGCTTGCCGTACAAGTGAAACAAGGTTCCGATCAGAAAAAATTTCAGACCGCGGCCGACGATGGCAAACAGCATGAGCTTGGTCAGCGAGTAGTTGAACACGCCGCTCAGCACGGTAAACACTTTGAACGGAATCGGCGTAAACGCACCGATCAACACGGCAGCATCCCCGTTTTTGGCGAATTTCTCGGTGGCGACTACGACCCATTTTTCCGGCAGCAGCTTCTGCAAAATCGGCTTGCCGAGCCATTTGCCCAGCAAAAAGCCAATCGGCGCGCCGAGAATCGAGGCGGTAAAGGCCACGGTTGCAAAGCGGAGGGCGGAGCCGGGATCGAGCAAGCTCATCGCGATTTGCATAAAAAAGGGAGGAATTGGACTGATGAACGAATCCAAGAATGCCATGCCAAAGAGTCCCCATATTCCATATTGCATGAACAGTTGTGTGATTTGATCGAGCATGAGCATCTCCTTAGGACATTTCCTCTCGGGTTTTCATTATACAGGAAAAAATCGGTTTTCAGTAGCTAGGATATGCGGCCAGGCCCAAACACAGACCGCCTGTTGGAGGGAATACGACGGTAAACGCCAGCGGGTTACGTTTTTCCCGGATTCTGTTTCTTTTTGAGGAGGTTTGTCCTGCGCGAGTCGCCCGAAAATGCCACGGGCATGGGAAGAAAGACCTTTTGTTTTTCATTGACGCTAGGAAAGAATGTCCATTAGTATAGAAAATAGAGAAAAAAAGGACAGACAGCATCGGGAGGAACCCATGAAGACATTGGGATCGGGGAAAGTGGTTTTTTATGCGCCGGATGGAGCCAGTTTGCAGTTGACGGGAGAAATCGACGTACGCGGAGATCGGGTAGCCGTAACGGAGATCATTTACTTTAACGGGCAGCCGAATGGCGCGCGCGAAACGAATCTGCCGCTTGCGCAAACGGTGATTTACTGGGAACCGGAAGTGTATGAGCAGATTGGATTTGAATGAGCCCATCGCGGAAAAAACGGACAGCTCTGCTGATAGCGGGGCTGTTTTGCGTCTGTGCCCTGATTGTGCCAGCACCCCGAACTGTAGCCGTTAGGTCTGGATTGTGATATCATGTGGAATGGAATTTACGTAAGGTACGAGGAGTGATCCTTATGATCGATGCGATATTGGAACGTGCCCTTGCCGGAGAACGACTGGGTCTGGAAGACGGCCTTGCTCTGTTTGCCAGCAATGAAATTGAAAAGATCGGACACTACGCCAATCTGGTGATGCAAAAGCACCATCCAGAACCCATTGCCACGTTTGTCATTAGCCGAAATGTGAACTATACGAACATTTGCGATACGTATTGCCGCTTTTGCGCCTTTTACCGTCGTCCCGGCTCAAGCGAAGGCTATGTCCTGCCCAGAGAGGTTATTTTCCAAAAGATTCAGGAGACAATCGACGTCGGTGGTACGGAAATCTTGATGCAGGGCGGAACCAATCCGGATCTGAAAATTGATTATTTTACCGACCTGCTGCGTGCGATCAAGCAGCGCTTCCCGCAAATTACGATGCACTCCTTGTCGGTAGCGGAAGTCATCAAGATCGCCCAGGTTTCCAACATGACGGTCGAGGACGTGCTCAAGGAATTGAAGGCCGCGGGGCTGGATTCCTTGCCGGGAGCAGGCGGCGAAATTCTCGACGACCGTACCCGCCGCAAAATTTCCCGTCTGAAAGGCTCGTGGAAAGAGTGGATCGAAACGCAAAAAGCCGCCCACCGCATCGGCTTGCCGGGTACGGCGACGATGGTCATCGGCTTTGGCGAGGAAATGGAGGAGCGCGTGCTGTCTCTGATGCGCATTAGGGAAGCGCAGGATGAGACGAATGGTTTCAAAGCGTTTATCGTCTGGACGTTCCAGCCGGACAACACGAACATGAAAGCCGTGAACAATACGCCGGAGGAATATCTCAAGACGTTGGCGATCAGCCGGCTGATGTTGGACAACTTCAAAAATCTCCAGGCTTCCTGGGTGACGATGGGTCCGGAGTACGGCCAGCTGTCTCTCTCCTACGGAGCAAACGATTTCGGCCAGACCATGATGGAAGAAAACGTTGTTTCGGCTGCCGCATGTACCTATAAGGTGAATACCAACCAGATTCTCGAACTGATCCGCGGCGCGGGCAAAATTCCGGCGCAGCGCAACACCCAGTACGAGATCCTGCGCGTGTTCAAGGACGGCGAAATGGCGGAGAGAGATTTTGTGATGCAAAACTAAAGGAAAAAACGTTCGGCAGCACGCTGCCTGTTCGTCATGTCGCACAAGCGAAAGACGAGCAGGCAGCGTGTTTTTTGCTTCGCGGCAGGCCCTTTTCCTCCCCCGGTTTCCAATCGTTTAAAAGTATATCGCCTATAAAGGGACATATACTGTAACTACAATGGCGGTTGGGGGGGATGAAAATGCAAACGTATCGCGTCTTGCTGGAGAATGTCCCTGAGCATAGTGGCACGTATCGCGTGATCGTCAATGAGATGATGGAGCGGGTCAATACTGCCCCGGTGCGCATTACATACAAGGAGCAGGAACAGGACGACTACTGCACGTTCCTTTTTCAGAGCTGGTGCGAAGAGGAATACGATGCGCAGACGATAGAGTGGGCGAGAGCTTTTGTGGCCTTGACCTTGGCCGAATGGGTGGCGCAGGTCAAGGAGCCGGAGATTTTGCAGGAAATGGCGACCGATCTTTTGGCGGCGGAACAGTTGGAAGAAGAATGGGCGGAAGTGTTTCCTTACATCGAGCGCATGTGCCTGGAGATCGAGCAGGACGGCCGGGAGCTTTTGGCCGCTACGACTCGCAAGGCAAACGTGTATCGCAAGGCATTTTTCTATCTGGAGCAGGAGCGTACCATCAACGTATTGGGGTTTGTCAGGTTCCGGCTACAGGAACATTGGAATGAGCTGTTCGAGCTGGTGGAATCCGGTATCGACGAGTATTTGGAAGACAAGCAATACCAGGAATTCGTCGAGCTTCTGCGGTATTTTATCGCCGTGCAGGAAGTCAAGCAGGAAGTGGTCCATGTTATTCCTAGTGTGGACAAACCTTTCCATCTTTATGACAAAAAGGGAGATCGTCTCTGGCTGGAGCAACTGGACGCGGTCTTTGGCATGGACGAGCAAGCATGCCGGGATGAGGATTATTTGGTCAGCGCGCTGGTGACGCTCGCGCCTGAGAGCATCGTTCTGCACATGGCCGGGGAAAAGCCGGGATTGGTGCAAACGATCCGCAGCATTTTCGACAGCAGGCTCATTACGTGCCATTCCTGTTCGCTATGCCTCGGACAAAGACGCATACTTGACGGGAACAATCCGACTACACTATAATGAGGAACAACAAGTGTGAATATGGCGTACAAATACGATGAGAAGGACATGGACGATATCGAGATCGCTCTAGAGAGGCAGGCCTTGGCTGGAAGCTTGCTGCGAGATCATATGGGTCTACCCCCTTCGAGTAGCAGCCGGGAACGAAGCGCATGCTTTTAGTAACGGCTTGCCGGTCCTGTACCGTTACGAGGTGAATGAGGAGTCTGTTTGGGCATCCGTTTGGAGCGGCCCGGATTTTGGACAGACTTGAACTAGGGTGGTACCGCGAGAATACACTCGTCCCTTCTGGGATGGGTGTTTTTTTATTTTCTCAAAACCAACAAACAGGAAGGAAGAATCCAAGGTGGCACAAATCAACGTAACGTTCCCGGATGGAGCAGTCCGCCAGTACGAAGCTGGGATTACCATCGAAGAGATTGCAGGCTCCATCAGCGCGAGCCTGAAGAAAAAAGCAGTAGCTGGCAAAAAAGACGGCAAACTCGTGGATCTGTACACTCCGCTTGAGGATGACGCCGCGATTGAAATCGTGACGCTCGATACACCGGAAGGATTGGAAGTGTACCGTCACAGTACCGCCCACCTGCTGGCCCAGGCGGTAAAACGCATCTACGGCAGCGAAGTCAAATTCGGAATCGGTCCGGTGATCGAGGATGGCTTCTACTACGACATGGACATTCCGGTCTCGCTCTCGCCGGAGGACCTGGCCAAGATTGAAGCGGAAATGGAAAAAATCGTGAAGGAAGACTTGCCGATCCGCCGCAGAGTCGTCAGCCGCGATGAAGCAACCAGAATTTACCAAAACCTCAACGACCATCTGAAGCTGGAGCTGATCCGCGAGCTGCCGGAAGATGCGACGATTACCCTGTACGAGCAGGGCGAGTTTTTCGACCTCTGTCGCGGTCCGCACCTGCCGTCCACTGGCTACATCAAGGCGTTCAAGCTGATGAGCGTGGCCGGTGCCTACTGGCGCGGAAAAGCGGAAAACCAGGTGCTGCAGCGCGTCTATGGTACCGCTTGGCCGAAAAAAGCGGATATGGACGAATACCTGCACTTCATCGAAGAGGCGAAAAAGCGCGATCACCGCAAGCTGGGCAAAGAGCTGGAGCTGTTCATGTTCTCCGAGGAAGCGCCCGGCATGCCGTTCTACCTGCCGAAGGGCTTCACGGTCCGCAACGAGCTGGAGCAATTCTCCCGCCGCCTGCAACAGCTGGCCCAGTACACAGAGGTGCGCTCGCCGTTCCTCATGAACGAGCGTCTGTGGAAAGAATCCGGGCACTGGGATCACTACAAGGAAAATATGTACTTCTCTGAGGTAGACAACGCGACGTACGCCTTGAAGCCGATGAACTGCCCAGGACACATGCTCATTTACAAAAACGCGATGCATTCCTACCGCGACCTGCCCATTCGCTACTCCGAATTCGGCCAGGTTCACCGCCACGAATATTCCGGCGCGTTGAACGGAATGCTCCGGGTTCGCACCTTCTGCCAGGATGACGCGCACGTATTCGTCCGTCCTGACCAGATCGAGAGCGAAATCAAAAACATGATTCAGCTGATCGACAAAATCTACAAAGTGTTTGGGTTTGAATACAGCGTAGCGCTCTCGACTCGTCCGGAAGATTCCATGGGCTCCGACGAGCTGTGGGAAACAGCGGAAAGCTCCTTGAAAAAGGTGCTGGAGCAATTGGAGATGCCGTATGAGATCAAGGAAGGCGACGGCGCGTTCTACGGACCGAAGATCGACTTCCAGATTACCGACGCGCTGAAACGCCGTCACCAATGCGGCACCATCCAGCTCGACTTCCAGATGCCGGAGAAGTTCGACCTGACTTACGTGGGCCAAGACAACGAGAAGCATCGTCCGGTTGTCTTGCACCGTGCAATGTACGGCTCCATGGAGCGTTTCATCGGCATCCTGATCGAGCACTATGCAGGCGCGTTCCCGGTATGGCTCACGCCGATCCAGGCACGTCTGATGAACATCAGCGAAGTGCACATTCCGTACGCCGAGCAAGTCAAAGAAAAGCTGCAACAAGCCGGCATCCGCGTGGAGCTGGATGCGCGCAACGAGAAAATCGGCTACAAAATCCGGGAAGCCCAGGTACAAAAAATCCCGTACATGCTGGTCATTGGGGAAAAAGAAGTGAACGACGGCACCCTGTCTGTGCGCAGACGCGGGGTAGGCGATGAAGGCGCGATGACAGTGGATGAGTTCGTGGAAAAAATCCGCGCAGAAATCAACGAAATGAAGTAAAGCCAAAAGGGCAGCTCTCACGCAAGCGGTGGGCAGCTGCCCTTTTGATTGGCGCGGCCGGGTACGGTCCAGCACGGCTTTCAGCTTGTCAGCGGCGAAACGTGCAGAAAAAGCAGCCGTTTGCAGGGGGAATATGGTACGCTAATAAAAAACCGGAATCGTAAGTCGGACGCCAAAAGGAGAGTGACCGCCAGTGCCAGAGCAGCTGCCAGTACGTGACACACGACATCGACCTCTCCGTGATCTGCGCATTTCCGTGACAGACAGATGCAATTTTCGTTGCCGATACTGTATGCCAGCTGAAATTTTCGGACCGGATTTTGCCTTTTTGCCTCAGCACAAGCTGCTGTCGTTCGAAGAAATCGCCCGGTTGACCAACCTATTCACCCAGCTTGGCGTGCGGAAAGTCCGGATTACGGGCGGGGAACCGCTGATGCGCAAGGATTTGCCTGTACTCATTCGCATGCTCCGCAACATAGAGGGCGTCCAGGATATCGCCATGACCACCAATGGCTCCCTGCTCGTCCGTCACGCTCCAGCCTTGCGGGAAGCCGGACTGGATCGCGTCACCGTCAGCCTCGACAGCCTGGACAATGAGCGCTTTGGCATGATGAACGGCAGAGGCTATCCGGTGGAAGGCGTGCTTGCCGGGATTCGCGCGGCGGCGGAAGCGGGGCTCCAGGTGAAAATCAACATGGTCGTCCAGCGCGGCGTCAATGACCAGGACATTTTGCCGATGGCCCGCTACTTCCGCGAGCAGGGGCATACGCTGCGCTTCATCGAGTTTATGGACGTCGGAAACAGCAACGGCTGGAAGCTCGATCAGGTTGTGCCTGCAAGCGAAATCATCCAGATGATCCACCGAGAAATGCCGCTCGTCCCGGTCGAGGCGAACTATTTTGGCGAGGTCGCTTCGCGTTACCGCTATGAGGGCAGCGAGCAAGAGATTGGCCTGATTTCGTCGGTGACGCAAGCCTTCTGTTCGACCTGTACCCGCGCGCGGCTGTCGGCGGAGGGGAAAATGTACAACTGTCTGTTCGCCTCCGCCGGAGAAGACTTGCGCGAGCCGCTGCGTTCCGGGCGAAGCGACGACGAAATCCGCGAGCTGATTCGCGCGATCTGGGAAAAGCGCGACGAGCGCTATTCGGAAGAGCGGCTGGACCACACGCAGGGACTTCGCAAGCGTCCGAAGGTAGAAATGTCCCACATTGGAGGATGAAGGGCGATAAGCCTTGACAAAGACAACTCTACCTTGTATCATAGGTTGCGTGTATAAACACTTCATACTTCGAGAACAAGCAGAGGCGCCCAGCTTCTCACCTGGGTCGACGTCCGACACGACTGTTGACAGGTAACTCTTATGCAAGGATCCTTGGATCTGATGAAATTGCTTAGGTGAGATATGTGCGGGCGCAGTTGCGTTCGCACATTTTTGTTCCTTCTCGAAATTGACGGAGGTGGAAAGTATTAGCAAGGACCAAATGTTAATCAACGAAGCGATTCGTGCCCGTGAAGTCCGTTTGATCGGTGCTGACGGGAGCCAATTGGGAGTCGTACCCTTCAGGGAAGCGTTGCGCATTGCCCAGGAAGCCGAACTGGATCTGGTAAACGTTGCTCCGACAGCCAAGCCGCCTGTATGCCGTATCATGGACTACGGAAAGTTCAAGTACGAGCAGGCGAAGAAGGAGAAAGAAGCCCGGAAAAACCAGAAGATCATCGAGCTGAAAGAAGTGCGTTTTTCTTCAAACATCGAAGAACACGATTTTCAAACCAAGCTTCGCAACGTCCGCAAGTTCCTGGAGGATCACCACAAGGTGAAGTGTACGATCCGTTTTCGCGGACGTGAAATCACCCACTCCGAAATCGGACTTGGCGTTATGGAGCGTGTCGCTGCCCAGTGTGAAGATCTCGCTACGCCTGAGCGTAAACCGAAGATCGAGGGCCGCAGCATGATCATGATTCTGGCTCCGAAAGCGGAAAAGTAAGATAGTAGTGTAGACAGGAGGATTTTTCAAATGCCTAAAATGAAAACCAACAAGGCTGCTGCGAAACGTTTCAAAAAGACTGGAAGCGGCCAATTGAAGCGCGACCGCGCATTCGGTAGCCACTTGTTCGCCAACAAATCGACGAAGCAAAAGCGCCACCTGCGCAAAGCTGCACTCGTTTCCAAAGGCGATCAAAAACGTATTGAGCAAATGCTCACTTACCTGTAAGTTTTTGTATCACTACACACATTACGCAGCATGAGCTCCCTAAGCGCCTAGCAGTTGGCCGCCATGCTGGAAAGACCAGGAGGAGTTTAGTATGCCAAGAGTAAAAGGTGGCATTGTTACACGCCGTCGTCATAAAAAAATCCTGAAGCTGGCGAAAGGATACTTCGGTTCCAAGCATCGCCTGTTTAAATCCGCTAATGCGCAGGTAATGAAATCCCTGCTTTATGCATACCGTGACCGTCGTCAAAAGAAACGCGACTTCCGCAAACTGTGGATCACCCGTATCAACGCGCAAGCTCGCCTGAACGGTCTGTCCTACAGCCGTCTGATGCACGGCCTGAAAGTAGCTGGCATCGAAGTAAACCGCAAGATGCTGGCTGACCTGGCTGTGAACGACAAAGCTGCGTTCAACGAACTGGCAACCGTTGCAAAAAGCAAACTGAACGCGTAATCACATACGTCGCGAGCAAAAGCCGATCTTTCCGTAGGGGAAGGTCGGCTTTTTTGCTTGCCGGGTTTTGTCAGCGGGACGAATCGCCACTTCCTGCCTCTCGACATATGATGGTGGGGGAATCCTAGCAGGAAAGGAGTTTCGCTGATGAGCAATCGCCAGAGGATGGCGGACGAAGAGCTACAAGTGTGGGCGTACCGGATGGAAGCCAAATCCCCGCAGGATGTGCTTGTTCTGGCAGTGGAACACTTCGCAGGCAGCCTCGTCCTCGCCTCAAGCTTCGGCGCCGAGGATGTCGTGCTGATCGACATGCTGCACAAACTGGCTCCGACGATCCCTGTCTTTTATCTCGATACGAACAAACATTTTCCCGAGACGTACGAGACGCGCGACAAGCTACAGGAGCGGTACCAGACGAAATTTATCCAGGTGCTGCCCGAGATGACCCTGGCCGAGCAGGAGAAGAGCCACGGGGACAAATTGTGGGAGACAGACCCGAATCTGTGCTGCCAAATCCGCAAGGTAGAGCCTTTGACACGGGTGTTGTCCGGCTACGACGCCTGGATTACCGGCATTCGCCGCGATCAGGCGCCTACGCGCGCGAACGCGAAAAAAGTGGAATGGGACGATAAATTCAAGCTGGTGAAGTTCAACCCGCTCGCGGACTGGACGATGGACCAGGTGTGGGCTTATATACATGCGAACGATGTCCCCTACAATCCCTTGCACGACCGTCATTATCCAAGCATTGGCTGCCAAGTTTGCACCGAGCCTGTCCAGCCAGGGCAGGACCCGCGCGCAGGACGCTGGGCTGGCTTTGACAAGACCGAATGCGGTCTGCACAAGTAAGGGAACAGGAGGGAGGACACGCGATGCACACGATCTCGCCACACGGTGGGACGCTCGTTGACAGGCTGGAGATTCAGCCGGAAGCAATTACCGAAGCCGATATTTCCAAAGCGATCACGGTTGACAAATGGACGTTGTCCGACATCGATTGTCTCGCTGTTGGCGCCTTTTCCCCGCTGACAGGTTTTCTCGGCGAGGACGACTACCATTCCGTCGTGGAGCGGATGCGGCTCGCAGACGGGACCGTTTGGCCGTTGCCCGTGACGCTCGCAGTCGATGCAGCAGCGCATGCGGATATCGAGCCGGGGGAGGCGGTATGGCTGCGCGGGGAAGATGGCGAGAACTACGCCATTCTCCAGGTGCAAAGCCGCTACCAGCCAGATAAGGCGCGGGAAGCCAGACAGGTGTTTCGGACAGAGGACCAGGCGCATCCGGGAGTGAAAAAGCTGATGGAAAAGCCGGGGCTGTATTTGGGCGGTCCCGTGCATGTGCGCAAGCGGCCCCGTCCCGAGCGCTTTGCCGCGTACTACTTGACGCCGCGCGAGACGAGAGAGCTTTTTCGCCAAAACGGCTGGAAAACCGTCGTCGGCTTCCAGACGCGCAATCCCGTTCACCGGGCGCACGAATACATCCAAAAAGCGGCGATGGAAATTGTCGATGGGCTGTTCCTCAATCCGCTGATGGGAGAGACCAAGGCGGATGACATTCCCGCGGAGGTGCGGATGAAAAGCTACCTCGCCCTGCTGGAAAACTACTATCCGAAAGAGCGCGTGCTGCTCGCGGCATTTCCGGCGGCCATGCGCTACGCGGGACCGAGGGAAGCCGTATTTCACGCGCTCGTCCGCAAAAACTACGGCTGCACGCATTTCATCGTGGGCCGCGATCATGCGGGCGTGGGCGATTATTACGGGACGTACGACGCGCAGCATATCTTTTCTGCTTTCGCGCCAGAGGAGCTGGGCATCGAGCTAATGTTTTTCGAACACAGCTTTTACTGCACCGCCTGCCAGGGAATGGCGACCGCGAAAACGTGCCCGCACGCGGCAAGCGAGCATCTGACGCTGTCCGGGACAAAAGTGCGCGAGCTGTTGAAAAGCGGCCAGACCCCTCCGCCGGAATTTACCCGTCCCGAGGTGGCGGAAGTGTTGATCGAGGGACTTCGCGACAAGCGGTAAAACCGTTCGCGCAAAAAAGGAAGGGCGGGCATTGCCGGTCCGTTTCCTTGTCCGAAAAGGAGGACAAGCCGGCGAAAAAATGTATTCGCTTACATGCAAAAACCGCGCCGTTTCGCGCTTTTCTACTGAGCATTCGTTCGGACAAAAGTATGGAAAAATCTTTTTGTTTTCGTTGACACCCCCAAAGTGCCTGACTATAATCAGACGTAACCCTTATTTTCTGACAAAAACAATATTGGAAATATTGCTATAATAGCAGGCTATGACGAGGATGGTGCGCGTCTCCCCTTTTACAGAGAGCCCCGGTTGCTGAGAAGCGGGCATAGGGTACGCTGCACTGCTCACCTCCGAGCTGTTTTGCTGAAATTTGCCCTGTGCAAAAAGTAGGGAAAACCGATTGACACCCGTTAGCGTGTTACAGTCTCCATTGGTGGGACTGACTGAGATCGGCTGACCGCGAGGCGCCGATGAAGTTGGGTGGTACCGCGAACCCTTTCGCCCCAAAAGACATGGCAATCGAACCGTGTCGGGGCGAAAGGGTTTTTCTATGTGCCCATAGGTATTTTTTATAGCGGCTGTAAGAAGTGGGAGGAGGAGAGGAAAATGAGTGTTGAAATGGCCGAATTGCAGAAAAAGAACGGCATTCCACCGATCCGGTTCGGGGAGGAAGTGACAGGAGCAGAAACGCTTCTGCGCTGTCTGATCCTGGAGCAGGTCGAATACATTTTCGGCTATCCGGGCGGAGCGGTGCTTCCAATCTACGATTCCTTGTACGGGAGCTACTTCAAGCATATCCTGACACGCCATGAGCAGGGCGCGATCCACGCAGCAGACGGGTACGCCCGCGCAACCGGCAAACCGGGCGTATGCATCGCCACTTCCGGTCCGGGGGCGACCAACCTCGTCACGGGAATTGCGACAGCCCAGATGGATTCGGTTCCGCTGGTGTGCATCACCGGAAACGTAGCCCAGTCGCTGATCGGAACCGACGCGTTCCAGGAAGCGAACATTACCGGAATCACCATCCCGATTACGAAGCACAGCTACTTCGTCCGCGATGTCCGCGACCTGCCGCGCATCGTGAAGGAAGCGTTCTACATCGCCTCCACAGGTCGTCCGGGCCCGGTCCTCATCGACATTCCCAAAGATGTGGCCAACGCGAAGGCACCGTTCGCCTACCCGGACAAGGTCGAGATTCGCGGCTACCGCGACACGCTTGTTCCGACGGACGAAGAGGTGCGGGCATTTGTTGACGCGATTGGCGAAGCGAAGCGCCCGGTCATTTTGGCAGGCGGGGGCATCATCGCCGCAAAAGCCGAGGCGGAGCTGCTCGCTTTTGCCGAGAAGACGCGCATCCCGGTTATCAACACATTCATGGGGCTGGGCGGGTTCCCAGGCACGCACGAATTGGCGCTGGCCATGCCGGGCATGCACGGCAGCTACACAGCCAACCAGGCGCTGCTCAATGCGGACTGTGTCATCGGCCTCGGCGCTCGCTTCGATGACCGGATCACGATGGGACGCACCAAGGAGTTTGCTCCGAAAGCCCGCATCGTCCACGTCGACATCGATCCGGCCGAGCTGGGGAAAAACGTCGAGACGGCCGTCACGGTGGCGGGCGATGTGAAAAGCACCCTGACCAAGGCGATTCCGCTTGCCCGCGCCTGCGATTCCCAAGCGTGGATCAGCCAGTTGAAGGAATGGCAGAAGCGGTACCCGTACAAGTACAAAAAAGCGGGCAACGTACTGAAGCCGCAAGCGGTCATTGAGCTTTTGTACAGCTCCACGGCCGGGGAAGCGATTATCACGACAGACGTTGGACAGCACCAGATGTGGACCGCGCAATACTACAAGTTCAAGCACCCGCGCTCGTTCATCTCTTCCGGCGGTCTTGGCACGATGGGCTTTGGCTTTCCGGCAGCGATTGGCGCACAGATCGCCCACCCGGATCGCACGGTGATCGCTGTCGTTGGCGACGGTGGCTTCCAGATGACCAGCCAGGAACTGGCGATTGTCTGCCAGTACAACATTCCGGTGAAGGTCGCGATTGTGAACAACCAGTGCCTGGGCATGGTTCGCCAATGGCAGGAGCTGTTCTACGATAATCGCTACAGCCAGATCGACCTGACGTGCAGCCCCGATTTCGTCAAGCTGGCGGAAGCGTATGGCGTCAAAGGCTTGCGGGCGACCACCTTGCAGGAAGCAGAGGCCGTTTGGGCGGAAGCGCTCAGCCATGATGGACCTGTCGTCGTGGACTTCCGCGTCGCGCAGGAGGAAAACGTGTATCCAATGGTGGCATCAGGCAACACTTTAGATCAAATGGAATTGGGGGACGACTAGGATGCAAACCCATACGCTTGCCGTACTCGTCAACGATCACCCCGGCGTTTTGACCCGAGTCGCGACCTTGTTCGGGCAACGCGGCTACAACATCGACAGCATCACGGTGGGGGGAACAGAAGAACAAGGGCTGTCCCGGATGATTATTACCACCGGAGCGGACGACCGCCAGATTCAACAGCTGATGAAGCAGCTGCACAAGCTGATCGACGTCATCTCGGTGACGAACCTCAGCGAAAACCCGTACGTTTCCCGGGAACTGGCGCTTATCAAGGTGAACGCATCGCCGAGCCAGCTGGCCGAGCTGAACGGGATTGTCGAGCCGTTTCGCGCCGCAATCGTCGATGTGGCTCCGACCTCGCTGATTGTCCAAGTCACGGGTGATACCGAAAAAATCGACGCGCTGCTTGTGCTTTTGCAAAGCTACGGGGTTCTCGAACTGACGAGAACAGGATCGGTGGCGATGGCGCGCAGTATTGTTCCGACAGCGGCTGTAGCCACTGTTTAAATTGAAAAATTCAGAATAGCGGTTCAAACTAAACATAATTTTAGGGAGGCTATACACATGGTGAAAATGTATTATGAAGCGGACGTAAACAAAGAGGTATTGCGCGGAAAGACAATCGCCATCATCGGCTACGGCAGCCAGGGCCATGCACAGGCACAAAACCTGCGCGACAGCGGCTATAAAGTAGTAGTGGGTCTGCGCCCAGGAAAGTCTTGGGACGCAGCGGCAAAAGACGGCTTTGAAGTGTTGACAGTGGCAGAAGCAACCAGACGGGCGGACGTCGTACAAATCCTCATGCCAGACGAACGCCAGGCGCAGGTATACCGTGACGAAATTGCACCGTACCTGAAATCCGGTGCAGCGCTCTGCTTCTCCCACGGATTCAACATCCACTACGCGCAAATCGTGCCGCCAGCAGACGTTGATGTCATCATGTCCGCTCCGAAAAGCCCGGGTCACCTCGTTCGCCGCGTCTACCAGGAAGGCTTTGGCGTACCTGGCCTGATCGCGATTTACCAGGATGCGACAGGCCATGCCAAAGACCTCGCGCTGGCCTACTCCAGCGGAATCGGCTGCACAAAAGCAGGCGTGATCGAAACGACGTTCCGTGAAGAGACGGAAACAGACCTGTTCGGGGAGCAAGCGGTGTTGTGCGGGGGAGCGAGCGAGCTGGTCAAAGCGGGCTTCGATACGCTGGTCGAAGCCGGATACGCGCCGGAGATCGCTTACTTCGAGTGTCTGCACGAACTGAAACTGATCGTCGACCTGATGTACGAAGGAGGCCTGGCTCGCATGCGCGACTCCATCAGTGACACGGCCGAGTACGGCGACTACAGCACAGGACGCCGCATCATCACGGAGGAAACGCGCAAAGAAATGAAAAAGGTGCTGGCGGAAATCCAGGACGGCACATTCGCGCGCAACTGGATCCTGGAAAACCAGGCGAACCGCCCTGGCTTTACGTCCCGTCGCCGTCTGGAGGCGGAACACGGCATCGAGGTAGTCGGCCGGCAGCTGCGCGGCATGATGTCTTGGCTGAACAAGGAAACGAAAAAAGAGGAAGCGAAAATCGGTCAATAAGGACCTGTAGAAAGAGACATACCCATGCAGGAAAAAGTGGAGGGGAACGTTCATGCGAATCATTGAAATTTTTGATACGACCTTACGCGATGGAGAGCAGTCTCCGGGCGTCAACATCAGCACGAATGAAAAGGTAGAGATCGCGCTTCAACTGGAAAAGCTGGGCGTAACCAGGATCGAGGCCGGTTTTGCAGCAGCTTCCCCCGGCGACCAAAAGTCTGTGGCCGAAGTGGCGAAGCGGGTGAAAAACTCCACCATCGTCAGTCTCGCACGTGCCGTCAAAGACGACATGGATAAGGCGTACGAAGCGCTGCGCAACGCCCAAAATGCCTCACTCCACGTCTTTCTGGCCACGTCTCCCATCCATCGCCAGTACAAACTGAACATGAGCAAGGAGCAAGTCCTTGAGCGCGCGGTGGAGGCGGTCACCTATGCGAAAAAATACTTCACGGAAGTACAGTTTTCCGCAGAGGATGCGGCACGGACAGAGATCGACTTTTTGGCCGAGGTAGTGGAGGCGGTCATCAAGGCGGGTGCGACAACGGTGAATATTCCCGATACCGTCGGCTACATGACGCCTTACCAGTACGGCAACATTTTCCGCGAGCTGAAAAAACGCGTGCCAGCGACAGAAGGAATTCGCCTGAGCTGTCATTGCCACGATGACCTGGGCATGGCCGTGGCGAACAGCCTGGCTGCGGTGGAGGCGGGAGCTACCCAGGTGGAGGGCACGATCAACGGGATCGGCGAACGTGCAGGGAACGCGGCGCTGGAGGAAGTGGCGCTCGCCCTGGAGACCCGCAAAGACTACTATCAGGCGACAACCAAGCTGCATCTGAAGGAAATCGCGCGGACCAGCCAGCTTGTGAGTCGGTTGACCGGAATGATCGTACCGGGCAACAAAGCCGTCGTGGGGGCGAACGCTTTTGCCCACGAATCCGGTATTCACCAGGATGGCGTCTTGAAGGAAGTCACCACCTACGAAATCATTCGTCCGGAGTCGGTCGGCTTCAAGTCAAACAAACTGGTTCTCGGGAAGCACTCGGGCCGCCATGCGTTCAAGGAAAAGCTGGTGGAACTGGGTTACCACCTCGACCAAGCGGAAGTCAATGCGGCATTTGCAGCGTTCAAGTCGTTGTGTGACAAGAAAAAAGAAATTACGGACGACGATATTCTCGCCCTGATCGATACGAAAATCGTGCGTGGCGCGGAAGCGTTCCAACTCGAATCGGTGCAGCTCTCCTACGGCAATATTTCCGTGCCGACCGCAAGCGTTCGCCTGAAACGGGCTGACGACTCGGTGGTCGAGGAAGCGGCGATTGGCAATGGGTCCGTCGACGCGATCTACAAGGCGATTGACCGGGCCACAGGGGAAGAAGTCATCTTGACCGATTACAAAATTCTCTCGGTTACGCATGGACAGGACGCGCTCGGCGAAGTGTTCGTCCGCCTCCAGCAAGGCGAGATGACCGTCACGGGCCGCGGCGTCAGCACAGACGTCCTGGAAGCGAGCGCAATCGCCTATGTGCGCGCCGTCAACAAAATTTTGGAGCGCCGCGGGGAGTCCGTGCCAGTTGCTGCGAACTAGAGGTAAGGAACGAAAACCATTCCAGAAAAGAAAAGCGGGATAAACGATGAGGAAGAAAAACTATCGCATTGCCGTCCTGCCTGGTGACGGCATCGGACCGGAGATCATGCAGGAAGCAGTCAAAGTCCTTCAGCTTGTCGGAGAGCGGGAAGGCGTCACCTTTACGTGTGAGGAAGGCCGGATCGGCGGAATCGCCATCGACACGGATGGCACTCCGCTGCCGGAAAAAACCGTCCAATTGGCGAAGCAAGCCGACGCCGTGCTGCTTGGTGCCGTCGGCGGACCGAAGTGGGATCAAAATCCGGGGCACCTTCGCCCGGAAACAGGGCTTCTGGGCATTCGCAAGGAGCTTGGGCTGTTTGCCAACATTCGTCCGGCGACCATGCACAGCTCGCTCGTCGATGCTTCGTCGCTCAAGCCGGAAGTGGTGTCCGGGGTCGATTTGATCGTCGTGCGCGAGTTGACCGGAGGGATTTATTTCGGGGAGAAAAAACGCTACGACGGCCCACACGGTGAAGTGGCCGAAGACCAGTGCATCTATCATGAAGCGGAAGTCGAGCGGATTATCCGGGTAGGCTTTGAGATTGCGCGCAAACGAAAAAAGCGTCTCGTGTCTGTCGATAAGGCCAACGTGCTGGAAAGCTCCCGCCTCTGGCGCAAGGTAGCTGAGCGGGTAGCGGCCGACTACCCGGATGTCGAGCTGTCCCACCAGTTGGTCGATTCTTGCGCGATGCAGCTCGTGCGCGCTCCCAAGCAGTTTGACGTCATCGTGACGGAGAACATGTTCGGGGACATTTTGAGCGACCAGGCCGCAATGCTGACAGGCTCGATCGGCATGCTGGCCTCGGCAAGCCTGGCAGCGGGCAGCTTCGGGCTGTACGAACCGGTGCACGGCTCCGCTCCTGACATCGCCGGAAAAGGCATTGCCAATCCGCTGGCCACGATCCTTTCTGTGGCGATGATGCTCCGCCTCTCGCTCGGCATGGATGAGGCTGCCGCGGCAGTAGAAAACGCCGTCTGGTCCGTCCTCGAAGCCGGACATCGCACAGGCGATATCGCGGCAGACCCGAGCCAGGCGATTGGCACGGTAGCCATGGGCCAACTCGTGCGCGACGAGCTGTCCAAACAATGGCAACCGCAGTAAACAAACAGAAAGAACCCTGCCGCAGCGTCCAGATGGACAGCGGCAGGGTTTTCGTCTGTTCAGCGGAGGTGATTGTGCCAGTTGGCGAGCAAACATACGCCTTCTGCTTTCGCTTGGGCATCCGGGCGTACCGTCTGGCCCCGAAACGATTACCGCAGCAGAGCGGCTCCCAAACGATACAGCCAATGCTTCAGCTCTCGTTCCTCCAGAGGGGCGAGCGGAAAGCGCACAGCCGGACGGCGCTTCGTGTCGGCAGGCTCGTCGGCTACGCGGAACGCATGGCCGCAGGTCAACTCCAGTCCTTCCTCGCGCAGGATGGCGACGACTCGTTCTTCCTGCTCGGTCGCATGGGCCGTCGGCGTGCCCCATTCGATCCACGTATTAAGCCCGCCCGTGATCGGATACATGCGCGCGTGGGCAGGGAGCGCCTGGTGCTTTTCCTTCCACAGCCGCAAAAACCGGGATTGAAACAAGGCGCGGCGATCTGCCAAATACACCTCGGAAAACCAGGGATCGTCGAGGAGGCGCACCGCTGCCTCGACGACCAGCAGGGACGGCTCCGCTCCCGTCATGGAGACAATCTGGCGGTAGCGTTCCAACTCCTCTTCGGCAAAATGGGAAGGGAGCATCAGAACCCCTAGCTGGAGATCGCGCGCCAATGTTTTCGACAGCGAGTGCAGGTAGTACACCTCGACGAGGCTTTTTTGCTGCACAGCCATCTCGTAGAGCGGCTGGCTCGGCTCCTCGAACCAGAGGTCGCCGTAGTGGTCGTTTTCCACGATACGCACGCTGTGGCGCTCGGCCCAGGCGAGTAGCTCCTCCTTGCGCTTGGGCGAGTAGCTGATGCCTGTCGGGAAATGGTAATGCGGATTGATTAACAGCCAGTTGGCCGGATAGTGTTCCTGTTCCGCATCCAGCGCTTCGATGCTGATTCCTTGTTCATCCAGGCGGATGGGGCGGACGGTAATCCCGCACTGGCTGAGCAGGCGCAAAAAGACAGGATAGCTGTATTCCTCTACGTAGACGACATCGCGCGGATTCATGACGCGCTGCGCGAGAAAAGCAAAGCCGCTGGTGCTGCGGTTGAACAACAGCACGCGTTCCGGCGCATGCGGCAAGCCCCGTCGATGCAGGTGATCGGCAAAAACTTTGGCGGCTTGAGTCCGTCTGATCTTCTTCTGGGCAGAAGGTTCGTCCAGAACGGTCAAGCTCTCGTAAAACGCGCCGCGCAGCCGATTGACCAGTTCTTCGCCAGGGCGGGGCGAGGAGTCAGCCAGCGAGGCGATCGGGATGTCGGTCAGGGGCAAGCGGCTTTCCAGACGCGCTTCCTTGGCGAGCGTCGTCAGGTAGTAGCCTTTGCCGTGAACGGCCTCCAGCCAGCCTTCCAGGGCGAGATGGTCGTACGCTTTTTTCACGGTTTCCAGCGAGCAGCCGCTGACCGTTTTCATGTCCCGAAGCGAGATCAATTGTTGTCCGTCTACAAGAAAGGCCCCGCGCAGAATAGCCGTTTTCAGTTGATCGGCTAGCTGCACATAAATCGGCGTGTGGGATTGTTTGTGAAAATGAAACGAAAAAAACGGGCGTTCTGCCATCCGGGTACGCCTCCTTGTCTGTCAAAAGTAACTGTCACCAGCATTATATCGAAAACAGCGTCGTCTGGGGTAGAAGAAGGGAAGAAATCGTTGCAAAAGGATGGTTGGCAAGTACCTTGCCGAGGGAAAATGGTAGAATGAGAGAAAGAAGCCAGCAGGAAGAGAGGGAAATCGCGAAATGAGCACCCAGGAGCACAAGGCGCTGTCACCGAAGCAGGTGACGTGCATGGTCATTACCGTTTCCGACACGCGAACCGAAGAGACGGATAAGAGCGGACAATTAATGAAGCAACTCGTCATCGAGGCAGGGCATCGCGTGGCCCTCTACCAGATCGTCAAGGACGAGCCGGCCGAGGTGATCGCGGCGATTGAAGCGGGAATCGCGCATCCGGAGGTGCAAGTCATCCTGCTTAACGGCGGGACAGGCATCTCGCCGCGAGACAACACGTTTGAAGCCGTCTCCGGTTTGCTGGAAAAGGAAATGCCCGGCTTCGGCGAGCTGTTTCGGATGCTGAGCTATACCGAGGACATCGGTTCGGCGGCCATGCTCAGCCGCGCTGTGGCGGGCACCAGAGGGGGAAAAATGATCTTTTCCACGCCTGGCTCGACAGGAGCGGTCAAGCTCGCGATGAATCGGCTGATTGTGCCTGAACTGGGGCACGTCGTGCGCGAACTGAATCGCTAAAGCGGGGCGGAGCCGGGCCGAGCGAAATTTGCCGTGCTCCGGCCTCGTATGGTACTGTTACGAGTGAATCGCCCGGCTGATGGTTGTATGCGTCGCCGGATTTTGTGCAAGGAGAGTAGACCCATCCATGAAGATTGTACTATCGACCTTAAACGCCAAATTCATTCACTCCTCGCTGGCCTTGCGCTATTTGCGCAGCTACGCCCGGGAAGCTTTTCCGGGGATCGAGTTGGTGGAGTACACGATTAACGATGTGATGCTGAACATCGTCGCAGACATCTACAAGCGACAGCCCGATATCGTCGCTTTTTCCTGTTATATCTGGAACATTCGCGAGACGCTCGATGTGATCCGCAATCTGAAAAAAGTATGCCCTGACGTCGCTGTCATTCTCGGCGGGCCGGAAGTGACCTACGACGCGGACGAGTGGATGAAAAAGCATCCGGAGATTGACGTGATCGCTATCGGCGAAGGGGAGCAGACTTTTCTGGAGCTATTGCACGTGTATCAGGAGGCGAAAGCGGAGGGGAAGCCTCCTCGCCTGCGGGATGTCGCGGGAATCGCCTATCGCGACGACGCACATGTGCGCTTTTCCATGCCGAGAGCGCAGATTGAAGAGATGGATACCATTCCGTCGCCGTATGCGGATCATCTCGACGAACTGAACAATCGTGTCGTCTATTTCGAGGCATCCCGGGGGTGTCCGTTCAAGTGCCAGTACTGCCTGTCTTCCATTGAAGACGGCGTGCGCTACTTCAGCCTGGAGCGGGTCAAGGAAGACTTGCTGCGGCTGATTCGCCACGGGGTGAAGACGATTAAATTCGTGGATCGCACGTTTAACATCAATAAAAAGTATGCGATGGAGATTTTCCAGTTCCTCATCGACAACCACAATGGAACGGTGTTTCAATTTGAGATTACGGCCGATATTTTGCGGGCGGACGTGCTCGACTTTTTGACCGAAAACGCACCGCCGGGCATTTTTCGCTTCGAAATCGGCGTCCAATCCACCAACGACGAGACAAACCGCCTCGTACAGCGGATTCAACGCTTCGACCGTCTGGCCAGAACCGTGACGCAGATCAAGCAATCGGGCAAGATTGCGCAGCATTTGGACCTGATCGCCGGATTGCCGGAGGAAGACTACCAGTCGTTCCGCAAGACGTTCAACGATGTGTTCGCCCTGCGCCCGGAGGAGTTGCAGCTTGGCTTTTTGAAAATGCTGCGCGGAACCGGGGTACGCGCGCGCGCCGCCAACCACGGCTATGTGTTTATGGATGAAGCACCGTACGAGATTTTGGGCAACAACGTCCTCTCGTTTGCGGACATGCAAAAAATCAAGCGGGTGGAAGACGTCCTGGAAAAATACTGGAACGCGCACCGGATGGATCTTACGCTGGAGTGGCTGTTGGCGAATCAGTTCGAGACGCCGTTTGATTTTTTCCAGACGTTCGGCGACTTTTGGGAACAGCAGGGCTGGAGCCGCATCGGCCATCAGCTGGAGGATTTGTTCCTGCGCTTGCTCGCCTTTTTGCAGCACGAGAACGTGGAGGGGCTTGGGCATGTGCAAAGCCTGATGAAGTTCGATTACTTGCGCAACCAGAAGCATCGTCCGCGCAAGCTGTGGTGGACGGATGTTCTGGACAAGGAGGCGATGCACCAAACGTACGCCGCCGTTTACGAGCAGCGCGACCGACTGCGTGAAGATTTTGCCGCGCATGCCGCGCTGGAAAAAGACTACTTCAAACACACCGTGACGACCAAGGTAACGTTTGACATCGAGACGTGGCTCCGAACAGGCGAAGTCATCGAGGGCGATTTTTCGCTGGTCGTGTACTATCCGTATAAAAAGGAAGACAGCAACGATTTTACTGTCGTGAATCAGGCTGTTCACGCCGCCGGCTGAGGGCATGCTAGCTGTAGCGCGTTGTTTTCTGTTCGTCATTTCTTCGCTTGATAAAGCTGGCTCATCTATTGCAAAATAGACAAGTACCTTTTTACGGGGTTGTACGTATTATCAACAGAAGGTCACAGATTGCACGAGAGCCGCTGCCAGCCTGCGCAAGATTCTGTCGCCAGTGGCGAAGATAGGGGAATTTACCTCATGGAAATCAACCTGCTGATGTCGATCATAGAGCAATACGGGTACGTCGCGATTTTTTTCCTGCTCTGGCTGGGAATCGTCGGCTTGCCCATTCCTGATGAGTTGGTCGTGGCGACAGGAGGCTTCCTCGCCTCGATCGGACTTTTGGACCCGTTTTACTCGTTTTTGGCCGGGTACATGGGAGTTGCGTCTGGATTGACCATAGGCTTTTTACTGGGAAAATCCTTCGGAAAGCCGATCTTGCAATGGCTGTCGAAGAGCGAAAAGATGCGGCACGCCGTAGAGCGGTCGACGAGCCTCCTGGAGAAATACGGGACGACCGCTTTGTGCATCAGCTATCTCTTTCCGGTCGTTCGCCACGTGGTTCCGTATCTGGTGGCGCTGGGGGGCATGAACTACCGCCGCTATGCGCTGCTGTCGTATCCGATCGGGCTGATCTGGACCATCGCTTTTTACTTCCTGGGCTATGTGTTCGGAAACAACGTAGAGTCGATTATCGGGATGATTCGCCAGTACGGGTTCTACGCTTTGCTGGTCATCGTGGTCGCGCTCTCCGCCTGGCTGATCGTGCGCAAGCTCATCGTCAGCAATCGGGCGTTTCGGGCAAAAGGAGAGTAAGGGATGAAAAATGAGCAAGTGGCAACCCACCGACGCCATCGTCATGGGGTGCTTGCGGCAGGAGGGCTCCTCGTCCTTGCAGGTTATTTCAGCTATGAGCCGTTCGTCGTGGCTGCGGGTGCCCTCGTGCTGAACGGCTATGCCTGGCTTCTGATGCGGGCGGACAAGCGTCTGGCGAAAAGAAACGGCTGGCGGATTCCCGAAGCCAGCCTGTTCTTGGTCGCTTTTCTCGGCGGGGCACCAGGCGCATGGGCGGGAATGCTGATTCATAGCCACAAGACCCGGCATGCCACCTTTCGCTTTGGGCTCCCCCTGTTGGCGCTCTTGCAAATCGCGCTCGTCATCTGGATAGGGCGATTATACAGATAAAATCTCCTAGAATCTCGCGAGCAACGGCGCGAGGTTCTTTTTTTGACGGATTGCGAACGGAAAACTCTGAATTTTCTATCGCGTATTTCAAGAATCCAGCCTATCATAGAGAGAGGGGATCACCATTATTCCCGTTCTCTGTAACGGACATTTCAAGGAGGTTACGATGTCGCAATCATCCGTTCCACTCACGAAAACCTACGCGCAGCAGCTGGATGCCCAGGACGAGCTGGCGAAATACCGGGACGAATTTTACTTGCTGCCTTCGCTGTACCTCGACGGCAATTCCTTGGGGCTGATGTCCAGACGAGCGGAGAAGAGCGTGCAGGACATGTTGCAGTCGTGGAAAGAGCTGGGCATTGACGGTTGGACAACAGGCCAGCATCCGTGGTTTTTTCTGTCGGAGAAATTGGGCGAAAAAAGCGCGGCTCTGGTCGGGGCGGAGCCGGAGGAAGTAATCGTAACCGGCTCGACAACGGTCAATTTGCACCAGCTGGCCGCCACCTTTTATCAGCCGAAAGGAAGCAGAACGAAAATCATCGCGACGGAACTGGACTTTCCCACAGACATTTACGCCTTGCAAAGCCAAATCAAGCTGCACGGTCTGAACGCAGAGGAAGAGCTGGTTCGCATCGCTTCCCGGGATGGCCGCCTGATCGAGGAAGAGGACATCATCGCCGCCATGACCGAGGACGTGGCGCTCGTCATCCTACCGACCGTGCTCTACCGCAGCGGACAGTTGCTCGATATCGAGCGGCTGACCAAGGCGGCGCACGAAAAAGGCATCCTCATCGGCTTTGACGGCTGCCACTCGGTAGGGGCGATCCCGCATGCCTTCAGCCAATGGGGCGTGGACTTCGCCTACTGGTGCAACTACAAATACGTCAACGGCGGACCTGGCTGCGTCGGCAGCCTGTATGTCAATCGCAAGCATTTTGGCAGAGTGCCCGGCCTCACCGGCTGGTTCAGCTCCAAAAAAGACAAACAGTTCGACATGGGGCACACGCTCGATGTATGCGAGACGGCGGGCGCCTATCAATTGGGCACACCGCACCTGTTGAGCCTTGCGCCATTGATCGGCTCGCTGGACATGTTCCAGGAAGTGACGATCGAGAAGCTGCGGGAAAAATCGCTGAAGCTGACTCGCTACATGATGGACCTGATCGAAGCGGAGCTGGCAGGCATGGGCTTTGTCATTGCCAATCCGCAGGAGGACGAGCGTCGCGGCGGTCACGTCAGTCTGGAGCATGAAGAAGCCGTGCGGATTTGCAAGGCGTTGAAGGAAGCCGGAATCATTCCCGACTTCCGCGCGCCGAACATCATCCGCCTGGCTCCGGTTGCTTTTTACAATACGTACACGGAGGTATGGGAAAGCGTGCAGACGCTGAAAGCGATCATGCACGAAAAACGGTACGAAAAATTCGAAAGCAAGCGCGGGGTAGTGGCCTAGGCGCTTGTGCAAAAAGAGGGTGTGGGGTCCGACAATGGTCGGGCCTTTTTCGTTTCTTCGCCTAACTTGGGTTTTCATTTCCTTTCTTGGGCACACTATCCGTACTCGAAATCGCATGCCCACGGTCTAGGAGGGGAAAGCGTTGAGCCAATTTTGGAAAGCGTGGCAAAAGCGGAAGGAAACCCTTCAGGAGAAGGCGTTACAGCATCATACCGTCAGAAGCATGGAACGTGTATCGGATAGAGAGCTGTCGTTGGAAATGGACGAAAATATTGTCATGATCGAGAAAGAGCTGGGAAAATGCGACGACCTGGTCGTGCGTCGCTTCCGGGACAAGCAGGATACGGAATGCGCGATTGTTTTTCTCGACGGGATGGTCGATCGCAACGTCATCAGCGAGTACATCATTGCGTACATGGCCAATCCGACAATCCCGGATCATCTCCCGGCTTCCAATGAGCTGGAATCGACGGACGGGCTGAGACAGGTCATTCGCAACATCCTGTCCGGAAGCGCGGTACTCTTCCGCAACGGCGAAAACAAAGCGTACTTGAACAACACGCGGGGCTGGGACCGCCGCGGCGTTGACGAGCCGCAGACAGAATCCGTCGTGCGCGGCCCGCGGGACGGCTTTTGCGAGACGCTCTGCGTCAATTCCGCTTTGGTCCGGTTTCGGCTGAAGGACCCGAATCTCCGGGTTCGCCATATGGTGATCGGCCAGCGAACGCAGACGGATGTGTACATCATGTACATCGAGGGCGTGGCCTACCCGCCGATGGTGCAAGAAGTGCTGGAGCGACTGGAGAAAATCAACGTCGATTCAATTCTGGAGAGCGGCTACATCGAGCAGCGGATTCAGGATCGCAGATGGTCGCCCTTTCCGCAGATTCAAAATACGGAGCGGCCGGACAAAGTCGTGGCGAACCTGTTGGAGGGCAAGGTGGGGATTCTGGTGGACGGGACGCCTTTTGCCTTGATTGCCCCGGCGGTGTTTTCCCAGTTTTACCAAAGCCCGGAGGATTATTACGAACGGTTTTACATCGCGACCTTGCTAAGGTTTATCCGCGTCATCAGCATGACCATTGCCCTGCTGTTGCCTTCTCTCTATATCGCCTTCAGCGCCTTTCACCCGGAGATGATTCCGTCCCGGCTCGTGATCGCCATGGCGGCCGGCCGATCGACAGTGCCGTTTCCATCGCTGGTGGAGGCGCTGTTCATGGAGCTGGCGATCGAGATATTGCGGGAAGCGAGCGTCCGGTTGCCGGGGCCGATCGGGCCTACCATCGGGATCGTCGGAGCGCTGGTCGTGGGGGAGGCCGCTGTTTCTGCCGGTCTGGTCAGCCCTGTCATGGTCATCATCGTGGCGGTGACGACCATCGGTTCCTTTGCTTCGCCCAGCTATAGTGCGGCTATCGCCATCCGGATGCTTCGTTTTCCGGTGATGATCCTTGCCGGGATGTTCGGTTTGTACGGGATCATGCTGTGCCTGATTGTCGTCCTGATTCATTTGTCATCGCTCAAGTCGTTCGGGGTGCCCTACATGTCGCCGCTTAGCCCGCTGAACCTGAACGGCATGAAGGATTTGTTAATCCGGGCCCCCCATTTTCTTATGACAAAACGTCCGACGATGTTTCATGTCCAAGATAAAATCCGCATGAGAGAGGATGAAAGACCGTGAGCAGGCAGGACGTGAGCAGCCGAACCCAGACGTTTTCCTTATGGCAGCAGACGTCCTTGATTACCAGTACGCTGATCGGGGTCGGCATCTTGACATTGCCGCGCTCCACCTCGGCCATCTTGTATGAAGCGGGATGGATGTCACCTGTGTTCGGCTCCGTCGTTGCCTTTGTGTCCGTGTGGATGATTGCGAAGCTCAGCCAACGGTTCCCGGGAATGACCTTTATCGAGTACAGCGCCATCGTCTGGGGAGCCAAACCACATTCGCGCATGGGCAGGTGGCTCAGCCTTCCCTGGATCATGGCCTACCTCGGCTTCATGTACGTTTCTACCGCGGTCGTTTCCCGCATCTTTGGAGAAGTGGTGGTGACTTCCGTGTTGCTCGATACGCCGCTGGAAGTCATCATTATCACCATGTTTTTGCTGGCATTCATCCTCTCTCTGCACGAGCTGGAAGTCGTGGCCCGCATCAACGAGCTGTTGCTGCCGATGGTGTTGCTTCCGGTACTGTTCATTGCTCTCGCCTCCTTTCAAAAGGCGGATTGGAACAATTTGCTGCCGTTCTTTCGCGCGAGCGGCTCTTCCCTGTTCAGGGGGGCTTACGAAGCGATCTACTCGTTTTCCGGCTACGAGATCATGCTGATTTTTTTCGCCTACGCGCGTGAAAACAAGGGCAAGGTGAAGGCGGGTTTTTACGGAATCGCCATCACGATGGTCATCTACACGCTGATTGTCGTGGCGGGCATTGTCGTATTCGGCTACGAGGAACTGCAACGGGTGGCCTGGCCGACTTTGGAGCTGGTCAAGACGACACAAGTGCCCGGACTGATCCTGGAAAGGCTGGAATCGGCTTTCCTGGCGGTTTGGGTAACCGCTGTTTTTACGACGGTGGCCAATGCGTATTACGCTGTCATATACGGGTTGCGCCAGTTGTTCAACCGCGGGATGGCCTTTCAGCGAATCCTCTCGGCCATCCTGTTCATCCCGCTGTACTTTGTCGCGCTGTGGCCGCAAAACACCGTCGAAATGTTTCGGATCAGCTCCTATTTGGGCATGTACAGCCTCATCCTCAATCTGGGGGTTCCCTTCCTCTATCTGACGATCCTGTTTCTCCGGGGCTTGGGGCGAACACAAAAGGAGAGGAATGCAGATGGCTAAAGGATGGCTTGGCTTGGCAGTGCTGGGCGTGTGCGTCGCTCTTTTGACGGGCTGCTGGGACAGAAGAGAACTGGAGGAGCGCACTTCCGTACTGGCCATTGCGGTAGATATGGTGGAGGGCGAAGAAAAAGAATTGTACCGATTGACGGTGCAAATTCCCATCCCGATCAAAATCGCCGGAAGCAGCGGACAGGGCGGCGGCGGGAATGCCGATGCGGTCAAAATCATGAGCGTAACGGGGCGGACGATTCTCGATGCCAACAACAATCTGCAAAGCCGACTGAACCAGAAGCTGTTTTTGGGCCATACCCGTGTGCTTGCCGTCAGTGAAGAAGTAGCGAGAAAAGGCATCGGCGATATTATGGACAGCTTTCGCCGGGAGCCGCAAATCCGTCGCTTAATGTGGCCGATCGTCGTGAAGGGGGAAGCGGCCACCTTGCTCAAAATCAAGCCCCAGCTGGCGCAAATTCCCGTCGTGTTTCTGATGGACCTGATCGAAAACGGAGCCAAAATGGGAACGATTCCCGATCAGACGCTGGGCGATTACTTCAACCAGACCTCCAACAAAACGATGCAAGCGTTTCTCAACTACGTCCAGGCGAGTGCGACAGAGGTGCGCTGGCGAGGGGTGGCTGTCTTTCGCGGTCACAAAATGGTAGGCACGCTTAACGAAGTGCAGTCGTGGTCGTTTTTGCAGCTGAGAAACGAAGAGCGCGGAGGCGATGTCGTCATTCCGCTGCCGAATACGGAGAACGGCTACGTGACATTCCGCCCCCATTTTGTCAAGACGAGACTGGAGCTGAAAAGCAGCAAAAGCAAAGGGGTGCATGCCGCGACGTTTTTCTGTGAGTTGCAGGGCGATATCGTCGAATTGACCGTCAACACGAAAATGTCCCCGGAAGCATTCATTCAGAACATGCAGCGGCTGATTAAAAAAGAGATGGATGACCGGGCGAAAAAGCTGATATACCAGCTGCAAAAAGAATACAACAGCGACATCTTGAAGCTCGGACTCGCACTCCGGGCGCACCATTACCGGGATTACTGGGAGACGCACGACTGGGTGAAGGATTTTAAACAGTTTCCGATCGGTGTGGACTACACGATCAAAATTCGCCGTCTAGGGATGGAAATGCAATAGGAGCCGATGAAGATGGAAAACCAAAGGGGCAACATCAGTACATGGCAACTTATCGCGATCCTCATTAGCTCGATGATCGGCGTGGGCATTCTTTCCTTGCCGCGTACAGCCAGCACGGAACTACAGGAGGTGGGCTGGCTGGGTCCTCTCCTGTCCGGAGTGATTACGGTCTTCCCGCTTATGGCGATCAGCTACCTCGGCAGACAGTATCCGGGGCTCACCTTTGTGGAATACGGTCCGCTCGTCTTTGGCGGCCGGCGTCATCAGCGATTAGGCAAAATGATCCATGCGCCATGGGTTCTTTTGTACCTCTTGTTTCAATTTTTGAATACGGGGATGGTCGCGCGCGGGTTCGGCGAGGTAATTGTCACGTCTGTGTTGCTGGAAACGCCTCTTGAGGTCATTTTGCTGACGCTGTTCTCGATCGTCCTGTTTTTGTGCATGCACGAAGTCGAGGTGCTGGTCAGGGTCAATGAGCTTTTGTTTCCCATCATGTTTGTTCCGATCCTCATCATTCCGTACGTGACGATCAGTAGCGCGAGCTGGTACAATCTGCTACCGTTGCACATCGATTCATGGCAGGGAGTTGTCAGTACCGCGATCGGAACGTTTACGGTATATTCGGGGTTCGAACTGATGATGATCTACTTCGGGCTGGCCATGCCGGGAGCGCGCATTTCGCTGGCGACCTGGAGCGGCTTTGCGTTCACGCTTGTGTCGTATGTGCTTACTGCCGCAGCGGGCATTGTGGTATTTGGCTACGAAGAGTTGCAGCATCTGATCTGGCCGACGCTGGATATGGTCAAGACGGCGCAACGCACCGGCTGGTTTCTGGAACGGATGGAGTCCGCTTTTCTCACCATCTGGATGGCGTCGGTTTTTACGACGTTCGGCAATATGTACTACTCCATGATTTACGCCACGCGGCTGTGGCTGAAGAAGGGAATCCGGTTTCAGCGCATCATTGCGCTCGTGTTCATCGTCCCGCTGTTTTACGTCTCGCTGTGGCCGCAAAACATCGTCGAATTTTTTGCTTATACCCAGAAGCTGACGTATTTCAGCTATTTGCCAACCGTGCTTTTTCCAATTTTGCTGGCTGTGATTCACTGGATTCGCTCGCACTCTTCGCATCAGGTGGCCGAACACAAAAAAGGAGGGACGTAGCCTCGTCTCTCCCTTTTGCTTTCGTTCGATTGGTTTTGCCGTTACATCGGCTTTTCCGCTTGGGCGGGCAGATGGGAAGCGATTGTCTGGACCATCTCCTGGCGGGCGGACGCATCGCTGTTTTGCCACAACACTTCAAACAGGACCCCCAGACCAGGCAAGGTTTTTTCCTGGCCGCTTGCGATCGCATCGGTGATCGTCTCTTCTACCGCTGCCGAATCCGAGCCTTGCATTTTGTACATGATCGCTTGACGCAAATTGAGCGAGGCAATGTTCATACCGTAGCCAGCACCTCTCTTGTGAGAATGAATTCATCCGTTAGTATTTGTCTCGGCCGGATTGCTCATACTCCCTTTGTCGCGGGGAATTTCCCTGTACGGATCTTTTGGTTTCGTCTGTGCAAAGCGGCGTGGTCTAGTGCTATAATGCATGATAGTCGAGATAGGAACGAAGGAGAAGATCACCATGTCAAAACAGTTTGCCATTATCGGAATGGGACGCTTTGGCTCCAGCGTGGCGCGGACGTTGTACGAGATGGATTACGAAGTGATGGGCATCGACGAAAACGAAGAGCGCATCAACGAAAATATTCAGTACGTCACCCACGCCGTAGCGGCTGATTCCACAGATGAGCGCGCGTTGAAGGAAATCGGCATCCGCAACTTCGACGTGGTCGTCGTGGCGATCGGGGTAGACATTCAGGCGAGCATCCTCACTGTCTTGACGCTCAAGGAGCTGGGCGTGAAAAAAATCGTCGCAAAGGCGCAAAATGAGCGGCACGGACAAGTCCTGTACAAAGTCGGGGCGGACCGGGTCGTTTTCCCGGAGCGGGATATGGGCGTCCGCGTGGCGCACAACCTCATTTCGGCCAATGTTCTCGACTTTATCGAGCTGGCGGAGGACTACAGCGTGGCCGAGGTGGTTGCGTCGTCCAAGCTGGTGGGGCAAAACCTGAGGCAGCTGGACATCCGCAGAAAGTACGAGGTCAACGTCATCGCGATCAAAAGCGGGGACAAATTCAATATCGCCCCGAGCCCGGATGAAGTGATCCAGCACGGAGACGTTCTGGTGGTCATCGGAAACAACAAAGATTTGAAAGCATTTGAGGAGCGGGCATAACCATGGCACATGAAATCATTACTTCGGTTCAAAATCCGCTGGTGAAAAGACTGTACCAGCTGCTTGAGAAAAAAGGCCGGGAGGAGCAGGGGCGTTACCTGGTCGAAGGCGCGCACCTGGTGGAGGAAGCGCTGAAAAGCGGGGCAGAAGTGACGACCATCCTGTACGATCAGGAGCGAAGCCTCGATCCTGCCTGCCAACGGGCATTGGCTAACGACCCCCAGGCGACACAGGTGATAGCGGCATCTGCTGCTGTTTTGGCCAAGCTCTCGGAAACAAAGTCGCCGCAAGGAATTGTGGCGGAAGTGAAAAAGACGGCAAGCGACTGGGATGAATGGATAAGCAGGCTGGCTGAAAAAGACAAGGCCCTGCTCCTGTTTCTCGACGAGATTCAGGACCCGGGCAATCTGGGCACGATTTTGCGCACGGCAGAGGCCGCCGGCGCAGATGGGGTCGTGCTGGGCAAAGGCAGCGTCGACATCTACAACGGAAAAGTCGTGCGGGCCACCATGGGCGCGATGTTCCGCCTGCCTGTCTTTTCGCGCGAGCTCGTTGCTACGGCAGGCGAGTGGAAGCGGCGCGGCGGTCGTGTCCTCGTCTCTTCTCTGGCGCAAGACAGCGTCTCCTACGATCAGGCGGACTACTCCGGCAAGATCGCGCTCGTCATCGGCAACGAGGGGCGAGGCGTGTCCAAAGAGATGCTGGCGTGCGCCGACCAGTTCGTACACATTCCGCTGTACGGCAAAGCGGAGTCGTTGAATGCCGCAGTGGCGGCGGGAATTTTTGTGTATGAGGCGCAGCGCAGCAGAAGGCGGTAACACCCAACGAGGGATACGGGGCCAACATCCCGTGTCCCTGTTTTTTGGAGCGTGCTGGCCCGCTTCCGCCGATTCGGCAAAATAGGTGATGAGAAAGTCGCGAAACTTGTGTGCGGCGTGGGAGAGGTACCGCTTCTCGTGCCAAACAAGCTGAAAATGGCGCTGGCAAGCGGGATGTAAGTGATTGTAAAATAAAGCATACAGGCATACAACACGAATGTCGCTACTTGCTTGATTTGGTTCTTGGGGCCTTGCCTGCGCGCATAGGCTGGTTTTGGTGGAGCGAACGAATCAGAATGGATGGGAGGATGTTGGGATGACATCGTTGCGCATTGGGATTATTTTGGGCAGCACGCGTCAAGGAAGGGTAAGTCCGCAGGTAGGGAATTGGGTCAAGGAAATTGCCGACGCGCGGGGAGACGCCACGTACGAAATCGTCGACATCGCCGAGTTTCGACTGCCTTTTTTCGGAGAAGGCACGGGCCAGGAGCCTGGCTTGGCCGCTTGGGCCAACAAGCTGTCCAGCCTGGACGGATTCGTATTTATCGTCGCGGAATACAATCACAGCATTACGGGCGCTTTGAAAAATGCCCTGGATTCCGCACGCAACGAATGGAACCATAAGGCTGCCGGCATCGTCAGCTATGGCTCCACGGGCGGAGCGCGCGCCGCCGAGCATTTGCGGGGAATTTTGGGTGAGCTGCTCGTGGCCGACGTCCGTGCGCATCCAACGTTTTCGCTCTTTGCCGATTTCGAAAATTTTCAAACATTCAAACCGGCAGAATTGCATGTGGAGAAAATAAACGCGATGCTGGATGAAGTGATTGCGTGGAGCGGCGCGTTAAAAACGTTACGATAAATGCCGCTGCTGCACCAGCTCGCGACAGAAAACAGGCATCTCAACGTGGTTGAAATGCCTGCTCTTTTTGTCAGCCGATCTTTTGCTCGCTTTTTTTCGCTTTGGATTCCTCGCGCGCCAACTGCCACTGGTCCTGCGCCATGCGGATGATGCCGCTCTCGATCGTCTGATGGCGAAAGGCGAGCGCCTTGCCGAAATAGCGGATGGCCCGATCGAATTTTTCCAGACGGCGATACAGCTCGCCGATCAGGTACAGCAGTCTGACCTCAGACATTTCCTTGTCGCCGCGCGCATAATCAGAGTGGATGTACGACTTCTCATACTCGTCGACCGCCATCGCGATGAAGCGCAGCTCTTCCGGGAGATTGTCCTGGTAGCGATACAGCCAGGCGAGCCGCAAGTACAGGCCGGCTTTGACCGAGTGCGGCTGATCCGTCAACTCGGCGGCGTAAATCGCCAGCTTGTAGCTGACAATCGCTTCCGGCACTTTGCGAATCGAGCCGAAGTCTTTTGGCTTCCACTTCGAGGAGATATGCTCCGCGACCGCCTGTTTTTGCCACGGAGCGAGCTTGCTTGTGAACGGATCGGTGAAGGCAAAGCCGCATGCCGGGCATACGTTGACGGTATACAAGATCGGATTCAGCGACTGCTCCTTGAACGTCGTATAGAAGTCACTGTCGCGGTGAATCATGGTAAGAGCGCCGCTTCTGATCCGTTTGGTAGAGAAGGCCGTTTGGCAATGGCGACAGATGCATGTCTTATCATAAAGGGCGGTAACCTTTTCGATCATGTCAAAAGTCCCCTTTCGGATTTGCGAAAATCGAACTAGGACGAACGCGCGATATGTACCATTTGGAGAATTGAAAACTTTCTCTTGGTGCGCTATAATCGTTTACATCTCGATTATAACCCAAAGCGATGACGGAGACTAGTACGCAGGTCCTATCTGTTTTTCAGGGAGAAGGTGCCACAGACTGCAAGCATCTTTAGCACGATAGCTGCCGAATTCCCTCCAAAGCCGCACTCTGAACCGCTTTTGGCGCAGTAGGAGCAGCCGGGTCATTCCCGTTACCAATGAACGGAAGTGAGACAGAAGTCTTGCGCGTTCTTCGTGATAGGGGTACCGTTTTGTCACGAGGCGAGCTGTCTGTCTAACAAGGGTGGTACCGCGAGAAAAAAAGTAACTCGTCCCTTTTGGGGGCGGGTTTTTCTTTTTATCCAGATAAGAATAAAAAAAATTCTTATCCGGTCAAAAGACAACGAAGGCTATGCCCATGCTTGGCGCAGCCCGCGTTTTCGAATCCACAGAAACAAAGGAGCGATACGAAGTGCAAACTCGGTTGCAAGAAATGAAGGAGTCCGCCCTGGGGCAAATCAGCCAGGTGACGGAAGCTGCACAACTTCAGGATTTGCGCGTCAAATATTTGGGGAAAAAGGGCGAACTGACCGAACTGCTGCGCGGAATGGGCAGTCTGTCCCCCGAAGAGCGCCCGGTCGTCGGCCAACTGGTCAACGAAGTGCGGGAAGCGCTGGAGTCCGCTTTTTCCGCCAAACAGCAGGCGATGGAGGAAGCGGCGCTGCATGCGAAGCTGTCGTCCCAGACGGTAGACGTCACCTTGCCAGGGCGTCCGGTGCCTGCCGGAACGATGCATCCGCTCTCCCGCATCATCGAGGAGATCGAAGACATTTTCATCGGCTTGGGCTTCGAGGTGGCAGAAGGACCAGAGGTGGAGATGGACCACTTCAACTTCGAAATGCTCAACCTGCCCAAAGACCATCCGGCGCGCGACATGCAGGATACGTTTTACGTGACCGACGAAATTTTGATGCGCACCCATACGTCTCCGGTCCAGGCGCGCACGATGCTGAAAAAAGAAGGCAAGACACCGGTGAAGATCATCTGTCCCGGAAAAGTGTATCGCCGCGACGATGACGACGCGACCCACTCCCACCAGTTCACGCAGATCGAGGGTCTGGTGATCGACAAAGGCATCGGCATGAGCGATCTGAAGGGGATTCTGCTGACATTTGCCCGCCAAATGTTCGGGGCGAACCAGCAAATCCGCCTGCGTCCGAGCTTCTTCCCGTTTACCGAGCCTAGCGCGGAGGTCGATCTGCAATGCTTCAACTGCGGCGGTCACGGTTGCCGCGTGTGCAAGCAAACGGGCTGGATCGAGATTTTGGGCTCCGGCATGGTGCATCCGCGCGTGCTGGAAATGGCCGGCTACAATCCGGAAGAAGTCAGCGGCTTTGCCTTTGGCATGGGGGTAGAGCGCATCGCGATGCTCAAATACGGAGTGGAGGATATCCGCCATTTTTATACCAACGACGTTCGTTTCCTGCGTCAGTTCAACCGAGGCTAGAGAGGAGAGGCAAAGATGAAGGTATCGTATCAATGGTTATCCGAATACGTCGATCTGAGTGGAACGACGCCCCAGGAGCTGGCTGAGAAGCTGACTCGCAGCGGGATTGAGGTAGACGCGGTAGAATCGCGCAACGCTGGTGTTTCCGGTGTCGTGATCGGATATGTCAAGGAACGCAGCAAGCACCCGGACGCGGATCGTCTGAGCGTCTGCGTGGTCGATGTCGGGCAAGGCGAAGACCTGCAAATCGTCTGCGGTGCGCCCAACGTGGACAAAGGGCAAAAGGTGCTCGTAGCGACGATCGGCGCAAAGCTGCCCGGGGGCTTGAACATCAAGCGCTCCAAGCTGCGCGGCGTGGAATCCCAAGGCATGATCTGCTCGGCAAAAGAACTGGGCCTAAACGACAAGCTGCTGGCAAAAGACCAGCAGGAAGGGATCATGGTACTGCCGGACGATGCGGAAATCGGGATGGATGCAATCTCCTACCTCGGCCTGGACGACTACGTGCTGGAGCTGGGGCTGACGCCAAACCGCTCGGACTGCCTGAGCATGCTCGGCGTTGCCTACGAGGTGGCCGCTATCTTGGGCAAGGAAGTGGTGCTGCCGCAAATCGAACTGACGGAAGACGGCGGCGAGAACCCGCTGCAAGTCACGATCGCTGCCGAAAACGAATGCTACCAGTACCACGGCCGTCACTTCACGAATGCCAAAATCGCGTCTTCCCCGCAATGGTTGAAAAACCGCCTGATGGCAGCAGGCATTCGTCCGATCAACAACGTGGTCGACGTCACCAACTACGTTTTGCTGGAGTACGGGCAGCCGCTGCACGCATTTGACGCGGCGAAAGTTCAGGACCGCACGATTGTCGTCCGCCTGGCGAACGCTGGGGAAAAGCTCGTTACGTTGGATGACCAGGAGCGCGAGCTGGATGAGCAGACGCTTTTGATCGCCGACCCGGCAAAAGGCTTGGCGATTGCAGGAGTGATGGGCGGCGCCAACTCCGAGATTACGAATGAAACGAGCGAGATCATCCTCGAAGCCGCCTGGTTTACGCCAAAAACAGTACGCCGTACAGCACGCACACTGGGCATGCGCACGGAAGGCTGCGTCCGCTGGGAAAAAGGCGTCGATCAGGCGCGCGTGCAGGAAGCAGGAGAGCGCGCTGCGGCTTTGATCCAGCAGTTGTCCGGGGCCACTGTGTCCAAGGGCGTCCGCTCCGCAGTCGTAAGCGAAGCGAAGCCAGCAGTCGTATCGGTGACCTTGGACAAAATCAATCAGCACCTGGGAACGAGCCTGTCCGCCGCAGACGTTTCTCCGATTTTTACGCGCTTGCAATTCCCGTTCACACAAGCAGGCGACAGCTGGACCGTTACGGTGCCGACCAGACGCGGCGACATTACGCTGCCGGAGGATCTGGTGGAGGAAGTCGCGCGTCTGTACGGCTACGATAACATCCCGACCAGTCTGCCAGCCGGCACGACGACGCAAGGTCAACTGACGCACGAGCAAAAGCTGCGCCGCACGATTCGTCACCACCTGATCGGCATCGGCTTGAACGAGGCGATCTCCTATGCGCTGGTACACCCGGACCGCGTGGAGGCAGTAGCCGGTTTGCACCAGGAGAAGGTCAATCCGGTGTCGCTGTTGATGCCGATGAGCGAGGAGCGCAGCACATTGCGCACCAGCCTCGTTCCTAGCCTGCTGGAAACCGTCGCGTACAATAAAAACCGCCAAAATCACGACGTCGCCATTTTTGAGCTGGGCCGCGTGTTCTTGACTTCCGAAGAATCGCTAACGCAGCTTCCGGAAGAGCGTCTGTACGTGGCGGGTGCGCTGACAGGGCAACTGCTGCCGCAAAACTGGATGGGAGCCAAACAGCCTGTCGATTTTTACCAGGTGAAAGGGATCGTCGATTCGCTCCTGGTTCGCCTCGGCATCCGCACCGCGCAGTACAAAGCGGCAGCGGACATTGCCGGCATGCATCCGGGCCGTACAGCGGAAGTATGGGCAGGCGACCAACGGCTGGGCTATCTGGGGCAAGTTCACCCCGTTACGGAAAAAGCGTACGACCTATCCGAAACGTATGTGTTCCAATTGGATGTGGCCGCGCTGATCGAGGCGGCTGCCGAGGTCGGACACTACAGCCAACTGCCGAAGTTCCCGGCCGTCACCCGCGACCTGGCGCTGGTCGTGGATCGCAGCGTGCCTGCGGGGGCGTTGGAAGCGACCATTCGCGAAGCGGCAGGGGAGCTGCTGGAATCGCTGACCCTGTTCGATGTGTACACAGGCGAGCGGATCGCCCAGGACAAGAAGAGCATGGCGTTCGCGCTCGTGTTCCGTCACGCGGAGCGCACCTTGCAGGATGAAGAAATCCAGCAGGTGACAACCGCTGTCGTCGAAGCGTTGAAAAACCGGACGGGTGCCGAACTGCGGATGTAAGATGGCTTGACGAACTCTGACATTTTCAGTAACCTAAAAAGGATACAGTAGAGCAAAGGTCGCAGTAGGGAGGAACCCCTCGTGCAAGGTGATGGGAAAAATCGTTTGACGGTGGATATCTTCGGCCAACAATACCGGCTCAGTGGCAAGGCAAGTGTCAATCACATACGCATGGTGGCCGGTTTCGTTGATGACAAGATGAACGAAATCGCGAACGGCAACCATCGACTGGACACGGCTAAAATTGCCGTACTCTCTGCGGTAAACATTGCGGATGAATACTTCCGCTTGCGGCAGGAGTACGAAGAACTGCTGAAGATCCTTCAGGAAGATGCAAATGACAAGCCGATAGATTAAGGAGAAAAGAGGGGCGCTGGCCTCTCTTTTCGCGTTGTACGGCAAAAGCTTGGACCAAAAAGGAGGGGCAACGGAGTAGTCAAGCTGAAAAAGAGCCAGCCCGCCTAGGACGGGGTGGCTCTTTTCGCTTCCAGCAAGCTTAGCTCTCTTGGCGGTTTCCGGCATCTCCATTGCGCATGTCCATATGCGTCTTGATCGGGATGAACAAGTCGATGATCCCGATGACCAAAGACGCCAGCAGCGCTCCGATGACGGTGACATGGAAACCGGAGACGATAAACTGTGTCACGTAGATCACGACAGCGCTGACGAGGAAGCCGATGATTCCGCGATTGTATGGGGAAATACGATCTCCGAACATGGCTTCAACAACCCAGCCCAACAGGGCAATGACAACGGCGGCAAGAAAAGCAGTCCAGAAGCTGCTTACGGAAAACCCGGGTACCAGAAAGCCGACGAACATCAGAACGACGGCGGCGACGACAAAGCGGACGAGATGACGCATGATCGTCATGTAGACTCCTCCTTTTTTTAATGGGTTCAGTTTCATTCTGGCTTTTTCAGGGCTGAACTATGCCAAAGCGGGCGCGTGTAAAATTATCCTTGGGCCGGTTGACATGATATAATGAAGAAATCGTAGCGATTGAAGTTCAGATCGTTGTCCGCTTCCGCGCTGACGACGGTCGCCGCTGAGGAAACAAGGAGGATACAGTGGAACAACGGGTAGTGAAAACACTGGAATACGATAAAATCATCGCCTTGTTAGTGGACAAGGCGTCTTGCTCCTATGGAAAAGAAAAAGCAGCGAAACTGACCCCCTTCGTGCGGCTGGACGAAGTCAAAATCGCCCAGCAACAGACCGAGGAGGCTGCCACTGTCCTGCGGTTGAAAGGAAGCGTTCCGCTGGGCGGCATTCGCGATATCCGCGCTTCCGTGCAGCGAGCCAGGCTGAATGCGATGCTCGCGCCGATGGAGCTTTTGGACATCGCCAGCACAGTCATGGCGGGGCGCCGGTTGAAGACGTTTTTGCTGGACTTGTGCGAGGACCACGACCTGTCGCTCATCAAGCAGCAGGCCGAGCGCATCGAAGGCTTGCGTGAGCTGGAAATGGAAATTCGCCGCTGTCTGGACGAAAACGGAGAGGTGATGGACAGCGCCAGCATGGAGCTGCGCCAGGTTCGCCAGGAAATCAGGCAGGTGGAGTCGCGCATCCGGGAAAAGCTGGATCAGATCACGCGCTCCTCCTCTTACCAAAAAATGCTGATGGAAAGCATCGTCACGATTCGCGGCGATCGCTTTGTCATTCCCGTGAAGCAGGAATACCGCCACGTGTTCGGCGGGATCGTCCACGATCAGTCCGCTTCCGGAGCAACGTTGTTCATCGAGCCGGAAGTGATCGTATCGATGAACAACAAGCTGCGCGAATTGCGGCTTAGGGAAGAGCGCGAGATCGAGCGGATTTTGTACGTGCTCACCGAGCAGGTCGCTTTTGCCGTGGAAGCGCTCGTCGAGAATATCGACGCGCTGGCCGAGCTTGACTTCATGTTTGCCAAGGCCCAGCTTGCCTGGAGCATGAAAGCCGTCTGTCCCAAGCTGAACGACCGCGGCTATTTGCAGCTGAAAAAAGCGCGCCATCCGCTGATCCCGCGCGAAGTGGTCGTTCCCGTCGACGTCGAGCTGGGCGGAGAGTACCAGGCGATTGTCGTGACAGGTCCGAATACGGGCGGGAAAACCGTTTCGCTGAAAACAATCGGGCTTTTGTCGCTGATGGCCATGTCGGGTCTGCACATCCCGGCGGAGGAAGAGAGCGAGATGACCGTGTTTTCTTCCGTGTTCGCCGATATCGGAGATGAGCAGTCCATCGAACAAAGCCTGTCCACGTTTTCCAGCCATATGACGAATATCATCTCGATCCTGGAAAAGATGGACGAGAAGAGCCTCGTGCTGTTCGACGAGCTGGGAGCGGGGACCGACCCGACAGAGGGGGCTGCGCTCGCCATGGCGATCATCGACCACGTGATTGATTCCGGGGCCAGACTGGTCGCTACTACGCACTACAGCGAACTGAAGGCGTATGCCTACGAGAGGCCGGAAGTCATCAACGCCAGCGTGGAGTTCGACGTGCAAACGCTGCGACCGACGTATCGGTTGCTCGTCGGCGTGCCGGGACGCTCCAACGCTTTTGCCATTGCCAGACGACTGGGACTGCCTGAGGCGATCATCGAGGTAGCGCGCGGTTCCATCAGCGAGGAAGACAACCAGGTGGAGAGCATGATCGCGTCACTGGAGCGCAATCGCAAATCGGCCGAAGCGGACAGACAGGCAGCGGCGGCGGCGAGAAAAGAAGCGGAGGAATTGCGCCGTCAGCTGGAGGAGGAACGCGCCCGGTTTGCCGAGGAGAAAAACAAGCTTTTGGAGCGGGCCGAGGCCGAGGCGCGAATCGCCGTGCAGTTGGCAAAAGAAGAGGCCGAGACGATCATTCGCGAGCTGCGCGAGATGAGAGACGAAGGTGTGGAGATCAAGGAGCACCGGCTGATCGAGGCGAAAAAACGACTCGGCAATGCCGTGCTTGAGCTGGAGAAGGAAAAGGTGAAAAAGCCGGCCAAGGCTGTTCGCGCCACCCAGATCAAGGTGGGCGATGAAGTCATGGTCACCAGCTTCGGCCAAAAAGGAACCGTGCTGGAAAAGGTCAACAACGACGAATTCCTCGTCCAGATCGGGATCATGAAAATGAAGGTCAGACGCGAAGACATGAACGTGCAAAACGCGATGGCACAGAAGCCGCAAGCCGCGCCGTACACTTCTGTCAAGCGCAGAACGGCCAGCATCAAAATGGACCTCGACCTGCGCGGATACAACGTGGAGGACGCCATCCGGGAAATTGACCAGTTTCTCGATGATGCGCTTTTGGCCGGACTGCACTCGGTTTCCATCATTCACGGACACGGCACGGGCGTTTTGCGCAAAGGTGTGCATGAATATTTGCGACGCCACCGCAACGTCAAATCCTTCCGCCTGGGCGGACAAGGGGAAGGCGGCGTTGGCGCGACCATTGTCGAACTGAAATAGAGAGAGCGCGGGAGGAGATTTCATGGCAGGCCTTTTGCACAATCCCTATTTTGCAACTGCCGCTTACTTTACCGTTACCGGACTGGCGATGATTTTGTTTTTGGCGATTTTCGAGCTGGTGACGCGCTATCGGGTGTGGGTAGAGTTGAAGCGCGGAAACATGGCCGTCGCGATGGCAACGGGCGGAAAAATTTTTGGCATCGCCAATATTTTCCGCTATTCGATTCAGGCGAATCTTTCGTTGGGGCAGGCTTTGATCTGGGGGACATTCGGCTTTGGCTTGCTTCTGATCGCTTACTTTATTTTTGAATTCATGACGCCCTCGTTCAAGGTGGATGAGGAAATTGCCAAAGACAACAGGGCGATCGGCTTCATCGCAATGGTCCTGTCCATCGGTTTTTCGTATATTATCGGGGCGAGCCTGTCCAGGTAAGGAAACAACCCCTTGTTGAACGATATTTCAATCGGGAGTATAATTAGGTTTTGGCAGAGCGTTCCGCACGTTTTTCCCGGACGGTGCGGTCCCGTGCCCTTTTGGACAGGGCCAAAGCCGGATCATCTACATCATGGGGAGGAGCAGCCTTGGAGACGTTGTACAAGGTCCTCATAGGATTGTGCGTAGTTTTTATCGCTGCGGGCATTTATTATCTGTCGTAAGCAATTTGCAAGTTGGCCGCGCAACAGTACGGTTGCACGGACCTTACCTTAGAGAACGTGAAAGAGGAGATACGCAATGACTCAGCCTGTGCGCGTAGCTGTAGTGGGATTAGGGTTTGTTGGCTTGCCGCTTGCTCTTACCTATGCCATGAAAGGAGCAAACGTCGTCGGCATTGACGCCTTGCCTCACGTCGTGGACGAAATCAATGCGGCGCGTTCCCACCATTTGGAGTCCTATCAGGGGAAGACCTTGCCGGAGATTCTCAAAGAACAACTGGAAGCAAAGCGTTTCCGTGCGACTACCTCTTATGAGGAAGCAGCTGCGGAAGTCGATCATTATATTGTGACCGTCGGTTTGCCGGTGCAAAACGGCGACCCGGATCTCGGACCGTTGAAAAGCTGTGCCCAATCGCTCGGCCGCGTGCTGAAAAAGGGCGATACGATTATGATTCGCAGCACGGTCGTCCCAGGAACCACGGAAGAAGTGCTGCAGCCGATTCTCGAAGAGGTGAGCGGCCTTGTGGCGGGCGTCGATTTTTATTTGACGTACTGCTCCGAGCGGATTGCTGAAGGACGGGCTTTTGAAGAGTTTATCCACATGCCGCTCGTGCTTGGCGGCATCAACGCGGAAAGCGCCGAGAAAGGAAAAGAGCTGCTGTCCTTTATCAGCGAAACAGAAATTACGATCTCGGACATTCGCGTCGTCGAAACCGCCAAAGTCATCGAAAACATCCAGCGCGACGTCAATATCGCGATGGTCCAGGAATTCGCCCGCTTTGCCGAGGCGTTCGGAATCGATACCTTTGAGCTGATTCAGGTTGCCAATACGCACAAGCGCGTGAACCTGTTGACCCCTGGTCCTGGTGTCGGCGGCTTCTGCCTGCCGAATGCGCTGTATTACTTGCAGCCAAAAGCGCGCGAACTGGGCGTGTCGCTGCCGATCTTGCAGCAGGCGCGAAAGACCAACGACGCTGTGCCGGAAGTGCTGATCGGCATGCTGGAAAAAGCGCTGCAGGAAAAAGGCAAGACGCTCGCTGGCAGCCGCGTAGCGGTATTGGGCCTTGCGATGAAGGACTTCTCCAACGACGACCGCGTCAGCCCCGTGCATGACATCATCCGGCTGCTGCTCGCCAAAGGAGTCGAGGTGCGCTCGTACGACCCGGCGGTACCGACGGCATACGCGCACAAACAAGACAGCCTGGAGGCAGCGGTTCGCGACGCAGACGCCCTGATTTTGACGGCTGTGCAACAGCCATTCGCCGACGTAAACTGGGATGAGGTAGCGGCGCAAATGGCCGATTCCCCGATTTTGTTCGATACGAAAAACCGCATTCCGCGCGACTCGGTCAGCCACGCTACCGTTGTGCGCATTTAAGCGGGGGAATCTTTTTGCTCGTTTTGCTGTTTTCATGTATAACACGTTCTGTTTCTGGCAATACTCACCAGGTAAGATCATATTTCAATGTCATGTAAGGGATACATGCTAGGAGGCAAAAATGGAACGTGGTAGAGTAAAATGGTTCAACAGCGAAAAAGGTTTCGGATTTATCGAGCGGGAAGGCGCGGATGATGTATTCGTCCACTTCTCTGCGATTCAGGGCGAAGGGTACAAGTCCCTGGATGAGGGGCAAGAGGTCGAGTTTGACGTGGAAAACGGTCAACGCGGCCCACAGGCGACGAACGTTCGTAAACTGTAAAAGCCAAAAACGACAAACAGGCCCATTCAGTGGGTCTGTTTTTTTATGCCGCTCTTCAAACGCGCAAAAAGGCATGGCGCAGTTGCCCTGCCTTTTGTTGTTGCCACGACGTGTTGACCTAGAAAAACGCTGCCTGGGAAGCGAGGTTCAGCATGGCCCGCATCGTTTTGTACAAGTCTTGCGGATCGTCCGTGCGGCAGGAAACGGTGTTGGTCGACGTCTCATAGCGTGTGCCGGGGACGATGGCCGCCATTTCGGCTTGTCCGGCATGGGAGAATTCCATGGCCAGCTCAAGCGGGAGATCGTTCCTGAACGGAGCGATGGCGGAGACATTGCCGAGAGCGAGCTTCGTCTGTTCCTTCAATGTCGCAGTCGCTTCCTCGCGCGGCAGACAGATGGCGGCTGTACGCGACACCGCTTCCTTGACGATGGCTGTATGAATGCCGGGAATCAGCTCGCGCGCTTCTTTGGCAAGCAGGTTGTCGCCGGAAACCATGATGACCGGAACCTTGTACAAGCCTGCAATCGCTGCATTGAAGCCGAACTCGCCCATGACCCGTCCGTTGATGAACAAGTTGCGGACGACGCCGGACATGGTGTGGCTGAGCACGCCAGGAACCCCTTGGCGGGTGTGATAGCCGATAAACATGGCGGCATCAAAGCTCGCATCCAGCCCGTGCATCATCGAGCAGTCGCGGGGAGAACCAGCCAGCAGCCGCGCTCGCGGGTGCAATTTTTCCCACAAGAGGTTGTTCATCGTATGGTGGCTGTCCGCCACGACGATCTCCGTCACGCCGCTGGCCAGGGCCGCTTCGATCACCGCATTGGCGTCATCGGTCATGAATTGGCGGCCGCGCTGGTAGTTCACACCCGATTCGGGATGGATGTAGCTGGTGTCGACGATGCCGGAGATGCCTTCCATGTCCACCGAGAGATACAGTTTCATGTGTCGTCTCATCCTTTCACGTGCGATTCATCATCATCGTTCCTGTTCTATGTAACCAGATTATCCCGGCAGAAGCAATGGAAAAGGCAGATTTTTCAAACATTTTTATCGCGCCGCGGGCAACGAAAAAAGCACGAGCAGTGTCTTGGGGACAGCCAGTCGTGCTTCGGTCATGACAACAGCTTTCGGTACAGGGACAAAATTTGCGCCGTCATCTGCTGAATCGTGAAAGTCGATTCGACTTTTTCCAGGGCGTTTTGCACCATCGTCTCCCGCAGCTGCGGCGAAGTCCAGAGCCGTTCCATGGCGCGCGCCAGTGCCGCGGGATCATTCGGCTCGACAACCAGCCCCGTGCGTTCCTGGTAGACGAATTCCTTCACGCCGCCCACGTTGCTGGCGACGACAGGCACCTGGGAGGCCATCGCTTCGATGATCGTGTAGCCCAGCCCTTCGTACAGGGAGGAGTGAACAAAGCCGTCGATGGCGTGCAAGCAAGCGGGAATGTCCTGGCGAAACCCGGCAAAACGGACGCGCTCCGACAGTCCCAGCTCCTCTGCCTTCGCTTCCAGTGCCGGACGTTCCGAACCGTCGCCGATCAGCACGAGATAAGGCGCGGATCGCTTGTCGCGGACAAGCGCGTGAAAGGCATCAAGCAGGATCGGCAACCCTTTGACTGGAACGAATCGCGCTACGGTTCCGAACAAAAAAGCATCCTGCGGCACGTTCCATTCCGCGCGTAAACGACTGCGATCGCTCTCGCGGAGTTGATCCTGCCGGTAGGGGGACAAATCCATCCCGTTGTAGATCACGCTGATCGCGGAAGGCTTCACGCCCTGTTCGCGCAGGACGTCGGCAATGGCGCCGCTGATGGCGATGTAGTGCCGGTTCCAGTGGCGGGTGCTTCGTTCCATCATGCTGACGATCGCATAGGCCAATGCGCCTGTGTAATCGTAGCGCAGCGAGCTGTGTACGGTAGTCAGCAGCGGTACGTTCATGCCAAGGGCCGCAAGCCGCGAAAAAAAGTTGGCCTTGATCCCGTGCGTGTGGATGATGGCTGGCCCAAAGGCAAGGAAGGTGCGCCGCAGCGCTTGCAGCAGCCGAATATCGAAGCGTCCGAACTGGTGCAACGCGATCACGTGGATGCCAGCCGCCCGGAGCTTCTCGGCAAAGAGCGAATCGTAGAAGCAGATGACTGCGACGTCTACCTCCTCCGCAGGAAAAGTCGTAACCAGATTGAGAATATGTTGTTCCGCACCGCCGAATTCCCCCCCGCCAATCACGTGGAGGACGCGTAGTTTGCTCATGTCAATTCACCCGAATCTTAGTAAGAAAACCTCTGTCGAGGCTTGTTCATGGAGGAGCGATTAAAGCCATACTCACTATAGCAGATGGCTGATAGATTCGCAATAAGACAGCACTTGTGGTATCGTTTAGGATGGAAAACGCAAAAACGAGAAGGACGGTTGCAAGATGAAAGCGCACAACGTGTTACTCCTATGCTACATATTCCCGCCCATCGGCGGCGGCGGTGTTCCACGGCCCTTGAAAATGGCCAAATATTTGGGGGAGTTCGGCTGGAACGTCCACGTGCTTACCGTCGATCCGGCCTACCACGCCACGCTGGATCCATCGCTTTTGGCGCAGCTTCCGCCCGAGGTGAAGATTCACCGGGCAAAGGAGTGGCAGCTGCTGCCGGGGAGAGGACAAGCCGCGGCTTCTGGCGCAAGTGGCTCGACCGCCATCGCCAGCGCCGCGCCGCGGGCATCGTGGAAGGCACGGGTGAAAAAGCAGGTCGTGAACGTCTTGAAAAAGCTCAAGCCGTATCTGCTGATCCCGGACGACCAGATTCTGTGGCTGCCCAATGCGCTCAAGCTGGGGCGGGAAGTCATGCGCCGGGAAAAAATTGATGTGATTTTTTCCACCTCCGGACCTGTCACCAACCACTTGATTGCCGAGAAGCTCGCGGATGAGTTCGGCTGCAAATGGGTGGCGGACTTCCGCGATCCGTGGACGCAAAACATGCACACCTCCGGCATCGCCTGGCGCGAACGGCTGGAAGAGCGGATGGAAGCGCGAGTGATGGAAAAGGCCGATGCGATTACGACCGTCACCGCCACCTTCGCCGCCAATTTCCGCAAGAAGCATCAGGAGCGGATCAAGCGGATGGAGCTGATCTACAACGGCTTCGACCAGGCCGACTTTCGGGAGCTGACGCCGAGTCATGCGGCGCCGGGGAAATTCCATGCGGTCTACGCGGGCATTTTGTATCAAAAGCGCAATCCGCGGCTGTTGCTGCAAGCGATTCGCGAACTGATCGACGAGGGACAGGTGGACAGGCGAGAGCTCCTCTTTAGCTTCGCAGGCGTGTTTGACTATCCCGGGTATTCGGAAAACCGCGATTGCGTGGAAGCGCTCGGGCTTCGTGACGTCGTGCGCGTCCTGGGCAACCTGCCGCACAAGGAGGCGCTCGGCTTGATGAAAGCAGCCGACGTCCTTTTGCTCATCGGGGACGTGTCCGCTGACGCAGGGGCGTACATTCCAGGCAAGCTGTACGAATACATGGGCATCGGCAATCCGATTCTCGCGCTGAACAAAGCAGGGGAAGCGACAGAGATCATCGAGAAGTTCCGCTTGGGCCAGGTGGCTGATCCGGAAGAGAAGGATGCGATCAAGCAGGCGTACCTGCATCTGTATCGCGAATGGAAGGAGCAGAACGGGAAGGCGGGTAGCCGCGAGGCGCGCGGAGCCGATTTTGCGGAGCGCGTGAAGCCGTACGAGCGCCGCGAGCAGGCGAGACAGCTTGCCGAGCTGATGAACGAGCTAGTGAGCGGATAACGGAAAAGAGTGCCGAGCCTCGGAGCCTGGAACAGGGCTTGCGAGGCTATCTTTCTATTCCCGTACAAAGAAGAGGTGGAACGTGAATACGGCCATACTGAGCTTGCGAGCCTACAATTTCTTTTACTTTTCCCTGTTGTCCATTTTCATTTCGTTTTTGCCCGTCTATTTGACTTATCGCGGCATCACGCCGACGCAAATCGGCGTATGGATCGGGGCAGGCTCGTTTATCGGCATCTTGTCCCAGCCGTTTTGGGGGATGGTGAGCGACCGTTCCAAGACGATCAGGCGGATCATTCTGTTGACCTTGGGCCTGTCCATCGCGGCAGGGGTCCTGCTGTTCACCTCGGCTTCGTTTTTCGCGCTGTTTTTGCTGGTAGGTGCGATGTATGTTTTCCTGCTGCCGACCGATCCGCTGACCGAGAGCCTCAACTACCGGATTGCCGAGCTGCACGGCACAAGTTTCGGCTCCATCCGCACGTTTGGCGCAGTCGGCTACGCAACGGCGTCGCTGTTCATCGGCTGGACGCTTGATCGGCTGGGGATGGAGCAACTCGTCTGGCTGTTTGTCGGCTACGGCGTAATTGCCTACGCATGCGCTCTCGTCATGCAGGACGCGCCTGCCAGCAGCAAGTCGTTGTCCTGGCGGGAGCTGAAGCAATTTATCTTCTACCCGCAAACGCAGCGATTCTTTCTGCTCGTGCTGATTGCAGCGACTCCGCACCGGACGAACGACAGCTTCCTTGGCGTCTACGTGCAGAGCCTGGGCGGCACGACGGGGGATGTCGGGCAAGCGTGGTTTTTGGCGGCGGTGAGCGAGGTCGCGTTTTTCGCGATCAGTGCCAGACTGCTTGCCCGCTGGAGCGAACTCAGGCTGATTACGCTCGCCTCGGCAGTGTACACGATCCGTTACGTGCTCTCTGCAATCGCCCCTTCGGCGGAGTGGGTGGTTTATCTGCAAGTGACGCAGGGTGTCACCTTTGTCCTGTTTTACACAGCTACGATTCAGTACCTGTACAGCATCATCCCGGAAGAGTGGAAGGCGACAGGGCAAACGGTGCTGGCCGTGTTGTTTTTCGGCATTTCCGGCATCATCGGCTCGCTCGTCGGCGGCTGGCTGTTTCAGCACAGCGGAGGGGCGACGCTCTACTGGGCGATGGGGATATGCTCGGCAGTCGCCTTCGTCTACAGCCTGTTCCTGGGCAGGTCCGGCAAAGCAGCGGGCCTCGGGCTGTAAGAAAGGCGATGCCTTGCCGAAGCGCAACCAAACAAAGAGCCTGCCGCGATATGACTCGCAGCAGGCTCTTTTCGATTGCCAGCGGCTGTACCGAAACCAGCGCCTAGTACAGCAAATATTTTTCCACTTCTTCCGGCTCTTTGATGTTGATGCCGCCGGTGTCGCCGTACTTGTACAGGTTGAACTTCACCTGCTGGTCCATCGTGCCGGCCTCCGGCAGCGGCAGGATGATCCATGTCTCGTACTGGTGAATCAGGCGATCTTCCTTGCCGAACCAAAACGTCGCCTTGATCGTCGATTCTTTCAAAATATATTCGAGGTCGGGGCGGTCGCCGACCAGCTTTTTCAGCGGCTCAAACAGCGGGCTTTCGCTGTTTTTCAGCCATTCTGCGCCGGTCATCTTCACCTGGAAAGGCACGCAGACGACGCCGATTATTTTTTCATCCGGCAGTTGCACGGCCCGGTCCATGTACGGCAGCCAGTCCTCGAAGCCTTTCAGCACGTCGAATTCGAGCGGTTCCTCCGGCGCGGTCACCCAGTAATCATTCGTGCGGATGTAGCGCTTGTCGCCGATGCGATAGTACGTGTAAGGCTGTGCGGCGATGCGCGTACCGACGTTGTACCCTTTGCCGTTGAGGACGGCCCCGTCGAACATGCTGGTCGTCGTCCGGGCGAGGATGCGATTCAGCACGTGGCCTCTGTACCAGAATGCCTGTGCTTCTTCCGCTGTTTTCCCTTTTTCCAGAGCGGTTTTCAGCCATTCGGCCGCCGATTCGGTTTGGGCCGTGGTCGGCGGCGCGGGCTGCGTATCAAAGTTGGTGGTGGCAAATGCTTTCGTGTCGGACTCATACGTGCAGCCGCCGAGCAGAGAGGCGGTGCAGATGGCAGCGAGCAATGCCCATGCCTTTGTCCGTTTACGCATGGCGAACCCTCCTTACGATTCCGTATCCGAGCAGTCCCGCGAACAGAACGATGGTCAGCCAGAATACAGGGATGCCGTGCTGTTTGAACACGAGAATGCGGTGCGTATTTTCCATGGAGGCGACGATTTCGTTCTGTTTGTCGCCGTCGATATCGCCGACCTGGACGTTGATGAGCGGCAAGTAAATGCGCCAGTTTTGCTTCAACCCTTCAGGTGTGTAGGCGAAGCCGGACAGGTAAGGCGCGTCTGTCGTGCTGACCCAGCTTCTCGCCTTGGCGATGATCTCCGGCGTCTGGTCGCTGCCAACCGCTGCGAAGTTGGAGAAGCGGAAGGTCTTGTCGCGGTCGTCGCTTGTCCAGAGAATGTCCCAGGTACCATCCGGCTTTGGCTTCAGGATGTAGGAAGGACGGCCTGCTACGAGCAGCTCGTCTACGTTGTCGCGGTCGATGTCGGCAGGGATGAACTCGCCAGTAGCCAGCTCTGCCTGCTTGCGCGTCAACTGGTACGCTTCCGTCAACGTGCCGTCCGGTTCGACAGCCAGCACACTCAAATGCTCGCCGATGACAATCAGCCCTTCGCGGCCATCCGGCAGCATCATGGTCGAGAGCAGCTTGGTCGCTTTTGTCGTGCCGCCGAACGGTTTGCCGTCATACGTACCGGTCAGCATGCCGTTTGTAATGTGCAACTGCTTGTATTTGCTGCCCAGCTCCTGGCGTACATCCATGCTGCCCTGATTTTGTTCCAGCATGTTGGCGATGTTGTTCATGTCGAGCACAAAGGCGCGGTGAGCCGTCGTGCCCGCCTGCATCATCGCTTCCGAGTAAGCCTGACGCTGCACGTTTGGCACGAGCTGCCCGTCCTTGAGCGTGTAATACGGGAAGCCCGGGTAGTCGGTCGGCAGCTTTTCCTTGATCCGCGTCATCGTCTCTGCGGGGATTTGTTCGTTGGGCATGCGGACCATCTGGCCGTCTTTCCACGTCAGGACGTAGAGCGCGAGCGGCTCCGCCTGCAAATGGCGCAACTTTTCCGCCAATGCGTGCTTCTCTTCCTCTGTCTCCGGCTTTTCTGTCTTTTCCGGCAAAGGCAACTCCTCGGCGTTGCCGTAGGTGACGATCTCCATTTTGCCGTCGCCGTCGACGTCGTATAGCGTCATCGGGAAGTAGTTCACCCAGTCGCCGTTGTACAGCCGGCTGGACTCATACTGCACGGTGAAATGGCTCAAAGCCGTCAGGGTATAGCGGTTGAATGTGACATTGGCCAGCACGGCGATCAGCACGAGCACGCCGACTGCGCGCCAGTTCAAGCGGCCGTACCATTTGGCCAGCAGGGCAATCACGATAACGGCAACGGCGCCACCGATCAAGAGAGCCGCTGTCGTTTTGACGTCCACGCGGGTCAGGGCGCGATCCAGCAGCAAGAAGCCGATGGTAAACACGAGCACCTGGCGCCGTTCGGACGGATGGATCACGTAGTAGCAAAAAGCGAGTAGCGGCAAAAAAATCAGCAAAGCGATCCACGTCAAATCAAGAAACGCGGGCTTGACAAGCAAATGGTAAATCAAAAACAGGGCAATGGCGTACAGCGCCCAGCTTATCGTAGAGAGAACAGGATTGCGGCGCATAGGTTCACCACCTTTTGTTTTGTGTTTGGTCGACGAACAGAGCGCAGAGGAAGCCGCCAAACAGCCAGAAATAGAGGGCCATGAACGGCACCTCGAAAATGTTTTCTACAAGGTTGTGCGTCGCAACGGCAATCAACCCGCCAAATAGCCCGAGCACCGGGAAAAAGTGCGGCGAGTCTTGCAGCTTGCGAACAAGCCGGGCCCCGTATTTCAGCATGGAGACGACCAGGCCGATCAACAGGATGATCCCGATCAGGCCAAACTCTGCGAGACTTTTGAAGAAGTAGCTGTCCGAGTAGATCGTGCCGAAATGCCTGGACGCCACAGCTCCGCCGTGATGGCCGAGACCGACGCCAAACAGCGGCTCGATGCGCATTTTGTCATACGCTTCGCCCCAGCGGCCTACACGTCCGCCCTGGCTGCTCGATTCGAAGTATTCAGGGGTAAACAGGGTGAAAATGCGATTTTTCACCGTGCCTACCATCGGAACCGATTCCGGGACGAAGAACAGGGCCACAAGCCCGATGATGCCCGCGAGCACCAAATACCCGGCGATCCGTTTGTTCCATATGTAAAAGCAGACGAACAGGGCAAACGCCAGCGCGAACCAGGCTCCGCGCGATCCGGTCAACAACAGGGCGAGCAACGTCGTCAGGGTGACGACCGCCCACACCCCTTTTTCCTTGCGGCTGGTCGCCTTCATGAACAGTCCGGCGGCCACCGGCGCGATCAAGGCCATGTAGCTGCCCAGCACGTTTGGACTGGTGACGAACGAAAAGGCGCGCGTCGTGATCGCTTCGCCTTCCTGCACCCACGATTCGGGCGTTTTGACCCCGAGGACGACTTGCATCACCCCGACGATGGCAGCCAAAAACCCGATCAGGGCGAGGACTTTCGTAAACTTGTCCAGATCATCGGCGGACTTCAGCAAATAAAAGCCCATCAAAAAGGCGATGATGTACTGGTAGACGGAGCGAAAACCTTCCACGCTAGCTTCCCAGTTGGCCATGTCCGTGACCGTCAAGGCAAGACCGAGGACGAAAAAGGCACGGAGCAGATGTTTGATTCCAGGCATCGTTCGGTTCGTTTGCAAAAAGGCGCCGAACGTAAACGCCATCAGGACGATGAGCAACGCTTCATCCCAAAAAGACGAAACGACTGGAATCGGTAGAATTTTTCGCAAAACATAGTCGATTACCGGATAGGCCAACAGCAGATACAACCACGTGGTTGATTGGCTTCCCCACTTCAACACGGTTTCTCTCATTTTGTTTGTAGTCCTCCTACAGGCAGGGATTAACCTACCCATTATAATGAATCCGGCAACCTGCAAGCAAGCTGGGGCGGAAAGAGGTTGGTAGGAACGCGAGAAATAAGATATGATAACAGATGGGTTTGAGCTGGAACAGGTTGAGAAAAAACGACTGTCTACATGGTTCGAACGAAGAAACGATCGGTGTGCGATTGCGATTAGGCGACGGCCCCCTTCGTTTTGGAATGAGAGATAGGAGAATGGACTCATGAGTTTGTTCAAGATTGCTTCCATGATTGTCGTGCTGACTCTCGCGGGAAGACTGCTGGGTTTTTTTCGCAGCGTGTACGTCTCCAGTCTGTACGGTACGGGGATGGAGGCGGATGCGTTCAACATTGCTGCCACGATCCCGTTGACGCTGTTTCTGGTTGTACCCGGCGCGATCAACGCGGTTTTGATCCCGACGATGCGCGGGCTGATGGAGAAAAAAGAGCCGACTGGCGAACTGTATCACAAGATGCTTGCGATCATTGTGGGCCTATTCGCGCTGGTGTCTGTGCTGGGCATCGTGTTTTCCTACCAGCTGGCAGCGCTGTTCGGTCTGTCCGGGGAAAAGCTGGCGCTGACCGCCACGATGCTGCAATGGATGTGGCCTTCCGCCGTCTTCATCGGGCTGACGGGCTTGTGGTCGAGCCTGTGCAACGCGCACCAGCATTTTTTTACCCCGACGCTGGGGACGGTGGCAAACGGAGCGCTCGTGATCGTCGGCATGTACGTGCTCGTGCCGCTGTACGGAGCGGTGGGACTGGCGATTGCAACGAGTATCGGCTACCTGGCGGCGATGCTTGTGATGCTGCCGACCTTGCGCGGCTTCGGCTATCGGCACCGCCTGTCGCTCGCCTGGCGTGACGACGCTTCCTTGAAAGGAATGGGGGAACGCGTCATCCCGATCTTGATCGGGGCTGTGGTGGCCCAAGCGACGACGTTTATGGAAAGAGGCTTTGCAGAAGGCGTAGGAACGGGAGTCGTCTCCGCGCTTGCCAATGCGAATCAGATCGTGCAAATGCCGATGGCGATTTTCGTCGGGGCGTTTACGCTGCCGCTGTTCCCGTTGTTGGCCAGTCACGTGAAACGGGGCGAGATGACCGAGATGAAGCACATCCTGCAAAAAGGGCTTGCTTATCTGTTCATCCTGCTCGTCCCCGTCACGGTCGGACTTGCCTTGTACGCGGAGCCGGTCGTGCGGCTCGCCTTTGAGCGCGGCGCATTCGACGAGCGCTCGGTTGCCCTGACAGCCTGGGCGTTGCCGTTTTACGGCCTGGGCCTGTACTTCCTGGCAGCCCGGGATTTGCTCACCCGCGCTTTTTACGCGCTGGAAAACACCAAAACGCCCGTCATGATCGGGGCGATCGGAATAGGCGTGTACGTGCTTGCCAACTGGCTGTTGATCCCGCTTCTCGGACACGGCGGCATCGCGCTGGCGAATGCGGTATCCGCCATTTGTCAGGCGCTTTTGCTGTTCATCCTGCTCTGGCGGGCGGTAGGCAGCCCCGTTCGGGCGAGCTTTCTCCAGACGGTAGCCAGGACGCTTTTGGCCTGCGCGGTTATGGGAGCGGCGATTGTGCTCGTCGACCCGTGGCTGTCGCTTCTGTCCGTCTGGCTGTATGTGCCGATCGGCATTGCAGGCGGCGCATTGGTCTACGTGGCCGTGATGGCGCTCCTGCGCGAGCCGCTCGTCTCCGAGCTGTTGCATAAGGTCAGGAAGCGGGCTACTCCGGCGGCAGGGCGCTCGTGAGCGGACATTCGCGGATCGCGTAGCGGATTTTTCCCGAGCTTGTGGGCGGGATGTGATCGACGTACGACACCTGCACGCTTACCTCGCCGAGCGCAGAACGGATTCCGGCCAAAAGCTTGGCTTCATCGGCAGGCAAAAAGCGATCCGGCTCCTTTACGAGTCTGAGGCTTACCCGCTGCGGCTCGTGCTGGACGATCTGGAAGGTGCGAAAGCTGTCCAGATTGCGGACGATGTGGTTGAAGTAGTGGCCGTGCACGTACTGTCCGTGCTGGGAGATGAACATGTCGTCTTCCCTGCCATCAATGGCTTCGATCAGCGGAAACGTGACGGTGCAGGAACACGTTTTCGCGGAGAGGGCGACGACGTCCCCCAGCTGATAGCGCAAGCGCGGCATCGCTTGGTTGTGCAGGTCCGTGACGAGCAAGGCGCCGGGCACACCGGGAAACACGGGAATGTGCGTGATCGGATCGACCACTTCCAAATAGCTGTTCTCGGAAAAGGCGTGCATGTTTCCGACCGGGCATTGGTAGGCGATAATCCCGCCGTCGCGCGCACCGTATTCATTGACGACAGGCGCTTCGAAGGCGGCGGCCATCGCTTGTCGTTGATGCTCGTGCAAGCTTTCTGCCGTAGAGACGACCGCCTTGAGCGGGATGCCCAGCGTCGTGCCTCTCGCAAGCATCATGTGCGCGAGCGTGTACAAAGCCGAGGCGTAGCCGTACAAATAGACGGGACGGAACCGTCTGATGAGCGTCAACTGCGTATCCAGGCGGCGTTCGTCCAATTCATAGGCAGAGAGCAGCAAGCGATTTTTCAGCCAGCGTTCCTTCCAGCGGTACTGCCTGGCCTGCTGCTGATTCAGCTCCAGCGGAGAGCCCCAGAGCATGACGCACGGGTCGCCGATCTGGATGCCATGCCAGGACAGGCCCAGCCAGCGGGCTGCCTCATACCGTTCCACAGCCGGACGGCCGAGATAGAAGCGGGTAGGCTCTCCGGTCGAGCCGCCCGTGCGGTTGTGGATCAGCTTGTCGGGGCGAATCCCGGTGGTCAAGTACGCTTCGGGATTGCGCCGAAACCGTGCCTTGTCGAGGATCGGCAGCTTTTGCAAAAAGCGGTCGGGCGCTTCCCGGTATTCGTTCCAGACGCTTGCATAGTCGGCGTAGGCGGGTACGTGCCGGACCGCGTGATCGAGCAGTCTCTGTAGCTTTTCGCGCTGGCGGCTTGCCAGCGCCTCTCTTGACAAGTGCTGGGCGGCTTGCAGTTCCCGCATGTACGGACGCGTGCGGTTTTCCTTCAAGGCCTCCATGAGGGGCCACTGCACCTGGCGAATCAAAAATCCCGTTACAGCCATCCTTATTCCTCCTACGGTTCCCATCAGACGATTCGAAGAAATCAATGGAATCTGTTTTCACCAGTATTCCTGCCAAATTCCATCGATATACCTGTTTGCCGGAAGGAGGAAATGATAGTAGGATAGAGAGTGGGTTTCACGGCGATTGGACAAGTCCTCAAGTTTAAGCGACGCAAAAAGGAGTTACCCATGTTGAAAAAAAGTCATTTTCTCGCAGGGGCGCTGATTCTGGCCATCGCGGGAATTTTGTCAAAGGTAATCGGGATGTTTTACCGCATCCCTCTTCAGGAAATTGTCGGGGATAACGGTTTGGGGCTCTATCAGGAGGTGTACCCGCTCTACCTGACCTTCCTCATTCTGGCGACGGCAGGTGTGCCGGTCGCGCTGTCGCGGGTCATTGCCGAGGCGCTCGCCGAGGGCAAGCAAGGCTCGGTCGGGCAGATTTTGGCGCGGAGCATGGTGATGATGGGCGGAATCGGGATTGTGCTGTTTGCGATTTTGTACGTCAGTTCGCCGCTGATTGCCAGGCTGATGGGCAACCCGCATCTGATCGAGCCGATCCGGGCGATATCGCTGTCCTTGCTGTTCGTGCCGCTGATTGCCGTCATTCGCGGCTTCTTCTACGGCCATCAAAAGATGCTGTACGTCGGTCTGTCGCAGATCGTCGAGCAGACGCTGCGGGTGATTTTCATTCTGGTCGCTTCGCTCTACCTGGTCAGACTGGGAGAGGACACCGATACGGTCATTACGGGCGTCAATTTCGGCACGATGATTAGCACGCTGCTCAGTCTCGGCTTTCTCGCGCTGCTCATGTGGCTGCACAATCGCAAAAACGCCGTGTTTATCAACGCAGAGTGGGGGCGTCTTGCCTGGTGGTACGATCGCGCGTTTTTCGGCTCCATGTGGCGAATCGCCTGGCCGATCTGCGTCAGCGCGCTCGTCATTCCCATTTTCAGTTTGACCGATTCGTTTTTGGCGATCAATATTTTCCGCTACATCTGGCATGTAGACGGCCTGACGGCGGATACGTGGTTTGGCATTTACAGCCGGGGCGGCCCGCTTTTGCAAATGGCGAGTCTGTTCGGCTCCTCCATTGCGCTCTCGATCGTTCCGGCGATTGCGGAAGCCAAGCGGCAAAAAGACGAGGAGCGCGTCACGACCTTGACCAAGCTGTCGCTGCGCTTCGCCTGGCTGATCGGCCTGCCGGCAGGGCTGGGGCTGACAGCCGTCGCGGAAGGGGCCAATTTGGCGCTCTACGGCGATATGGAAGGAACACGGGCGATGGCGATTCTCGGCATCAGCGCGATTCCGCTCTCGCTGCTCTTGGCGACGAACGGCATCTTGCAAGGAATCGGCAAAGAGAAAATTCCTGCGCGCCATCTGTTGTACGGCGTGATCGTCAAGGTCGCGGCCACACTCGTGTTCACCTCCCTGTTCGGCATGGACGGGCTGTCCTTGTCCTGGCTGTGCGCGACCGCGTTTGTCTGCGTGCTGAACATGCGGGTCATCAGCAAGCTCGTGCAGGTGCCGATCCACTGGCGCTTCGATACGATCTATCCGCTGCTCGTCGCCAACCTGATGCTGTTGCTCGCCTGGGGCGCGACGGAAGCCGTCGGCCTGTTGCTCGCGGGCAAGGAAAAAGTTCGTCTCCTCGGCGCCATCGAGACGGTAGCAGGCGTAGGCGTGGGACTGGTCGTCTATTTGGGACTGTTGCTGGTTATTCCGCTGATCGAGGACAAGGAGCTGGACTGGCTGCCTGGCGGGGCCAAGCTTCGCGTCTTTATCAACCTCATCCGCAAAAAGCAGGCGTCGTCGAAGGCACAGTAAGACAAGCGGCACCGTCTCCAAAAGAAAATCCCCTTTCTCCGATTCAGGAGGAAGGGGATTTTTGATACACACAGACGACCATTTTGACGAAAAACTCGCGAAGCCCGGGCAGCTTAGCCAAGCCTTTGAGCTGGCTGCGCAGCGGAATCTCGCGCTCGTAAACCGCGGGATGCTTTACGCCCTTCTGAATGTTGCGGAAACGCTTGATCGTCATCCGGTTGATGTAGGAGATCGTCTCGCTGCCATCGGGGCGCTTGTCGAAGCGGAATGTGATGCGATCAGAACCGTCCGGCAAATCACGCACCAGCTGTTTGTAGGCGTCGATCAGCGCTTGCTCGGGAAAGAGCGCATGCACCCACGGAATGCCGATGGCGTCCGACAAATGGGCGCCGTACGGATGGTAATACGGCGGAAAATTGATGTACAGATATCCGCCCGGCTTCAGGATGCGGAAGCACTCTTCCAGCGTCTTTTCCGGCTCGCCCACGTGCTCCATGGCATCGTTCATGATGATCGTGTCAAACGTGTTGTCCAAAAAATCCGTCCGGGCAGCGTCGCCCGTCATGAAGGAAACGACGTCAGCAAGCCCTTTTTCCCGGGCAAAGGCATTGCCTTCCTCGGCGTAGTGCGGAACGATATCCATGCCGATCATTTTTTTCGGGCCAAAGGTGGCGTAGTAGCAGGTTTTGCCGCCGCCGCCACAGCCGATGTCCAGCACCGTTTTGCCGCTGAACATTTGCTCCTGGGAGTGGAAGGGGAGAAAAAATTGAATCGTCTGGTCTCCTTTTTGAAACTGCCATTCGGTATAGCTCATCTCCCCGTTGTTCGCCAGGTTGAACGGGTGAACGGGGAGCGGGAACAGCCGGTTTAATCCAAGCAATACTTGCGAAGAAAAGGACATAAGCGCGTCCTCCTTTCCTGTAAAGCTTTTATTTTCGCAGCGCCTGAAGCACCAGCTCGCTGCTTTTGGCTGCTTCCACGGCAAGCGAGCGAGAATGCCTGGTCACGATTTCCGTTTCGGTCTCAATCCGATCGATTTTTTCGGCCAGGAGCGCGAGAAGCCGAGTCTCGTCCAGCTTCGTGACGTGCCCTGCGTTCGGCATCCCGGCGCGCTCCACAAAGCGGTCGATTTTCGGATCGTAGGAAATGCCGATAAACGGAACGCGCAGCATGCAGGCGAGAATGAGCGAGTGCAGGCGCATGCCGACGACGTAGTCGCACTGCTTCAAGACGGACATGATATCGTGAAAGGTAACGGGCGCATCGAGTAGACGTGCTCCTGTCTGGGTCATCTGTTCCATGATTTCTTTGGAGGGGGCCAAATCGCTCGGAACATGCATCGGAAGAAACAAAACATTCCAGCCGCGCAAGATAAACCAGTCCGCCGCCTTGGCGATGGTCCGCTTGAACGCCTGTTCCTGTTTCCAGTCTCGCACGGAGATCGCTACCAACGGCTTCGAAGGGGCAGCGAACATGCCGTGCAGCAGTTCTTTTCCGCGCGTATCCGAAATATCGTCAGGAGAGATCGTCAGGGCAGGATCTGCCGTGACATGGATCGGCGCCCGGTTGACGCCGCAAGCCTTGAAGTCTTCTCCCGATTCATAGTCCCGCACGGTAATGACGTCAACCCGATTCACTACGCGCTTGATGACCTGGCGGCTCAGTGATTTGAGAATAGGGCCAAACCCTTGCGCGTAAAAGACCACGGGTTTGCGGAGAAGCTTGGCGATGGTGACGATGCCCAAATAGTAGAGGACGCTGCGCGGACTGGTCACGTCCTGCATCAGCGTGCCTCCGCCCATCACCAGCATGTCGCTGCGCGAAAGCTCACGGACGATGGTTCCAAAGCTCCAGCGGTCATACGCTTCAATCCCGAACAATTCCGAAGTCCGCTCGGGCTGATTGGACAGAACGGCGAGAGAGATATTTGGTTGTTCCCGCTTGAGAGAGCTGATGATGCCGTACAGGACCACATCGTCTCCGGCATTGTTAAAGCCGTAGTACCCGGAGATGAGAATTCGCGACATGGAGTGAACCTTCTTTCTATATTAAACGTACAGGAAAAATACATTCTCAAGTATAATCGAGTAAACAAGAGGAAGTAAAGCGACCCTGGCACAAAACTTGGCGCCCGGGCTTTTCGCGATAGCCCTTGGGCTAGCTGGTTTTCATCGGGTATAATGGAAGCACGCGAACAATCGGGAAGAACGCCTTAGGCGAACAAATACAAGAGCCCCATTGCAAACATGCCGATGCCGAGCAGGATCAAGGCAATCATCGCGACGAGCATTCCTTTGTTTTTCCGGCGTCGATAAAAAAATTCGTCAAACATGGCAAGCCTCCCTGCAAAAAATAGTCCATTCTACTATCATACCATGTCCCCCGGCGAACTTGCCAACAGCAGATGCGATAGCGGCGCTTGGGAGCGAAGAAGTCAACTGCCATGTGGCGACAGCAACCTGGAAGGAGCAAGATTCATCATGGAAAGCATGTGGTTGAAATACACCTTGTTGGTAGAGCAACAGATAGAGGATGTATTTGTGGCGGAAGTATGGGACAGCCCGTACACGCTCGGCTGGGTCGAGCCGCAGATCGAGATTGTGACGACGGAAAACGGCTACGATTACGCGGAAAATACGGAAGGACCTGTCGTCGCGTACTTGTTTGAACCGAAGCAGGACAGCGAAGAGGAGCATGTCGCGTGGCTGCGGGCGTACATTTCGCGCTGGAACGGCGCGGTGCAGGTCAAGGAAGTCGACCTGGTAGCGGAAGAAAACGAATCGTGGAAAGACGAGTTTCGCGAGGTCCGGGTGGGCAAATGGTGGGTGGCCCCTACCTGGACGGACCCGCAATTGCTTGCCGATGCCGAACATGTTTTGTGGATCGATCCGGGAGCGGCGTTTGGCACCGGCTATCACGGGACGACGCAGGACATCCTGTTGCTCTTGCAAGAGATGGATCTGACAGGCAAAGCCGTTTTCGATATCGGGACAGGCTCGGGAATTCTCTCCCTGTTCAGCGCGCGAAATGGCGCAAAGCGCCCGGTCTGGGCCGTTGATATCAACCCGCAGAGCGAGTACCAGGTGCAAGTCAATGCGGCAAACAACGAGCTGCCTGAGGATGCGGTGCGCGTCGTGATTGGCGATGCGTCCGATGCGGCGGTCGCGGCCAAGCTTCCGCAGCAGGCGGACCTGATTTTGGTCAACATTGGAGGCGACGAGAACGTATCCATGCTTCCCTTGATTCGCGAACGGATCGCACCGGGCGGGCAAATTATTCTCTCCGGGATCGTAGACTGGAACCGGGAGGCTGTACTCGCTGCATTCGAAGCGGCGGGCTTTCAGAAGGAAACCGAGCGCCATTCGGACGAATGGGTGACGGTGCTGATGAAGGATACGGCTGTGAACCATTCTGTAACTGCTGTGTGAGAACATAAAACCATCAGACAGGGGAGGGGAAACAAATGGAGCATGTCGTCATTGCTGCTGCCGGACGTACGCCAATCGGGACGTTTGGCGGTGTATTGAAGGATGTAAGCGCTCGCAGACTGGCGGAGGTGGCGATCCGCGGGGTTATCGCGAGAGCGGGCCTGGAAGCGTCGCAAATCGACGAGGTTATTTTGGGCAACTGCATTCAGCGCACGGATGAGCCGAACATTGCCAGGGTCGCGGCTATCGACGCGGGACTGGGCAAGGAAGTGACAGGCTTTACGGTGCAGCGCCAGTGCGCGTCAGGGATGCAGGCGATTGCCAGCGGCGCGTCGCAAATTTTGCTGGACGAAAACGAAGTGGTGATCGCAGGCGGCACCGAGAGCATGAGCAATGCCCCCTACGTGCTGAAAAACGCCCGGTGGGGAAACAGGCTGATGCACGGGGAAATGACCGATGCCATGTGGGAGCTTTTGACCGACCCGCACCATCAGATTTTGATGGGCGAGACAGCCGAGCGTCTGGCCGACCTGTACAACATCAGTCGCGAGGAGCAGGACGAAATCGCCATGCGCAGCCAGCACAACGCGATTCGGGCCATCGACAACGGCCTGTTTGCGGAGGAAATCATCGGCGTGCCGATCCAAAAGCGCACTGGAGAGGTCGTCGTCACGGAAGACGAGTTCCCGAGACGCGGCGTGACGATGGAGAGCCTCGCCAAGCTGAAGCCAGGCTTTCGCGCGGATGGCACCGTGACGGCAGGCAACGCTTCCGGGCTGAACGACGGAGCGTCTGCTGTCGTCCTCATGCGAGAGACAAAGGCGAAGGAACTCGGTATCGAGCCACTTGGCAGAATCGTCGCATGGGCAGCAGCCGGGGTGGAGCCGGACCTGATGGGCTACGGACCGGTACCCGCTGTGAAAAAGGCGTTGGCGAAGGCTGGCTGGACATTGGGCGACATTGAGCTGATCGAGGTGAACGAGGCGTTTGCCGCCCAATACCTCGCTGTCGAAAAACTGCTGGAGCTTCCGCGAGAGATCACCAACGTAAACGGCAGCGGCATCTCGCTGGGCCATCCCGTCGGCTCCACCGGATGCCGGATCGTCGTAACCTTGCTGCATGAAATGAAGCGCCGCCAGCTCAGTCGCGGATTAGCGACCCTGTGCGTAGGCGGCGGCATGGGCATTGCGATGGTAGTCGAGCGGGTGTAGCACCCCGACGTTTTCGGCTGCCCTGCGCAGGAAGCACGTTTAAATCAAGTCTCCCTCGTTAAAAATGGAAGCAAGCCCCGCCTGCGGAAACAAAAGGAAAAGGCGGCGGCTGGCGCTTGCAAAGGGGGAGGCTTTTTTATGGCATTTTTTTCATTTATGAAGCGGTACAAAAAACAGATCGCGTTCCATCTGTTTTCCTGCCTGCTGGCGGGAGCGCTCGTAGCGATTGGCTACAGTGCCTATCAATACAAGCAGATGACGGACAAATGGTACGCGCCCCTCGACGGACAGACACAAGGCTCGGCCCGGCAGGCTGCTGCCGCATTGCCGCCGCCGCGCGACCTGGTGACGGGCAGCGAACCGCTGAAGCCGTTCGTCGTCATGCTGCTCGGCGTGGACAGCCGGGACGGGGAAAAAGCGCGGTCTGACACATTGATGCTCGCCGCTGTCCACCCTGCGAAGCAGTTTGCCTACCTCCTCTCGATTCCGCGAGACAGCTACATGGAGCTGCCCGGCAAAGGCCATGACAAAGTGAATCACGCGATGGCTTTTGGCGGACCGAAGCTGGTCAAGGAGACGCTGGAAGCCTTTCTCGATATCCAGATCGACCGCTATGTCTCCGTTGACTTCGAAGGCTTCCGCAAAATCGTCGACGAATTGGGCGGCGTCCCTGTCGACGTCAAAAAGCGGATGAAGTACAGCGACCCGAGCGACGACACGTATATTGATCTGATGCCGGGCCTGCAAGTGCTGTCCGGCGAGCAGGCGCTGGATTACGCGCGCTACCGCAAAAGCGACCTGGGCAAAGAGGACAGCGACTACCAGCGAATCAACCGCCAGCAGGAGATTTTGGCCGCCCTGGCGCAAAAGGGGACGTCGGCGCACATGTACACGAAAGCGTTCAAGCTGATGGAGATTTTGGGCCAGCACGTCAAAACCGATCTGACCGATGAGGAAATCGCTTCGCTGCTTTGGAGCTACGGCGACGGGGAGCGGAGCCAGATCAAGACGGATACGTTGGTCGGGCAGGACGAGCGTATCTGGCACAACGGCATCGTAGGCTGGTATCATCTGGTGCCGACTACGGAGCGGGAGCGGGTTCGCCAGCAGATGCTGGCTGCGCTACAGCCGTGAGGCAACCGCGAAGATGCTGAAACCGCCCCCTTACGAGGGGGCGGGATGAAGGGACAACGAGGGCTTCGCCAAAAAAAGTGGCGAAGCCATGTTTTCTTTTGCAGAAACGTTTTTAATTGGAAAATTATCTATCTTTCGAATACAATAGCAATAAGGAAGAGTTTATGAATGTCGATCATAGGGGAGGGGCAAGGCTATTGAGAGGATGGAGGGAATGACCATGTCAAATGCCAAGCCTTGGATTGCCAATTACCCGTCCGAAACGGCGCCGTCGCTGGAGTACCCCCGTATTCCGCTGACGCATTTTCTGGAGCAGGCGGCTGCATCGTACCCTGACAACAACGCGATTTACTTCATGGGCAAGACCATTTCGTACCGGGAACTTCTGGAGCTGTCCTACCGATTCGCCAACGCACTGGTCAAACGGGGCGTGAAAAAAGGCGACCGGGTGGCGATCATGCTGCCGAACACGCCACAAGCCGTGATCGGCTTTTACGGGGCGTTGTTTGCAGGCGCGACCGTGGTGATGACCAATCCGCTCTACACGGAGCGGGAGCTGATCCATCAGCTGGGAGACGCGGGCGCAGAGACGATTATTACGCTGGATTTGCTGTACAAACGCGTAGCGCAGGTTCGCTCCTCCACTTCCATCCGACGCATTTTTGTCACAAGCGTGGGCGATTTTCTTCCCTTGCTGAAAAAGTGGCTGTATCCACTGGTCCAGAAAAAACAGGGGCACAATCCGCAGGTTACCTACAGCGCAGATGTGGAGCCTTTTCTTTCCGTGCTAAAAGAAAGCGCTGTCACTCCTGTTCATGTGCCAGTCGACCCGGAAAAGGATATCGCCCTGCTCCAGTATACAGGCGGCACGACAGGGGTAGCAAAAGGCGTCATGCTGACGCATGCCAATCTCATCGCCAATGCCATGCAGTGCCAGGCTGTCCTCTACAAGCTGCGCAAAGGCGGCGAACGGATTTTGGGCGCGCTCCCGCTCTTTCACGTCTACGGCATGACGACGGTGATGAACAAAGGAATCAGCATTGCCGCCGAAATCATTCTCGTGCCGAAGTTCGATGTCAAGCAAATTTTCGAGATGATCGACAAGCGCAAGCCGACCTTGTTCCCCGGAGCGCCGACGATGTACATCGCCCTGATTAATCACCCGGACTTGAAAAAGCACGACCTGTCGTCGATCGAGGCATGTGTCAGCGGCTCGGCACCGCTTCCCGTCGAGGTCAAGCTCAGGTTCGAGGAACTGACAGGAGGCAAGCTGGTGGAGGGCTACGGCCTGACGGAAGCTTCCCCGGTGACCCACTCCAACCCGATTTGGGAAAAAAGCATTACAGGCAGTATCGGGATGCCTTGGCCAGACACGGACTGCCGCATCATCGACCCTGCCACGGGAGAAGAACTGCCGCAGGGCGAGATCGGGGAGCTGGCGGTCAAGGGGCCGCAGATCATGCTCGGCTACTGGAACCGCCCGGAGGAAACAGCCGCTGTATTGAAGGATGGCTGGCTGCTGACGGGAGACATGGGCTACATGGACGAGAACGGCTACTTCTACATCGTCGATCGCAAAAAGGATATGATTATCGCGGGGGGCTTCAATATTTATCCGCGCGAGGTGGAGGAAGTGCTGTTTGAGCATCCGGCTATCCAGGAGGCGGCTGTGATCGGTGTCCCGGATCCGTATCGCGGCGAAACGGTAAAGGCATTCGTCGTCTTCAAGGCGGGCAAACAGGCGAGCGAGGAGGAGCTGGAAGCGCATTGCCGCCAGAAGCTTGCTGCCTACAAAATCCCCCGCAAGTACGAGGTGCGGACAGAACTGCCCAAGACGATGGTGGGCAAAGTGCTGCGCAGGCAGCTGCAGGAAGAAGACAAAGCCCGCCGGGAAGCACAGGAAGAGATCAAAACAAGCTGACGCGCAGAGGCTGTCTTTCGGCTCGCATCCCCGGGGGAAGCGGCCCTTTTTGTGAAACGGCACAGGACAAGCTTTCCGCTGTCCCCCATGTTCGCACCGGACAATTGACAGCACCGGGTTCCTGTATTAAACTGAATTTATGAATGAATAATCATTCATTTCCGAAATAGTCGAATCATCATTGCGAGTAAAGATGGAGGTTATTATGGCAAAAAAGACGGGGGAAAAGTATCAAGCCATTATTGATGCCGCTGTACGGGTAATCGCCCGACAAGGCTATTACAGCGCCCAGGTATCCAAGATTGCAAAAGAGGCGAAGGTAGCAGACGGCACCATATACCTCTATTTTGAAAACAAGGATGATATCCTGATTTCGTTGTTCAATGAGAAGATGGGTCAGTTCGTGGATGAAAACCGCAAACGGATTTCGGAAGCGACATCCATCGAGCAAAAATTGTACGTCCTCGTGCATGCCCACCTGAGCCAGCTGGCAAAAGACCAGGATTTGGCAAAAGTGACGCAAATTGAACTGCGCCAGGCCAATCCGGTCATCAGCGAAGGCATCGGCAACGTGATGAAGCAGTATTTCAACCTGATCGAGGAAGTCATCCGGGAAGGGATCGAGCAAGGGGTGTTCCGACCGGATTTGGATATCAGGATGACGAGGAAAATGATTTTTGGCACGCTGGATGAAGTGACGACATCTTGGGTCATGAAGCAGTGCAAGTACGACCTTGTCTCTCATGTTGATTCCATTCATAACCTCTTCCTGTACGGTATGAAGGGAAAAGAATGAAAGAAAAGCTTTTTTTGTGCGAAAACGTTTGTTACAATGGAAACAGGAAGACTGAGCGTTCGCTCAGAAGGAATCAGTAGCCTGTTTGTTCATATGGATCGTGTTTGGGGGGAAAGGAATGGATTCGCATTGGAACGTGGAGATCGCTGATCGCGTCGCTGTCGTGACGATCAGCAACCCGCCAGCTAACGCACTGGGTAGAGCGGTGCTTGATGAATTGAGCGAACTTTTGGATCAGTTGGAAAACAACGCGGATGTCAAAGCGATTGTCTTGACTGGAGAAGGCCGATTTTTCATTGCGGGAGCCGATATCAAGGAATTCACCCAATTGGCCCCTGCCGAAGCGGAAGCGATGGCCAAGAGTGGCCAAGCGTTGTTCGACCGACTGGAGACATTCCCGAAGCCCATTATCGCTGCCATTAACGGCGCATGCCTGGGTGGCGGACTGGAGCTGGCGATGGCTTGCCATATCCGTTTTGCCGCAGCGGAGGCAAAGCTGGGACTGCCGGAGCTGAATCTGGGACTCATCCCTGGCTACGGCGGAACGCAGCGCTTGCCGCGATTGGTTGGCAGAGGAAAAGCGACGCAGCTGATCCTCACCTCCGAGATGATCGGCGGGGAGGAAGCGTTGCGCATCGGACTCGTGGAAGCGGTATATCCGGCGGAACAGCTGCTCGCGGAAGCGAAGAAGCTGGCCGCGGCTATCGTTCAAAAAAGCTCCGTTACGCTCAGGCTCGCCCTGGAATCTGTCCACAATACCGTGCAGCTTGGCTTGGCGGAAGGACTGGAGCAGGAAGCGAAAAAATTCGGCGAGGCATTTGCGTCAGAAGATATGAAGGAAGGCGTTGCAGCCTTTTTGGAAAAGCGCGCGCCGCAGTTTACAGACAGGTAACCGACTTTTTTGCAGCATCACCAGTACGAGGGACCATTAAGGAGGAGACATCCTGATGAATATCGTGGTTGTGTTGAAGCAGACGTTTGACACGGAAGAAAAAATCGTCATCCAAAACGGGCAAATTTCCGAGGATGGCGTAGAGTTCATCATCAATCCATACGATGAGTACGCGGTAGAAGAAGCGATCAAGCTCAAGGAGGAGCACGGCGGCGAAGTGACAGTGGTAAGCGTTGGGCCGGACCGCGTGGAAAGCTCCTTGCGCACTGCGCTCGCGATGGGAGCGGACAAAGCTGTGCTCGTGGATGACGAGTCTTTGTTTGGCGATGAGTACACAACAGCAAAGGTGCTGGCTGCGGTTGCGAAAAAAGTCGGGTTTGACATCATCATCGGCGGACAGATGGCCGTAGACTCCGGTGCTGGCCAGGGCGGCCCGCGCCTCGCGGAAGAGCTGGGCATCAACCACGTATCTACCGCTGTGAAGCTGGAAGTAGACGGCACCACTGTTCGCGTGGAGCGCGACGTGGAAGGCGATTTGGAAGTCGTGGAAACAAGCCTGCCGGTGCTGATTACCGCCCAGCAGGGGCTGAACGAGCCGCGCTACCCTTCTCTCCCTGGCATCATGAAAGCGAAGAAAAAGCCGCTGGAGCGACTCAGTGCAGACGATTTGGGCCTGACGGCCGAAGCCGTGAAGGCAAAAACGGAGATCGTCGACCAGACCTTGCCGGCGAAAAAGCAGGCGGGCCGCATTCTCTCTGGCGATTTGGCAGCCCAAACGTCGGAATTGGTGCAACTGTTGCGCAATGAAGCGAAAGTGATCTAAGCGAGAGGGAGAGGATATCCATGAAAAAAGTACTTGTACTCACAGAAGTACGTGACGGACAACTTCGCAACGTGTCGCTGGAAGCGTTGGCAGCAGCGCAAGCATTGGCCGAGGGTGGCGAAATCGTCGCGGGAGTATTCGGAAGAGACGCGGCAACGCATGCGCCCGTATTGGCACAGCATGGAGCAAGCACAGTTTACACGGCGGATCACGAGGCACTCGCCCAGTATACGCCTGACGCTTATACACAAGCGCTTGTCCAGCTGATCGAGCTGGCCTCTCCTGATGCTGTCGTATTGGGGCATACGGCAATCGGTCGCGATGTCGCGCCTCGCGTGTCGGCAAAGCTCGGCTATGGCCTGGTATCCGATGTGACGAGCATTGAACCGGGACCGGTGTTTGTCCGTCCGATTTATGCGGGCAAAGCTTTCCAGCAGCGCAAATTCGTGGACGGGAAAATTTTCATCACCATTCGCCCCAACAACATCGCGATCGGTACCCCGGACGCTTCGAAAACGGCGATTGTCGTTCCGGTTGAACTGGAAATCAAAGATTTGCGCACCATTGTCAAGGAAGTCGTGCGAAAAACAAGCGGAAAAGTGGACTTGTCGGAGGCGAAAATCGTCATCTCCGGCGGTCGCGGCGTAAAGAGCGCGGAAGGCTTCCAGCCGTTGTACGAGCTGGCAGACTTGCTCGGTGCGGCGGTAGGCGCGTCCCGTGGCGCGTGCGACGCCGACTACTGCGATTACTCGATGCAGATCGGGCAAACCGGAAAAGTCGTAACGCCTGACCTGTACATCGCATGCGGCATTTCCGGAGCGATTCAGCACTTGGCGGGCATGTCCAGCTCCAAGGTGATCGTTGCGATCAACAAAGACCCGGAAGCGCCGATCTTCCAGGTGGCGGATTACGGCATCGTAGGCGACCTGTTCGAGGTGCTGCCGCTGCTTACTGCCGAGTTCAAAAAAGTGTTGGTCTAAGGCTTTGCAAGCCGTTGAACATGGCAAGAAGCGTCCCACGGGTGGGGCGCTTTTTTTGTCTCATACTCTTACGTTACCCTGTTCCTGCTTGCTATAATAAGCCCAAGGAGAGGTGAGCGGCATGAGTGAAGAGCTGTTGCAACAACTGATTCACATGGTGGCGGAGAACAACCGGATCGTCAAAGAGGTCCAGCAGGAGCTGCGGGAGTTCAAGGCCGAGATGTACGAGTTCAAGGCCGAGATGTACGAGTTCAGGGCAGAAATGTACACGTTTCGCGACGAGATGTACACGTTTCGCGAAGAGATGTACGACTTCCGCGACGACGCGATTCAGCGGCTGGAGCGTTTGGAGCGCAAAGACAGGCTGATCGAGGCCGATGTCGACCTGATGCACAAAAAGGTGAGCGACCATGAGCGGGAAATCAATCGCATCAAGCAAGTCGGTCCATAAAACGAAAAGCTCCGATAAGAGAAGAAGCGACTGGATAGACTATAGCGTGAAGTGCGCACAAAGTGCGGGGCGCCGTAGTCATTTTTGTTTTTGGATGATATACTGAAGAAGCGTTTGACCCCTTTTTTCGTAATTGACTTTTCGAGGAGGTAACTTTCCATGGCAATTGTAAATGCGACGGACCAAAACTTTTCCCAGGAAGTAGAGCAAGGCGGTACGGTCCTGGTTGACTTCTGGGCTCCTTGGTGCGGCCCTTGCAAAATGATCGCGCCTGTTCTGGAGCAAATCGACGGCGAAGTGGGCTCCCAGCTCAAAATCGTCAAAGTAAACGTTGACGAAAATCCGGATTCTGCAGGCCGTTTTGGCGTCATGTCCATCCCGACCTTGATTCTCTTCAAGGACGGCCAGCCGGTAGATAAAGTCATCGGCTTCCAACCAAAAGAAGCCCTCATGGCAACTGTAGGCAAACACCTGTAAGCAAAAACATCTGCGGGCAAACCAACAAACCAACAGAGAGTATGAAAAAAGCGGCGGGAACAGAGCCGCTTTTTTCATGCCCAACATGCCGACGAGCCTGCTATGGTACCGTTTCGCTGAAAGCGCAATCCATTCGGGCAAAAGCCAGGCGTACACAAAGAGAATGCAGGGTTGCTTTCGGTCCTGTCGCTTTCGAATGAAGCGGCAGTTTTTTTGTTGCCTGATCCGTGTTACTATGAAGGATAGAACGTACATTCCTATGGCAGGGGACTGAAAGGACGAAGGAGGTGCAGCCATGAACCGTACCTTGAAAGACAAGCTGGCTGTACTGCCAGAAAAGCCCGGCTGCTACCTGATGAAAAATGCAAGCGGGGAAATTATATACGTCGGCAAGGCCAAGGTGCTGAAAAACCGCGTGCGTTCGTACTTTACCGGAAGCCATAACGGGAAGACGCAGCTTCTGGTCAGCGAGATCGCGGACTTTGAGTATATCGTGGTGTCGTCTGCGATCGAGGCGCTGCTTTTGGAGTGCAACCTGATCAAAAAGCACGACCCGCGCTATAACGTCATGCTTCGCGACGACAAGACCTACCCGTACATCAAGATTACGAACGAAGCGCAGCCGCGGCTGGAGATTACCCGCAAGGTGCTGAAGGACAAGGCGAAATACTTCGGGCCGTACCCGAATGCAGGCGACGCATCCGAGGTGAAAAAGCTGCTCGATCGGCTCTATCCCTTACGCAAATGCCGGAATATGCCCAAACAGGTTTGCTTGTACTACCATCTGGGCCAATGTCTCGCTCCCTGTGTGAACGAGGTGTCGGCTGAGGAAAACCAGCGCTTGGTGGATGAGATCAGCCGATTCCTCGACGGCGGACATGAGCAGATGAAGCAGCAGCTGACGGAGAAAATGCTCCAGGCCGCAGAGGCGCTGGAGTTTGAGCGGGCCAAGGAATTCCGCGATCAGATCAAGAGCATTGAAGCGGTGATGGAGAAGCAGAAAATTACGTTTACCGATACGGTTGACCGCGACATTATCGGCTTTGCGGTGGAAAAAGGCTGGATGTGCATTCAAATTTTTTACATGCGCCAGGGCAAGATGATCGAGCGTCAAACGACCTCCTTCCCCTACTACGGAAGCGAGAGCGAGGACTTCATGTCCTACGTCACCCAGTTTTACTACGACAAGCAAAACGCGCTGCCCAAAGAAATTTTGCTGCCGGAGGAAAGCGAGCCGGAACTGCTTGCCGAGTGGCTGGGAGTCAAGGTGTTGACGCCCAAGCGCAGCAAAAAGCGCGAGCTGGTGGAGATGGCTTGTGAAAACGCACGGATTGCGCTGCAAGAAAAGTTCGCCCTGATGTCCAAGGACGACGCGCGGACGGTTCAGGCGGTGCACAACCTGGGGCACGTGCTGGGGATCGGCGTCCCTCATCGGATCGAGGCGTTCGACAACTCCAACATCCAGGGAACCGAGCCGGTGTCGGCGATGGTTGTCTTTACAGACGGCCGTCCGGACAAAAAGGAATACCGCAAGTTCAAAATCAAGACGGTCGAAGGGCCGGACGACTACGGCTCCATGCGCGAGGTGATTCGCAGACGGTATTCGCGCTTGTTGAAGGAAAACCAGCCGCTGCCCGATCTGATCGTCATCGACGGGGGCAAGGGACAGATCAGCGCCGCCATGGACGTGCTGGAAAACGAGCTGGGGCTGTACATTCCCGTCTGTGGTCTGGCCAAAGACGACAAGCACAAAACGGCGCAGCTGTTGTACGGCGATCCGCCGGAGCCGGTGAATTTGAAGCGGGACAGCTACGAGTTCTATTTGCTGCAGCGCATTCAGGACGAGGTGCACCGTTTTGCGATTACGTTTCACCGACAATCCCGGACGAAGACGATGCTCTCCTCGAAGCTCGACGAAATACCGGGCATCGGCGAGAAGCGGCGCAAGCTGTTGTTTACCCATTTTGGCTCGCTGAAAAAAATGCGTGAGGCGACGGTGGAGGATTTTCGGCAACTGGGAATCGGCGACAAACTGGCCAAACAGATTTTGGCCCATTTGCGCAAGCTGGAATCCTAGCGTTTTTTGCAAAGAAGCAATTGAACCGCCGGGATTCCCATGATATAATGCCTTTCAAACAGAATATGTAGCCTCACTTCCCTTATGAAGTGAGGTAGAGGCGCGAAAACCAAGAGTACCACCCTGAGATCGGGTATCTGTGAAGGGAGCGGGAAAGGGGAATTCGCCGAAGTGTGGAGAAAAACCCGTAGTTCTCCATGCTGGGCCTGCATTGAACAAATGCAGGACTGTCATCTGGCTCGTAACCGGTGCCAGATGGAGAGCTATCTCACGGTGTGTCAATGGGAGCATGGATCGGTGTCGACCTGTCATGCTGCCTTGTCCGCGTGTATTTGGGAAGGAGGAATCGGCATGTCGAAACAGTAGGCAGCGGCAGGACTCATTCCTGGTCGGTGCCTTTTTTGCAAAGTGACAGGAAAAATTTTCTAGAAATAGACCGCATGGAAACAAGCGAATCCTAACGAGAGAAAACGATATAGTCTGTGAATATGTGGATATGAGAAAAGGGAGAGAAGCCGCATGGGGTTGATCGTGCAGAAATACGGAGGCACCTCTGTAGGAACCATTGAGCGAATTTTACGAGTTGCGGACCGAATCATCAGCTACAAAGAGGAAGGGCATGACCTGGTAGTCGTCGTGTCTGCGATGGGCAAATCTACGGACGTCCTGGTAGATATGGCCAAGCAGATCAGCGCCTACCCTTCCGAGCGAGAGATGGATATGCTGCTGACCACGGGGGAGCAGGTATCGATCGCCCTTCTCGCCATGGCCTTGCATGCCAAGGGGTACGACGCTATCTCTTTGACTGGCTGGCAGGCAGGAGTGACGACGGAAGCCATTCACGGCCGGGCGCGGATCAAGCAGATCGATCCACAGCGCATCCAGGCAGAGCTCGCTCGCGGCCGGGTCGTGATCGTGGCCGGATTCCAGGGGATTAGCGACGAAGGAGAGATTACGACGCTTGGACGCGGCGGTTCGGATACATCGGCGGTTACCCTGGCAGCCAGCCTGAATGCCGACAAATGCGAAATTTTTACAGACGTTGCCGGTGTCTACACGGCCGACCCGCGTCTGGTGCCGGCGGCCAGCAAGCTGGATACGATCTCGTACGACGAGATGCTGGAGCTCGCCAATCTCGGGGCAGGCGTCCTGCATCCGCGCTCGGTAGAGGCGGCGAAAAAATACAAGGTACGGCTGGTGGTTCGCTCCAGCTTTACGGCCGAAGAGGGGACGAACGTTGAGGAGGTTGCCAACATGGAAACAGGAAGAGTAGTAAGTGGAGTCGCGCACGACGAGGATGTCGCCAAAGTCACGGTAGTCGGCATGCCTGCCAAGGTGGGAACGCTGTCCCGCCTGTTCAATACGCTGGCGAACAATCAGGTGAACGTGGACATCATCATTCAAAGCTCCTACGATGCGGCTGTCACGAACATTTCGTTTACGGTTGCGGCAGATGACTTGAAGAAGGCGCTGGATACGCTGGAAAACAACAAAGCGGAGCTGGGCTTCGAAAAAGTTGATTTCGAGCAAAACTTGACCAAAGTGTCCATCGTCGGCTCCGGCATGGTGAACAATCCGGGGGTGGCTGCCGAGATGTTCCGCGTTTTGGCTGAAAAAGAAATTTCCATTAAGATGGTTTCGACGTCGGACATCAAAGTGTCTTGCGTCATTCCTGCCGGTCAAACCGAGCTTGCCGTCCGCAGCCTGCATACGGCATACGGACTCGATGTGGCGGAAACGGCAGTCGTGCACGGCTTATAAGAAGCAAATGCTCCCTCGCCCACGGGCAGAGGGGGCATCTTTTTGAATGTTTCGCGGGGCCGCTGCTTTGGCAATGCCAAAAGGGCCGCTGTGTCCCGCACAAAGGCGAACGAGGCGAACGTTTGCTTATGTTTGCGTCCGCACCTTGATCAGAATGCGGGACGAGCTGTCGATCTCCAGTTGTGCGGACGTGTCCCTGCCCTTCCACTGCTCGATGCTGCCAGCGATGATTCCCGCTTCCAGGGACAGGGTGCGGCTGAGTCGCTCGGGCGTTTGATAGTCGCGGATGGTGTGCGTGAGCTTGTAGACGATTGCGTCTGCCGTCTCTTCCACGAGATCGAGCTGCCCCAGCCCCAGGCGGATAAACGGGAGGATCGGGCCTGTAGAAGACCGGATCGGAATTTTCCGGCCGATGTCTTTTCCCAGCCAGTACAAGATCGGGCTTTCGCTGTCTCCCAACAAGGCGTTCGTCAATGTTTCGCGGAGCAGATGGTAGCCGAGATAGGGCATGTGCAAACGCTCGGCAATCGGAATGGTTTCGGGCGGCAACAAGGCTGCCAGCTGGTCGGTATCTTTCATCGCGCTTCCCTCCTGTCTGTCCTAGATTATGAGAGGGAAGCTAGTTTCATGACCGATTCGGAGAAAAAAGAGAGAAACTGAACAAAGCTATTCTATCAATGTATTAAGTCTATTCATTGTCTTGACGCTCTCTGTCGACAAGAGTACAATTGGATTTGGTCAAAGTTTTGCCCAACTTTTTTTCGTATTTTGACACATTCCGACAAAGTTAGGCGTGTAGAGAGCTAACGGTTTTTTGGCATGTCTAATGGGTCAGGCAATGGGTTAGGATATGGGAGAAAGGTCCATAAAAGAGCGCTACATACACTGAAAGGGGGACCATTTTATGGCGAAAGGCCATAGCTTTCTCAGTCACAAGCTGCATTCACTTCTTGGTTTGTTTCCGATCGGGCTCTTCCTGCTGTTTCACTTGACAGCCAACTATCAGGCGACCCGTGGAGCAGAAGCTTTCAACCAGACGGTGGGTCTGATTGAAAATGTTCCGCTTCTGCTTGTAGTTGAATTCGTCTTCATCTACATTCCGATCCTGTTTCACGCTGTTTACGGTCTCTACATCGCGTTCCAGGCGAAACAAAACGTAGGGAACTTCGGCTACTTCAGAAACCACATGTTTCTGTGGCAACGGGTGACAGGTATCATTACCCTCATTTTCATTGTTTGGCACGTATGGGAAACGCGCATTCAAAAAGCGTTGGGTGCCCATGTTGACTTCGACATGGTGGCGAACATTTTCAGCAACCCAGCCATGATCGTATTCTACACGATTGGGATTATCAGTACGGTTTTCCACTTCTCCAACGGAATCTGGTCGTTCCTGGTTCACTGGGGAATTACGGTTGGACCACGTTCCCAACGCGTTGCAACATACTTCACTATGGTCGTATTCGTCGTTGTAACCTTCATCGGATTGCGTGCGATGTCGGCTTTCATTCTGTAGGGATAGGGGGACTCAATCATGGCAAAAGGTAAACTGATCATTGTCGGTGGCGGTTTGGCCGGCTTGATGGCTACGATCAAAGCGGCAGAAAAAGGCGTTCCCGTTCAGCTGTTCTCCCTGGTTCCGGTAAAGCGCTCTCACTCTGTCTGTGCGCAGGGCGGTATCAACGGTGCGGTAAACACAAAAGGGGAAGGCGACTCTACATGGGAGCACTTCGACGATACCGTGTACGGTGGAGACTTCTTGGCGAACCAGCCGCCAGTAAAAGCGATGTGCGATGCAGCACCTGGAATCATCTATATGCTTGACCGGATGGGCGTCATGTTCAACCGTACAGCAGAAGGTCTGCTGGACTTCCGCCGTTTCGGGGGAACCAAGCATCACCGTACGGCGTTTGCAGGCGCGACAACCGGACAACAATTGCTGTACGCGCTGGACGAGCAGGTACGCCGCTATGAAGCAGAAGGTCTGGTGACCAAGTACGAATATTGGGATTTCCTCGGAGCCGTTTTGGACGAGACAGGAACCTGTCGCGGGATTACCGCGCAAAACCTGCGTTCCGGTGAAATCCAATCCTTCCGTGCGGATGCTGTGATTTTGGCAACAGGCGGCCCTGGTATCATCTTCGGTAAATCGACCAACTCGATCATCAATACCGGTACAGCAGCGTCTGCCGTTTACCAGCAGGGCGTCATCTATGCGAACGGGGAAATGATCCAGATTCACCCGACGGCGATTCCGGGCGACGACAAGCTGCGTCTGATGTCTGAATCCGCGCGCGGTGAGGGCGGTCGCGTATGGACCTACAAGGACGGTAAGCCTTGGTACTTCCTGGAGGAAAAATATCCGGCCTACGGAAACCTGGTACCGCGTGATATCGCGACACGCGAAATCTTCTCTGTCTGCGTAGACATGAAGCTGGGCATCAACGGCGAAAACATGGTTTACCTCGACCTGTCCCACAAAGATCCGAAAGAGCTGGATGTCAAACTGGGCGGTATTATCGAGATTTACGAAAAATTCGTAGGAGACGACCCGCGCAAAGTACCGATGAAGATTTTCCCTGCCGTTCACTACTCCATGGGCGGAATGTGGGTAGACTACAACCAGATGACCAACATCCCGGGTCTGTTTGCAGCGGGTGAGTGCGATTACTCCCAGCACGGCGCAAACCGTTTGGGCGCAAACTCCCTGTTGTCCGCGATCTACGGCGGTATGGTTGCCGGTCCAAAAGCAATCGAGTACATGAAAGGCCTGAACAAGTCGTCGGATGACCTGTCTTCTACGCTCTATGACAGCTTCACGAGCAAAGAGCAGGCGAAATACGACAGCATCCTGAAAATGGACGGAACGGAAAATGCTTACCTGATCCACAAGGAACTGGGTGAGTGGATGACAGACAACGTCACGGTAGTTCGTTACAACGACCGTCTGCAAAAAACAGATGAAAAGATTCAAGAGCTGATGGAGCGCTACAAAAAAATCAACATCAACGATACAAGCAAATGGAGCAACAGCGGCGCTTCCTTCACCCGTCATCTGTGGAACATGCTGGTTCTCGCCCGTGCGATTACGATCAGTGCGCTCATGCGTAACGAGAGCCGTGGCGCTCACTACAAGCCGGAATTCCCTGAGCGTGACGACGAGAACTTCATGAAGACAACCATGGCGAAGTTCAATCCGGAAACGACAGCGCCAGAGATTTACTACGAAGATATTGATGTTTCGTTGATTCCGCCACGGAAACGCGACTATACGTCTGACAAGAAGTAAGAAGAGAGGAGGAACCTGATCATGGCAGAAAAATTGATTCATCTGATTATCACTCGCCAAGACAGCCCTGACAGCACTCCATACAAGGAAGAGTTCAAAATTCCGTACCGTCCGGGGATGAACGTCATTAGTGCGCTGATGGAGATCCAACGCAATCCACTCAACGCGCAAGGCCAAAAAACCTCTCCGGTCAACTGGGAATCGAACTGCTTGGAAGAAGTATGTGGCGCGTGCTCGATGGTCATCAACGGAAGACCGCGCCAAGCCTGCTCGGCGCTGATCGATAAACTGGAGCAGCCAATTCGCCTGGAGCCAATGAGCACGTTCCCTGTACAGCGCGACTTGTCGATTGACCGCAGCCGTATGTTCGATGCGTTGAAACGGGTAAAAGCATGGATTCCCATCGACGGCACGCATGATCTGGGACCAGGTCCGCGCATGCCGGAAGTGGAGCGTCAATGGGCGTACGAGCTGTCCAAATGCATGACGTGCGGGGTATGCCTGGAGGCTTGCCCGAACGTGAACGCGAAGTCCGAATTCATTGGGCCGTTTGCGATTTCTCAGGTTCGTCTGTTCAACCAGCATCCAACGGGTATGATGAACAAGCATGAGCGTCTGGAAGCTCTGATGGAAGACGGCGGTATCGGCGATTGCGGAAACTCGCAAAACTGCGTGCAAGCTTGTCCAAAAGGCATCCCGCTCACGACCTCGATTGCCCATATGAACAAAGAAACGACCAAATATGCCCTGAAGAAGTTCTTCTTCTCCTAATGGGAGAACAAAGAAAAAGGCGTGCCCCGGTTATCCGGAAGGCACGCCTTTTTCTCTTGCGTCGGCGGCGACAGCGACCGCGAGTTTTTCGAACAGGCGCACGAACTGCTCCCACTCATCCTCGGTGAGATGGGAAAACAACTGCCTGAGCGCTTCCCGCCGCGTCTCTTTTGCCTGGGCCAAAATGTTTTTCCCGGCTTCAAGCAGACGGATATAGACGACGCGGCGGTCTTCTTCATCGCGATCCCGGCTGACGTAGCCGTGCTTGTCCAGCCGATCAATCATGGCTGTGATCGCACTGGGCTTGACCATCATGGAGTCGGCCAATTCTCCGACCGTGCACCTCTGGCGCTGCTCCAGTTGATGTAGGATGTAAAATTGCGCCCCCGTCAATCCGGGAACAGGCTCGGACATGTGCGGGCCCACTGTGCGCATGATCGTGCGAAAAGCCTCTTGCAGGCGGTCGATGGATTCAGTGGAGGGAGAAGACATGCAGAAGTTCAGCTCCTTGCAGCTTTCGTAGCAATTTTCGATCCAACTGCTTCGTATAGGAAATATTTAACGGATTTAAATATAGGCGGATTCACCTGTTTTGTCAACCTTGGGGCAAAAAGACGAGAATACCCGAGCGGCTCCCAGTGAAAACTGATACATAATGGGTGTACTTCCAACAAGGGGGCAAACGATGAAAAAACAGGTGATGAGTCTAGGATTAGTGCTGGTTTTGCTTCCCGTAACGACAGTGGGCCATGCCCGCGCGGATGTCTTTGCCTACGGCGACGCCATCAGCTTGCGCAGGGTGGTCATGCACGATTTGGCGGAAATGAAGGAGCAATCACATATAAGTCAGGCGACGGGCGAGGCGGAAAATCGCGCGCAGGCCAATGGGGCCAACGAGTGGCAGCGTTCCGAGCATGTTGTCCTGGGCGAAAAGGCTGCCGCCGCGCAAGCAACTACGCTGGAGATGATCGAAGCGAATCGCGCCTGGCAAGAGGCAGGGGTCAAAGGGGAAGGCATGCTCATCTCGGTCATCGACACGGGCGTCAATCCGCGGCATCCCGATTTGCCGCCGCCGCACGACAAACGGCTGGCCGTGCAAAAGTCAGGCTCGGCGCAAAAAGTGATTCCGGGCTTCAACTGGGCGGATCGCAACCAGACGACGGAGGATGTAGCCGAATCCCAGCACGGCATCCACGTCGCCGGGATCATTGCCGCCAACGGCAAAATCAAGGGAGTTGCGCCGGAAGCGCAAATCATGAGCCAAAAAGTGTTTTCCAACTACCAGGGGGAAGTACCGGGCTTGAGCGAATCGATCTTGTTTGCGATAAACGATTCCATCGCCAAAAAAGCCGATGTCATCAACCTCAGTCTCGGGTCTTCCGCCGGATACGTGGACGAGTCGAATGTGGAGCAAATGGCTGTGAAAAAGGCGGTGGACAACGGCGTCATCGTCGTCGCGGCAGCGGGGAATGACTCGTACTTCGGCAGCGACAAGGTGCGGGCGCAAAATCCGGATGTCGCCATGATCGGTTCCCCTGGCCTCAGTCCGGATGCGTTTTCCGTCGCTTCCGTCAACGCGACGACGCTGGCGGGCAACAGCTTCGGCGTCCAGGGCGTGCCAGGGCTGGAACGGGTCGTCTACTTGCCTGGGCACGTGGAGAGCGGGTCTGCGCTGAATCCGATTGCTTCTCTGGTGAAGCCGTATCCGCTCGTTTACATGGGAAAAGGGAAAAAAGAAGACTACAACGTGTCGGTGAAGGACAAAATCGTGCTGCTGGAGCGCGGGGACATTTCGTTTGACGAAAAGCTCCGTCTTGCCAAAGAAGCGGGTGCCGTCGGCGCGATCATTTACAACAATGAACCCGGTCCGCTGATGATCAGCGCCGAGCATTTGAAGCAAATTCCGGCGGTGGCCGTGCTGAAGCAGATGGGGGAGCAGCTGGCGCAGGCGGTGAAAAAAGGGAAAAAGGTGACGGTCACCTTCAATGGCGAGTACGCGCAAAATCCGATGCCTTATCCGGATGGCGGAACCATTTCCGGCTTTTCCTCCTGGGGGCCGACTCCCGACCTGCAGTTCAAGCCGGAAATTGCCGCACCGGGCGGAGGGATTTTGTCGCTCGTCCGCGACTCGGAATACGCGGTCAAAAGCGGAACGTCCATGGCGACGCCGCACGTAGCAGGCGGGATGGCGCTGCTCAAGCAAGCCTACCAAAAACAGGGGCGAAGCTTGCAGGGCAGGGCGCTGGTCGAGACGCTGAAGGCAGCGGCGATGAACACAGCCGAGCCGATTTTGGACCCGCGGGTGAGTGTGGCTGCATCCGACAAGGCCCAAGTGAAAAAATACCCGTACAGCCCGCGTGTCCAAGGGGCGGGCTTGATGCAAATTGCCAAAGCGATCCAGACACCGGCGGTCGTGGTCGATGCCAAAGGCAAGGCAGGCGTCTCGCTGGGAGAGATCGGGAACACGACGACGTTTTCCCTGTTTGTCGATAACAAGTTCGGGAAAAAGCCGATCACGTACCAGCTCCACGACGAGTTCGGCGTCATGACCGACTTGCGCAAGGATGGCTTGAACATGCTGACGGCAACCGCGCTGGAAGGGGCGCAGCTGCGCTTTTCCGCTCCGAAGGTAACCGTGGAGCCTGGCAAGCGTGCCGAGGTCAAGGTGACGCTCGCCATCCCGCAGGGAGCAGCCCGCAACCAGTTTGCCGAAGGCTTTCTCTCCTTTGCGCCAGAGGACAAGTCGCTGCCTGTCTTGCGCGTCCCCTACTACGGCTTTTTCGGCGACTGGGACGAGCCGCGCATTATGGATCAGCCCCTCTGGGAGGCCGGCAGCCAGGAAAAACGGACGGGCGTCAAAACGAGCTGGTACCACGACAAGCGCAACGACAAATGGCGCTACCGCGATTACCTGGGCGTGACAGGGGTACAGGAAGATGGAACCGTACAGATTGATCCGGGCCAGATTGCGTTTTCCCCGAACGGAGACGGCCATTACGATAGCGCGGCTCCGTCGATTACATTTTTGCGCAACGCCAGGCAGGTGGTCGTGGAGGTAACGGATCCGTCAGGCAAGCCGGTGCGCACGCTGGTGCGGGACGAAAAAGTCAGCAAGTACGATCAGTCCAAGCTGGGAACGCCCTACTACTACACAGAGCGGGAGGCGTGGAGCTGGGACGGCAAAATTTTTTCGACGCAAACAGGCAGCTATGTGCAGGCACCGGATGGCGCATACCAGTTTCTCATCAAGGCGAAAATCGACGGTCGCGATGCCAATTGGCAAACGATGACGCTGCCGATCCGGGTGGACACGAAGCCGCCCGTCATCACCGCTTCCCTGTCCGGCAACAAGGTGCAGTGGAGCAGTCGCGATAAAGACGTGCAAGGCTATCTGCTTTACGTGAACGGGAAAAAAGCAGGCGGCCCGTATTCGCCGAAAATCACCAGCACGATCATCAACCAGCCGGAGAAAAACATGAGCGTAGTCGCCTTCGATTACGCCGGAAACATCAGCGTGGCGAACATCAACGGGAAAAGCGACACCGTACCGCCGTTCGTGGAATTTCCCGACGATCTGTTCAGCTATCTGAAAATAGCCAAGCAGCCGGACGTCGCCCTGCGCGGGAAGGTAGCGGGCGAGGAGCTGCTCGATCGAGTGCGGCTTTCCATCAACAAGACGCCTGTCAAGCTGGAGGCGGACGGTTCATTCGAGACGATTCTCCGGCTGCAGGAAGGGCTGAACTACGTCATGTACAGTGCTTCCGATATGTACGGCAATACGCGGCAGTTCACGCAACGGGTCATCGTCGACACGAGTCCGCCGATGCTCCAGTTCCAAAACGACGGGTCCGAAGATATGCAGTTTGACCCGGCAACGAAAACGATGCTCGTTCCGATCCGCTTCCTGTACCGCGATCAGACGTACAAAGGCCAGGCCAGCGTCAACGGCCAGATTGTCGCCAACTTCGAGGAAGACCAGCTGGAAATCCCCGTGCAGAAAAGCTTGACGCACATCGTGCCGATGAAGCAAGGGGAAAACCGCATCTTGATCGAAGGAAAAGATGGGGCAGGCAACCGGAGCGCATTGCTGCTCTACGCGTACGTAGATGCGAGCGCAGGTACGGTCGTGCTCAGTCTGGGGGAACAGCGGCTGAACTACCGAGCGAGGCCGATCCCCGCGCCCACGATTACGCTCATGAGCGGTCAGGTGGAAGGCCAGGAAGGCGAAGACCTGCCGATTGAGGGCAAGGTGACAGGGCCCGGTCCGGTTCAGTTGCGCATCATGTACGGACAGCAAAAGGTGTCTGCTGACGTCAACGACCGGGGAGGGTTCCGGCTGGTGCTGGACCGGGTTGAGGAAGGACGAAAAAAATTGACGGTGGTCGCCACGGATTCGCTGGGGCGGGAAGCGCGTGCCGAGATGAATGTGATCGGGAAAAAGAAACGGTAGGGATAGCCCGGTACAGCGGATGGTCGCTGGTGCCGGGCTGCTTGTTTGGGGGGAAGCAAATTCGATGTTTTATCACGGAATAAAGTGGGAATATGTTACGAGGGAGTACCCGTTGCTGTCGCCCAGGCGAATTGCCGGAAAACATCGGAAGGAGCAGTACATGGATCGGCTGCACCTGCTTCAACAGTTTGGCCTGGAGCCAGTCCACCTGCTCGAAGCCGATGAGAGCTATCCGGCCGAGCGATGCATCAGGGAATGCCTGGCGTTTGGCGATACGGTTTTCGCTTTTGAGCGGCTCAGTTTGCCCATGTGGCAGCTAAGCAGGCATGAGGTCGGGGTGGAAGTGCTGGATTTGCGCACATGCTCGGCCATTTATACCAAAAGGCATGATGCGAAAGTAGAGGATTGGTTTCCGGACCTTCGCAGGAAAAGTGACCTTCTGCCTATAAAGTTTTTGTGATAGTCTTGCATCTGCCAAATATCGACATTATGATAGTCCTATAGCAGAGATAATTGCCCGGGAAAGGAAGAAAGCGCAAATGTTAGTCCAATACCTAGATCCGTTTCTTGAATCAGCCTCCTCTGTGATTCAGCAAGTGTGCAACGTAGGAATCTCGCGTGGGGAGCTATCCGAAAAGGAATGGAGCAATTTGGAGGGCCACACCTGGATTCGCATCGGGATGACAGGTCAATTGGAAGGAGACGTGTTTTTTGGTCTGCAAGAGGAGTTGGCTTTGCGTATTGTCTCTGCCATGATGGGTGGTTTTCCTGTACAAGAGATGGATGAAATCGGGAAAAGCGCGATTTCCGAGCTGGGAAACATGATCTCAGGCAACGCCAGCACGCTTTTGTCCAATCGCGGGGTGCTCGTCGATATTACGCCGCCGTTGTTTGTGCAGCACCAAGATTTGAAGGATGTGACAGGGACGGCGCTGACAGCTCCGCTCGATCTGCACGACATGGGACGAATGGAAATTCAAATAGTGGTGTTTCGGTAAAAGGCGGCTTTTGGCCGTCTTTTTTGTTAGACAGGCGCGTCCAGCATACGTGTAGCGAAGGCTGCGCCGACGGTTTGGCGCTCGCTTGTCTGAAAAATAAAAAAACATAAAAATATCAGCGGTGTGTGGATGATTGTTTGCAGATGGTGTATGGTTGGAAGCAGTAAGGGGGTAGGAGTGCTTGTCGTATGGGAAACAACTGCTAGGGATGTTCTTCCTGGTGATCGTCGTCTGCGGCGGGCCGTTTATGCTGTATACGGTCAAGGACGAAATCGTCTTCGCCCCGGAAGAGATCGTCGTGCATACTGTCTTTTTGATCCAGCAGATCGCGAGCGGTTCTCTTGGAACGTATGATTTGGGCCAACAGGAGAGAAGCATTGCGGAAGATATCGTCCCGTTTGCCGTGAACACGTTCAAACTGTTGTTTGCAAGCGTCAGCATGGCGGTTGTGGCCAGTCTCGTGTTCGGCTTGTTTTTGCAGCGCTTCCGGGTGGTTCGTCAGCTGCAAAAAATCTTGAATCTGGTGGCGACGATTCCGGATTTTATTCTGATTTTTATGGCGATTCTGGCGGCAGTCTCCTTTTACAAGCTGACGAACATCCGCATCATCACGCTGTCGCCTGCCAGCGATTCGGCCAATGACTGGTTTCCGATGACGCTGCTTTCCATCGGGCCGACGATTTTCCTGATGAAGGTAGTCAGTCTCAAGTACGCCCAGATCGGCGGCGAGGACTACATCAAGACAGCGCTTGCCAAAGGGATGGGCATTTGGCATGTGCTTACCCATCATGTGTACAAAAATATCAAGCCGTTTCTCGTGGCGGATTTGAAAAAGACGATCGCGATTACGGTAGCCAACCTGTTTATCGTGGAGTATCTGCTCAACGTCGTCGGTCTGACTCGCTTTATTTTCACGAAAGATGGCGGTTACCAGTTCAATGCGGCGGTCATCGGGCTGCTCGGGATTTGCTTGCTCTCGATTTTGGTGTACGTACTCATCCGCGCGGCCCTGTATGTGTTTGAACGGCTGGTCGTCTACAAATAATGCGAATTTCAATCGGAACGAGCGAGGTTTTTCTATGCAAAAACGATTCAACTGGTCGTTGTGGACCGGAGGCGTCCTGGTGGCGCTGCTTGTGCTGATCGGTCTGGTCGGACCTTCTGTCGCGCCGTATGAGCTGGATTTTCAAGCAAAGCTTCGCAACGAAGTGGTGAACGGCAAAACAGTCATTGTCTCTCCGCCGTTGCCTCCCTCGGAAGAGCATTGGCTGGGAACGGATAAATGGGGCTACGACTTGCTGACCTTGCTGCTTCACGGTGCGCCTTATACCGTGTTCGTTACGCTGGCGGTGGCCGCCGTGCGCTTGTCGCTTGGAACCATTCTCGGCCTGTACCTCGGCATGCAGGACAAGCCCCAGCGCTGGTGGCTGGCGATCGAAAATGCCTGGAGCTACATGCCGATCTTCATCCCGGTCTATTTCTTGCTGAAGGGCATCAGTGTCAATCCATTGCTACCGACTTCTACGCTTGTTTTGTTTTTTGTCGGGGTGGTCGGCGTCCTGGGCGTGCCCTCTGTCGCTTCCTCCATTCGGCAACAGACGGAGCAGATCAAGGGGGCGCAGTACGTCCTGGCTGCCGTCTCGCTCGGAGCGGGCCGCGAGCAAATCATCTTCCGGCATGTTCTCCCGCATTTGAAGGAGCAGATTCTCCTGATCCTGGTGACGGAAATGGTCGCGATCATGACCTTGATGGGGATTCTCGGGATGTTCGATCTGTTCGTGGGCGGGACGAAAATGACGATGGACCCGGTCTTGTTTCACTCGATTACGCACGAATGGGCAGGACTTCTCGGATCGTACCGGGGATTTGTGTACAGCCATTACACCTGGATTTTCCTGGCGCCGCTGGTGGCCTTCGTGATTGCGGTCGGCTCGTTTACGCTGCTGGCGAAGGGGTTGCGCGAAAAATTTGAGCAGACGTACCAGCGGATGCCGTTTCTGTAAAGGCTTGACGGCAGCGTAGGCAGCCCGGTTATGGATGGAGCGGAGGGAGGCTGCGGGAGAAGCAAGCCCGCCAAGAACCCGGAAAAAGGAACGGGAAAGAAGGGAGCAGCCAGCGCGCTACGTGAATAGACTGAAGGTGTCGGGGGCGGTGTTGGCCTCTGGGTTCCGACGCCAGCCTCCCCAAGCGGGCCGTACGCCAGCCTGTTTGGCCAAAGAGACAACTGACAGCCTGTCGATTTCACCTCGATTTCGGCATGGCGGGATAACCCAAGATGTTTCTGCTGTGGTGCTTCGGAACCCATTGCCCATTTTCTGAATAGGATGTAAGGCAAAAGCCTAAAATCCTTGAAATTCCGGCACCATCACCCACCCCCCATCATAGGATAAGGTGACTCTGTAATCCCTCAACCTTGTTCCTGTAGAGCCCACAAGGAGGGGTGGCACGATTGAAGGGTAGCGACCAAACCAAGCCGTTGTTAACGAATCGCGAAAGAGAAGTGTTTGAACTCTTGGTCCAAGATAAGACAACCAAAGAGATTGCCGGACAACTCTTCATCAGCGAAAAGACTGTGCGCAATCACATCAGTAACGAAATGCGAACCAATTACAAACCGTTGCATCGGACCAAAGGTGGATAAAAATTTGTACAAGGGTAAATTTACTTAAATCATTGACAGAATTCGACAAAATATTATTTGCGTCTTCCGTATAATTTCATTAGGGAATGTCCGAAATAAATGAGAAGATGCTAGGAGGACGCATGAGTTACTTTAAAAAAACCGATGCCTTTATTACAGGAAACCAAGAGTTGCGGTTGCCACAACGCATTGCTCATACGCGCTTAAAGGAAGAATTTATCCAGGACCCGGAATCGCATAAAATGATTGTTCTGCCAACTGGTACCGGAAAGACTGGCCTTATTGCTATTGCGCCGTACGAAATCAGTGACGGACGTGTGCTTGTAATTACCCCAAACTTGGTTATCCGCGAGGGGATCTCTGAGGCATTCGATACGAGGGTGTTTTCTAATTTCTGGCAGAAAAGGAATGTAATTATCGATGAAGAAAAGCTCCCTTCTGTATACCGCTATGCTGGTTTCGCAACCCCTGCTGATAAAAGAAGGGTGCTAAGGCTATTAGAAGGTGCAGACATTGTTATTGCGAACATTCAAAAAGTATATAGCACAACATCTAAGAAAGCCCTTGTTAACATTTTGGACAAGGACTTTTTTGACATGATCATCATTGATGAGGCGCATCATTCAGCCGCCGAATCTTGGCTAAAAACGTTAGAACATTTTACAGCCAAGAAAATCGTAAAATTAACGGCAACTCCTTTTAGGTCTGATTTAAAAGAGTTGGACGGTGAAATCATTTACCAATACGAGTTAGCGGATGCGATCAGTGATGGCCTTATCAAAAATATTGTTGCTGAAGATTATACAAATGAGAGGCTTGAGTTTGTAATCGACGGTGAGAGAGTAGACAAGGAAACAGCTCTTGAACAGATGGATAAAAACTGGGTAACAAGATCGGTTGCTTACTCGACAAAGTGCAGCGAAACCATCGTCAAGATGAGTATTGAACGATTAAATGAAAAACGAAAACTCGGTAAAGCACATCACCAGATCATAGCAGTTGCTTGTGGCATTGAACATGCTCGGGAGATCAAACATCTTTATGAGCAGCATGGATTGACTGCAGCCGTCGTTACTAGTGATCAACCGGATGAAGCAGAAGACACCATTATTCAATACAAAAAAGCTCAAATCGATGTTCTGGTGAACGTTAATATGTTGGGCGAGGGATTTGACCACGCAAACATCAGCATCGCAGCGATTTTCAGACCATTCCGCACACTACCGCCGTATGCGCAGTTTATTGGTCGGGCTTTACGTAAAATACCTGATGCTAACGATGCAATCGATAATGTAGCCCATGTTATTTATCACAAAGAGCTTGATCTCGATGAGCTTTGGGCATTTTATACCGGTGCGAAAGAAAAAGGCGAACGCAGGAAAGTAATTGAGATTGAATTTGACCGTGTTCCCCAAAACCGAGACATTGGGGAAGTTGATACAGAAGGGAGAATCATCGGAACCACGAAGGAGTTTCTCGCGGATGGGGTTGCTAAACACTATGGTCAAGCGATCACCGCTGAAATAAATGCTCAACAGGCAAAAATCGAGTCATTTGCTGATGCTTTGAGAAAACAAGGGCATACTGAGGAAGAGATAGAGGACTACAAGAAACTCCAATATGCCAAGCTAGACAACACAATCACCGAAAAACGCAACAAATTGCGTGATGAGCTAATCAGAGAAGAATTGCATAAAGTACATCAACAGGATATTCTTGATCAAGTGGATAAGTTAATAACAGATACCAGGATTGATCCAAGAGGCAACCAATTGCCTGCTTCGTCCACAAATCAGTTCTTGAAAAATTCTCCGGACAATCTTGCCTATATCATGAAAAGCATCAATTCCAACTTAAAATTAAAATTGAAGCGTGGAATTGATGAATGGGAAACATACGACTTTACTATGGCGAGGGCAGCATTGCCAGAGATCATTCAAAGTCTAAAACAAAAAATTGAAAGGTTGGGGATTGTATGAGTAATTCCATCAAAGATGTTGCAGCCCTGCTAATGTACAAAGGACCGGATATCAACGAAATCATCCAGGAGGCCGTATCTGCAGGTGCCCATTATGAAACCCAAGCCTTGGCTGGAGGCGCAGTTAAGCTTACAGTAACGTCCACAACTGCTTATGATTTGGCAGTTATAGACACCTACTACTTTAATGCGGATAAAGAATTGACGCGGCAAACATTATTCGTGAACGGGAAAGAAAAAGTCGTATTTGATAAATACCAAGAAGCTAAAGACATCTTGGTCAATATGGAAAAAAACAAAAAGATTGCAGTATAAAAGGAGCGCTCCGGCGCTCCTTTTGTTTTATTCAAATTCAAATTCGGCTAAGGTTCATTAATTTCACTCTTCATAAATAGTAAATATCGGTGCTTATCTCGATCATACACATAAAGATGATTGCACTTATCTTCGTTAGGGTGATTGCCAAGAACAATTCGATTAGAGTCTAAGGAATATAAAACAAAAAGCGGATGATTCTGTACGGTTTCAATATGTGGGATGATCATTTTGTACGAGAACTTCCCGGACGGAGATTCAATTTTAAACACATCTCGATACAAATGAACGGAGAAATGAAAATAAAACAAAGCAATCAGTGTATTTGCTAAAATTGACACGAGGAGGGATAGCCAATCTGTCCTTCCAGCAAAAAGCTGGTTCATAGACACTATGGAAACGAAATAAATAGATAAATATGCACTAATGAAATTGGTCAGGAGTAGATATTTAAAATACCGTTTGTGCTTTTCGTAATCGGGTTCATAATTTCGTCGTACTATTGTTGAATACAAAGGTGCCACGAACTGTCTTAAGCACCAATGAATCATTATGAGAATGAAACTAAGGAGTAATGTTAAAATGATGAGTCCACCCAGAAAATTAGGAAGTATTGGCTGTGCATTACTAGTGTTTATTGAAAAAGCTATGACTCCTCCAATGAGATGAGCGCAAAGGATCAGAAGTAGCGCAAATATAAGCTGTTTAAATCCAGATTCCCAACTCTTTTGGTCTTTTGTGTCAAATATTTTATCGAAATCAGATTTTTTTGCATATCTGATGAAGGCTTTGACAATCTTTCCAACTGTGGTTACCAAGAATACGGAAAAGCCTATAACCATAATCAATGGGAAATCTTTAATGAACGTTGTTAAAAAAGGGACCCCCGACATACCTATCACCCCATCACAAGTTGCTAAAAGATCAAAAACTCTCCTGTACTTCTTAATTATTCCATGAATTCTGTTGTTAATTCTAATGGTCATTTAAGTAAGAATCAATTCTTGTTTTCAACTATGCTAAATGTAGTGTTCAAATCCACGCTGAAATGCCCTGCTCAAGAATCGCTCAAACCGCTGCCGGGCGATCTTCTCCGTAACGCGGAACAGCCTGGCTATGTACTTGGGTGCTTCATAGCGGTTTACCCGGTAAAAGAGTCGGTCAAACATGTAAAACGGCACCAACAGATGTTCGGTGAAGTGATTCGTTTGAGACTCCTGCATGCAAATCATAAGCTCGGGAAGACCAGGTTGTGCGCCACAATGCAAGATAAGATGGCCAAGTTCGTGAGCGATTTTTTCTCTCTGCTCCTCTTCACAAAGGGTGGAGTCAACTTGGATGACGAACCAACCGGCCTTTAGCGGGTGAGGAAAGGATCGGCTTCGCCCTTCGCTGAACCAAACCTCAATATTGAATGTTCGGCATATTTCAAGTACATCAATGTCTTCTGGCTGTTCAAATCCATGGTAGCGAAGCAGGTTATACACCATTTCTTCAAGCCAGGTTTGTGAGGTACAAAGTTCTTTTGTGTACATGTGTGGGTTCCTCCTCACCAAACCAACATACGAAAATTAGAACATATGTTCGTTTTTGTGCTATAATAAAAAGCCCACTCTGTTAATCGGGCTTTTTAATTTTCTCATTGAAATCACGGAGAGATATAGGAGAAGCTTGCTTTATTTTGTTCTCGCGCATCTGTCTTTTAATCTCTAGCCAATGTCTTCTAATTTCCTTTTTTTCTTCTTCTGATGCTTCTAAATAGCCGTCTAGAAAATAGATATCGTCAGGATCGTCATTAGTTAGCTCTTGGAGCATTTTATCCTTGGTGAGAGGCTTAATCGACGATAGATCATCAGAAATATTGTTTTGTTGCTTCTCACCAAATACAGCAGTACCATGAATAGCTTCTCTACCTAAAAGATAATCAACTGTCACCTCGAAAAAATCTGCAAGAGTTTGGAGGGTATCATAGTCAGGCTGATTATCATCCGTTTCGTATCTGGCATAGGTGGATCTATTCAGGCCGAGACGATCAGACAAAGCTTGCTGTGATAGTTGTTTGCGGGTGCGGAGTAGCTTTAATCTTTCCCCGAATGTCAACTCTGTCCCCCTCCTTTAATTTGTTTTTTTTATTTATTATAAGTGACGGAAAATCACAATGGAATATTTGAGCAAAAAAATCACAAATAACTTGACTGTGATTTTTTTGCACAGTATTATTGTGTTAAAAGATCGCTAAGGAGGTGGTTCAATGAATCCGAATCACTGGCTGGTTAACATTAGATCCGAGAAAAACATGACACAAGAGCAGGTAGCTGAGTTAGCAGGTATTGATCGCAGTTGGTACACTAAAATTGAAAAAGGAACTACGCCTAGTGTTAAAGTAGCAAAAAAAATTGCTAGCGTTTTAGATTTTCCATGGACAAATTTTTTTGAAAAGAATTGTGATGTTTCAACACAATCAGCGTGAATTGTGGAGGTGAATCAGCATGAAATCGCTTGGGTCGTCCTCCTACCCACCCTGCATAAGTAAGTTACAGGGGGGTGGTGACATGGCGAGACGGAAAAAAACACAGCTGAAAATCGGCAAGGTCACTTATGGGGAGCGGGATCGCCTCGAAGCTTTCACCGCTGCATTCGCCCCGTATTTCTCCAAAACGGAAACGAACCCAGAACCAAGAAAGAAAGCGGCAAACGAATGATCGCACCGGGCCTGCCCGGTGTCGTAGGACAAGCCTCAAGAAAGATGGTGAAAACCGAATGTCCATTATGCAATATCCTCGTGTCGTCCGCGCAGCTGATGAGCTCAAGGCGGCACTGATCACATACTGCTATGAGGTCCGTATGGCCTCCAAAGATTTACGCGGCCCAGCCGAGCAGCTGCAACGCAGCGTGTTGCTGCAGGAGAATGTGATCTTCAACCTGTTACTGGATCAAGCCCGGATGGATAAAAAAACGCCCCGAGCCAATCAAGGAAGGGCGAAAGATGAGCACACCCCCATCATACAGTCCATTGACAACTGAAAGGAGAACGAACATATGGCGAACAGAGCGTTTTCCATGGGTAATTTTGGAGAATATCTGCGACATTACCGGGTGAATAACCCTAATCCGAACATGCGAACGCAAATTCAAGTGGCTACCCATCTTCGGATTGATCCCAAGAAGGTATCGAAGGTGGAATGCGGGGAGATTGAACCCGACATTGCTCTTGCCGCAGAGTGGTGCATAGCACTTGAGTGGTACGAGGGATGCGACCTCTTGTCTCACGCATATGGCCTCGATCCGCTGGGGTTGGTGCCGGTTGATCCAGCTCTGAACCAAAACGTCTCGGAAACACTACATAACTTGCGCAGACAGCTCAAGCAAGCCCTGGCAGCAGTTGAAGAGCTGATCGATAAGGAGCCAGTTGCGAATCGAGCCGCCATGCGAGGCACCTACCAGCTGACAACCGAAGCGAAGCGCCACATCAAAGAAGTTGCCGATGTGATCCCAGCCATTAAGTCGTATCTCTACGCAGCAGATCGTGAGGACAGAGCTGAAATGCGCGAGATCGGGCGGATGTGGAACATTGAAGCGTTAACCGAGCAGGTTGCTATGCCGCGAATCGATCAACTTGAACCGGCTGTAGCGGTTCGATAGGGGGATAAGCTCATGACAGGTAAACAGTATGGTTTCATCGTACAGGCTCTTGCAGAAGAAGCAAGGCGTTACAAAGGACTTGGCGACAGCATGTACCACAAAAAACTCACAGTAACCTTGCAAGCAGCAATTAATACCAAGCAGTTGGACCGTTTATTTGACGGCTTCGACGAGGAGCAATTGCATCTGATCGCAGAAGCACTAGAAGCGACAGCAAATCGTCGGCAGACTCTTGGAATGACCTTTGACGCGGTTCAGATGCAGGAAGCGGCACAACTGGTTAGGGAAGCAAAGCAACAGCGTGAATCGGAGTGGATAGCGAGACGGTTTCAGGAGGGGATCGCGTGAGACAACCATATAGGCTGATGAAAGACGGAAGGTACCGGGGAACGCTGTGCAAGGGCTGGGAGATCCGCAAGTTCCTGACAAAAGAAAAAACCTCTCGCGGGAACGAGAGGCGACTTATTGGTTAAAAACATCATACCACATAATTTCGGCGGTGGACAAGCAGTAACGCGTGGCCTCGGCCCCGCGTGGAAGCTCCAGAGAGCGTTCTGGGCCTTCCACGGGTGGTCGATACCATCCATACATAACGAGGTCAATACGGGCCGTTTCTAGGGCGGTGGTGCTGGCAGAGTGGGCAGGGCTGTCAGCGGCCTCGTGACAAAGGGAGGAGGTGAGTAGGATGGAAAAGGGGCTGGATAAATTCTTGCCAACATCCAATGAGCTTGAAGCAATGAGCCTGGATGTATTCCGTGATTGGGTAGATAGGGCATTCTTCGTACTACCAGAACGAAAAATCCAGAGAGATCCGCTCTCTCACCTGAGAAAGCGAATCTCTGAAATCCTTGATGGTCATTATGCCACGGAAGCAGAAAAGGAAGAAGCAGTATGGCGGGCTATCAACCGTTACTATGAGGGATTCAGTCATGTAACTCGATGATGGAAACGAGTTTTATTTTCTCTTCTCCCAGATTTATAAACGGCAATCGGAGTGTGCCGTCTACGGCTTGAGCGTTCAGTAAATAGGGGCGAAATGCGCTGCATCCGACTGATATATCTGCTCTTTCCAGAATTTGAATAAGAGTTTCGAACAGTAGGGGTAAATCAGTAATTCGATTGAAAGGATTCCCCCACCATTGGTCATCTGCTTTTACTGCTAAAGCAACGAAGGAATCCCATATTTGTTTAAAAGGAGAAGCTGCGTTGTTGCCAGTTGGATAAAAAGTATCTCTGACGATCCTTCCAGCATCATCGATGAATAATTGGCTGGCTCCTCTTCCGTCAATTTCGATGAAATCTCCGTACCAAAGCAAATTATTAAATTCAATAACCAGCTTTAAGTTTTTATTGTACATGGCAAAGGAGTCTTCTCTGGTAATTCTTTTCAGCAAGTAATCCAATGCCTGCAGTTGCTCAACTGAGTACATGGTTTCACCTCCTTCCTGTAACTGGGAGTTTTGACGACTTCAGTATTCGACAGGAAGATGGAAAATCCTACAAGAAAGGAGGTGAGTGCGATGGATGAACAACGCATCCGGGAAATCGTGCAGGATGAGCTGGCGAGTAACAGAGTTGGTGTCGCGGGGACGACGCCGATTGGCCAAGTAACAAAAGAGTTCATTGACCTGATGAAGCGTCATCGATTGACTTTTCGTGAAGCTACATTAATCTTTCGGGATGCCCGAGAGAAGATGTGGCCAACGATAGAAGAACGTAGTTAAACCCGGTTCCACTCGTAAATGTCAGTGGGGGCATCAACTTTCCCAGCAAGCTCATCCCACTCAAAGCACCCGGTGCTATGAGTATAGACATCATCTGCGGCAGCAATGGCACTAGGATAATGACCATACACGGTATCGCCAATTGCTAAAGCGAACATTCGGGTATGGGGATCGGGGTAAATTTTCATTAAGCCAACAGGGCTTTTAAAAGTAAACACCAATGACTTCTCCTCCTTCCTGTCATGATTTGGTAAGTCTGGACATCGAACCACTTCGACAGAAGGATGGAAATTCCTACAAAAACAAGTCCACTGGTAGAGGAGAGCGGGGAATGGATGCAACTACATACGGTTCGACGGGGTTCTTTGTCCTTCCACGTCTGACTTTCCGAAGCAAAAGGGACAAGCTGCTATTCTTCGATCTAGTTGAGCAGGCCAACTTCAAGGATTCGGCACAATGCCTGAGAGGGCAGCTGATTACCTCAGCGTCAGGGATCGCAGAGGCGACAGGATGGACAAGGGACCAGGTTAGGTACTCATTAGCAACCCTTGTAAAGGATGGGCTTATTCTGGTCGAGCAGAACGGGCAATGCCGAAAGCAAGGGCTGAAAATTACGATTCTCAACTATGAGAGCATGCAGAACTTGCATACTTACAAGCGGGAACCTGTCTCGAATTTTCCCCAATCAGTTCCCCAATACAGTACCCAATCAATCCCCAATGAAGAAGGGGACAAAAACGTTGATAGACCAAGGGGTGAAGGCGATATGAATTGTGGTGATTCCCCAATGAACCCCCAACAGAATCCCCAATGCGATCCCCATACTAGAACAGCAAGTAATAACAGCAATGTAGAACACAAAGAACTTGTAAAACATTTTCCCGAGCAGTTGCGCTCAAAAAAGGACGTCGAGATCTTTGTTGATTCGCAAATGCTCATCAACCCGATGGGGACTGGATTGCCCAAAAAGCTGTTCGTTGAATACTTCAACACCATTCGTTTGGTGAGGAGGACAGGCACCCTATCAGCGAATGTTGCGCGTAAGACGTGGGACAAGCTGCAAGCTGCGGCCAGCAGCGAGAAGCGGACGAGCGAAGCCAACTCCGCCATCATCCTTTACGCGCTCACAGTCCATCACATGGATCATGACGACAAGGATGAGAAATACACACTGGGCATCATCCGGCGGACTTCGGAACATGAGGCGCGGCAAAAGTTTATCCGCTTGGTGAATCGCAAGCACGAAAGACTTGCAGGCGACAAGGAAGGAGGCAAGGCGCATGCTCGAAGCGATGGGAAGCCTGATTTCGAACAGACGGGTCAGTACAGCAATCTCTTTTGATGATTTCGAAGAGGTAATGTGCGATTTATGCGGATCCCTGGCAACCAAGCGCAAATCAACAGGGAAGGTGGTTTGCCTAAAGTGCGAGGAACGAGAAATGGTGGAGCGCGTTATGGCGGAGAATGAGCAGTTGAAACGCCAGAAACCTTTTCGACTGTTTGATCAAAACAGCTTGCTAACTCCGAATCTGAGAGGCGCAGCATTTGAAAATTACTATCCGACTACGTTGGACTTGGGACGAGCGAAAGAGAAGATGAGCCACTTCGCTGAAACCTTTGTTCCGGGGAGTGGAGAAAACATTCTCCTCACTGGACCTTGCGGGGTTGGCAAAAGTCATCTGGGAGCAGCTGTGACCAAGGCACTCATAAAAAAAGGCCACTCCTGCCTGTTTATCAACGTCCCGAAACTTTTAAGCAAAATCAGAGCGACATACAACCGGGATCCGGAGGTAACGGAAGCGCAATGGCTGGAATTGTTGGAGACGGTTGATTTGCTGGTTCTGGATGATATCGGTGCCGAATATCGGGGGAACCACGATGCTGAAAGCTGGGCTGTTAAGAAACTGTTCGAAATTATTGATAGCCGCCAGGGCAAAAGCACGATCTTTACAACAAACTACAACTCGGATGAGCTAACAAAACATCTAGGGTCACGAAACGTCAGCCGCATGATGAACGGGACCAAAGTGCTGAGAATGCCAGGACCAGATTATCGGCTGCGAAACTTAGGGGGTGGGCAGGGTGCTTGATCTGATCCCTCCACATAACAATGAGGCTGAACAATCTGTACTCGGCTCCATCTTTCTTGCCAAAGAGGCGATGGAAACTGTACGTGAGATATTGCAACCCGATGATTTTTATAAAAAAGCCCATGAGCGTATTTATACAGCGATGACCGAGCTTTACGACAACGGCGAACCATTTGATCTCGTTACAGTAACGGCAAAGCTGCAAGATCAGAAACTACTCACCGAGGCGGGCGGCGTTACATACATGACAGACCTCGCGAAAGCTGTCCCGACTGCCGCAAACGTGGAATATTACGCCCAAATCGTCAAGGAAAAGGCGATCCAGCGGCAGGTCATCCAAAGGGCAACTGCCGTTGTAGAAGAGGGTTATTCATCAATTTCTGTGACTGAGTTGGTTGATAAAGCAGAAAAGTTGCTGGCGGATATTGGACAAGATCGCCTGGGAGGAAGTTACTTCACCCCAATGCGAGACGCGTTGATGGATGTGTACGACACCATTGAACGGCTGAGCCAGTTAAAAACAGAAGTAACCGGGATCCCCAGCGGCTATTCCGATCTTGACCGAATGACCCGAGGCTTTCAGCGTAGCGACTTGATCATACTGGCAGCACGGCCATCAGTCGGTAAAACAGCATTTGCCCTAAACGTCGCTCAGAACGCAGGATTGAGAGCTGATGCAACAGTAGCGATCTTCTCGTTGGAAATGTCTACGTCCCAATTGGTTCAACGTATGCTCTCAGCTGAGGGTAACCTAGACGCATCGCGATTAAAGACGGGCATGCTCGATGAAGATGATTGGATGAAGCTTACCATGGCGACGGGCAAAATGAGCAGAGCACCAATCTATATCGATGACACCGCGGGGCAATCCGTTACCGACATACGTCGCAAGTGCAGAAAATTGAAAAAAAGATGCGGGCGTCTTGATCTTGTCATCATTGACTACCTGCAGTTGATCGGAAGTTCGTTAAAGGCTAATCGGCAAGAACAGGTTTCGGAAATCTCAAGGGCGCTGAAGGCCCTTGCAAAAGAGTTGGATGTGCCAGTGGTTGCCCTTTCACAGCTCAGCAGATCGGTCGAGCAACGCCAGGACAAGCGCCCCATGCTGTCAGATCTGAGAGAGTCTGGATCAATCGAACAAGACGCTGACATTGTCGCTTTCCTTTACCGGGACGATTATTACGACAAAGAATCGGAAAACAAAAACGTTGTTGAGGTCATTATCAGCAAGCAGCGCAACGGCCCTACTGGGACGGTGGAACTCGCATTCTTGAAAGAGTTCAACAAATTCGTTTCCCTGGATAACCGATTCAGAGGTGAGGCTGATGAAAAGAGAGCAGCAGCCGGGTAAGATTATGGGCGATGTACCGGTGAGGATTCCAGTGCCAGAAAGGCTACTGAAAATGGATGATCCAAAGGAGCAGCAGGAGGCACTTCGGGCCTACTGGCTGTCCTATGGCTACAGCGATCGCTTTACCTTAGAGGACATCATGGACGGTCATTTTATCATGATGCGAAAGGGTGGTTAAATTGACGACTTCAATCAAGCAACTATCGCATGCGGAACAAATTGCATGGCAAAAGCAGTGCGTGAAAGAAGATTGGCTGGGAGAAAACGTGCACTCAGTAGCGGAGGCCGTGACCTCCGAATAGCTCACGAACATGATTGTAGACACGGACGTGTAGATCAGGAAAGACAAAGGCTACTTCGCCAGGAGCGAGCTGTAATCTATCGGACGGCTGCTCAATGGCAAACGGTATCTCCATCGCCTGCAGCGCTTCTTTCAGGTAGCTGGCTTCGGACCAAGGCACCGAGTAGTAGAACGATTTTTCCATGAAATCAACTCCCTTGTGGTCATTATGGCACAAAGGGTGGGGACAAAAGAACAGGGGTGTGACTGATGACCAATCAAGCAGCGATCGGGTACATGATTCTGGCCATGCAGCGGAAGGGGTATAGCGAGGAGCAGATCAGAGAGATCGAGGGATCTATGCTCTACATGATGGATATGAAAACGGAGGCGGAAGCTGCAGAAGCATATCGGAAGTTTTGAGACAAGCACAATTGCGAAAAAACGGCGAGGAGAGGGTTGTCTTGATGAATGAGAATATTTTGCGGAAAGTTCGAAAAGCGTTGGCACTCGCGAGTAACAATCCATCAGAACAAGAAGCACAAGCAGCTATGTTAATGGCGCAACGTGTGTTGGCAGAGCATGGATTATCTATACAAGACGTTGAAGAACACGAGGAAAAGCAGGATAAGAACGTGATTCATGAACATGCAACCGAATACGGCAAAACCATCTGGTGGAAAAAGAGTTTGTCCGCAACCATTGCAGAGAACTTTCGATGCTTTAGTTACGTTAACAAGAAGAGCGGCGCCTCCCAAATTAGGTTTGTTGGCCTCGACTCAGACGTGTCTTTGGCAATTGAAATTTTCAAATTCGCATGTGAAGCGATCAAGTACCATTTATCAAAATATCGGCAAGAACTAAAAGAAAGTGGTTACTGGAAAGCGGAAATCACCTACCTGGTAAACGACTACTTGAGAGGTTATCTGCATGGGCTGGATCAAAAATTTAAAGAACAGGTTGAGAAAAATAATTGGGGTCTTGTTTTAGTTAAGGATGCACTCGTTGTACAAGAACGAGAAAGCATGAAAATGAAAAAAGCCAAACCTATTGGCGCATCATTTGGCGGTGATCACGGAGCTTATGAACGCGGGTTTACGGACGGGAAAAGCTTCGACTCTAGTAAAAAGATGATTGCCAGCTAGAAAGTTAACTCTTTGTATAGGGAGATCAGGAGGGCGAACGGTATGCAGATCAACAAATTGGAGAGTAAAGAACAGTTCGATCAGCTGAAAAAGGGCGACATTGTTGTCGTTGAATGGAAACCAAGCTCGATGGAGCACCGGAAGGGTCGTCCGATTACAAGCAATCACATCTGGGGGATGCACAACGGAAATGAGTTAATCCTGGACAAGAGAACAAACTCGTATTTTAACGTTGATATGTACCTACGTGGTGAATCTCACGCAAAAGAAGTGTACGTCTTAACACAATATTTCGTGTGAAGAGGAGCGAAAGCAATGATTCCCGTGAAAATTAAGAAACTTCATCCTGACGCGGTGATTCCTCGATATGCAACCGCAGGCGCAGCAGGCTTCGATCTCGTGGCGGTAGAGGACGTCATCATCTTGGCTACCGCCCCCATCGCACAGTTTGAAGTGGTGGACGAGCTGGACATAACAGAGCGCGGCACAGGCGGTTTTGGAAGCTCCGGCATGCGCTCTAATTGAAGGGCGAGAGTATGATTATTCGGTCGCTACGGGAAGCGCAAGGAATTAGCCGGGATGATATGGCGGACAGAAGTGGAAAAGGTATCAAGAAGCTGACACTCCCGTTAACTGTACGAATTGCAAGGATTTTAGGCACAACGTGCAGCGAATTGAGACAACATTGAACCAATAAAAAAAGAGCTCCCGGAAGGAAGCCCAAACGTTTTCTACGCCAAAAGAATTATACCATGGGCAACCTGAAAAGGGGGAGCGAAGATGAGCACACAAATGTCATTCCTGCCGAAAATCGACCGTAAAGAGACACAAAGAAGGGTTGAGGAAGCCCTAGAGACAGCAAGAATATACAACCAGATCGGATTCGTCAGACGGGAAATGAGCAACACACCATCGTATGAGCCAAGGTTTCACGGCCTGACAAACAAGACCGGCGCGCCGGCCGAGGAGTGCGCCACCTGGAACGTCGATACCGAGGAGCGGCTGCGGATCCTGACAGAGAGAGTGGAACGCGCCGTCAGTCGGCTCAGCAAAAAGCAGCGGGCGATCATCACCAAGCGTTACCTTGAAGATGAGACAGCAACCGACTATGGGATCTGGCCTGAGCTTGGTCTAAGCGAGCGCCAATATTATCGGGAAAAGTCAACTGCTTTTTACAAGCTGGCGTTTATGTTGAGGTTAGAAGTGTATAAGAAAGAAGAGACCGCGTAGGATTGGTCTGACCCCTGTCAAGTAGACAGATATTAATTGAGGCTGTATTATTAGGCGGCTGTAGCCCTGAATTCCCTAG